>CAYSBF010000028.1:0-16112 GCA_964429025.1 uncultured Pelagibacterium sp.
GCTGGTAGAACTCGCCCGGCAGGCGGTCGGCGCGCGGGTCCTCGTCGCGGAAGCACGGCGCGATCTGGAAATAGCGGTCAAAACCGGCAACCATAAGCAGTTGTTTATACTGCTGTGGCGCCTGCGGCAGCGCAAAGAACTTGCCCGGATGAATCCGGCTCGGCACGAGGAAGTCGCGTGCGCCTTCGGGCGAGGACGCGGTAAGAATCGGCGTGGCATATTCGCCAAACCCGATCTCTGTCATGCGGCGGCGCATCGAGGCGATGATCCTGGTACGCTTGACGATATTGGCGTGCAGCGTCTCGCGCCGCAGGTCCAGGAACCGGTAGCGCAGGCGTGTGTCTTCCGGGTAGTCGGGTTCCCCGAACACCGGCAACGGAAGCTCGGCCGACTTGCCCAGAACCTCGATCTCGCGGATGAAGACTTCGACCTCCCCCGTGGGCAGGTTCTTGTTGACCGTCTCGGGCGTACGCGCCTTCACCTCGCCATCCACGCGGATGACCCATTCCGCGCGAACCGTCTCTGCCAGCTTGAAGGCCGGGGAATCGGGATCGACCACACACTGGGTCAGCCCGTAATGGTCGCGCAGGTCGATAAACAGCAGCCCACCATGATCGCGGATACGATGCACCCATCCCGAAAGCCGGGCATTCTGCCCCACATCGCCCCTGGTGAGCTGGGCGCAGGTGTGCGAACGGTAGCGATGCATGATCGGAAGTCTTTCCAAGAAGTGAGGGAAAATTCGTGCCGGAAAAGCGCATGACGCGCCTGAAATGTCAAGCGTGAGAGGGCTTTTAAGCCCTTTGCCAAGCGGCTTCAACCTGTTAGGAAACCGGTAACCATGCGATCCAACCTCAAGAAACAATAACCCTATGCAGGTCATCACCAAGACGCAGGCCCTCGCCGCGTTCTGCAAGGATGCAGCCAACTACGACTTCGTTACCGTAGATACCGAATTCCTCCGCGAAACGACTTACTGGCCCAGGCTCTGCCTCATCCAGGCCGCGACCCCCGAGCGCGCCGTCATCATCGACCCGCTCGCCGAAGGTCTCGATCTCGAACCCTTCGCCGCCCTTCTGGCCGACGACCACGTCACCAAGGTTTTTCACGCCGCGCGGCAGGACATAGAGATTTTCGTCAAGCTCTTCGGCGTGGTCCCGACGCCGCTGTTCGATACGCAGATCGCGGCGAGCGTGTGCGGACACGGCGATTCCATTTCCTACGACAATCTGGTGCGCTCGGTTGTGGGCGAGCAGATCGACAAGAGCTCCCGCTTTACGGACTGGTCGGCGCGTCCGCTCTCGGACAAGCAGCTCGCCTATGCGCTCGCCGACGTCACCCACCTGCGCAACATCTACGCCAACCTGCGCGACGAGATCGGCAAGGCGCGCCGCTGGGATTGGGTGCGCGATGAAATGGCCATCCTCGAGAGCGTGGACACCTATGTCGTCAAGCCCGAGGATGCATGGAAGCGGATCAAGGCCAAGGTCAACCGTCCGCGCGATCTCGCAGCGTTGCAGGCTCTCGCCGCCTGGCGAGAGCGCAAGGCGCAGAGCAATGATCAGCCACGCAGCCGCATTCTGAAGGATGATGCGGTTGCCGAACTGGCCATCCAGCGCCCAACCAGCCCCGACGCCTTCGAAAAGCTGCGCGCCGTGCCGCGCGGCTATGGCCGTTCCTCTGCCGCCTCCGAGATCATCGAGGTCATCAAGACCGTCGAGGCCATGGACAAATCGACGCTTCCAAAGGTGATCGAACGGCCGCGCGGCCCCTCACCCAAGGGAGCGATCGGGGACCTCCTGCGGGTCCTCCTCAAGTCCGTCGCCGACCGCAACGGCGTAGCGACCCGCATCATCGCATCGTCGGACGATATCGACGCCATCGTGCTCAACGACGACGCGGACGTTCCTGCCCTCAAGGGCTGGCGGCGGAAGCTGTTTGGTGAGAAGGCGCTTGCCATCAAGCACGGAAGGCTGGCACTGGCCGCGACGCGCAAGGGCGTGGTCGAAGTGCCGGTGGATTTGGAGTAGAGAGCACTCGCCAAACGCTCCCGTGTCATTCCGGCATTTATTGCCGGAATCCAGAGCGGCGACCCCTCAGCGCATCCGTGTTTTTGGCAGCTTTGGCACTGGACCCCGGGAATAAATCCCGGGGTGACATCGGTGTACAGGGAGAGGTTGGCCGAAACCGGCTAAGCGCCCAGTTTCGTCCACCTGCTGTCGTTCTCGCTCGACTTTACCGAGGCCATGATGAATTCCATGCCCTCGACGCCATCGTCGAGCGTGGGCAGGAGGCCTTCGTAATCCTTGCCCTCACCGCGGATGATGGCGGCGAACTGGCTGTAGAGGGTAGCGAAGGCTTCGAGATAGCCTTCGGGGTGCCCTGTGGGGATGCGGATGCCCATGGAGGCGGCGGGGGGCGCATCGATGGCGCCGCCGCGAGTCAAGAGCTGCTTGGGCTTTCCGAATTCGGTGTACCACATGTAATTGGGGTTATCCTGCCGCCACTCAAGGCCCGCCTTCTCGCCATAGACGCGAAGCTGCAGCCCGTTCTCATTGCCTACGGCAACCTGGGAAGCCCACAGCATGCCCTTGGCGCCGCCCTCAAAGCGCAGCATGATGTGCACATTGTCGTCGAGCTTGCGGCCCGGAACGAAGGCGGTGAGGTCCGCCGAGACGGCTTCGGTCCTGAGACCGGTCACATAGCGGGCAAGGTTATAGGCGTGGGTGCCGATATCTCCGATACAGCCCCCGGCCCCCGACCGCGCCGGATCGGTGCGCCATGAAGCCTGTTTGTTGTCCTCATCCGCCGGCTCGGTCAGCCAGTCCTGCGGATATTCCACCTGCACGACCCGGATTTTGCCCAGCGCCCCCGACGCCACCAGCTCCCGCGCCTGCCGGATCAGAGGATAGCCGGTGTAATTGTGGGTCAGGAGGAACTTTGCACCATTTTTCGGCTGCACCTTTTGAAGCGCATAAGCATCCTCAAGGGTCGAGGTCAGTGGCTTGTCGCAGATGACGTGAATGCCGGCTTCGAGAAACGCCCTGGCGGGCGCAAAATGCATGTGGTTGGGCGTGACGATGGCGACCGCTTCGATCCCGTCCTCCCGCGCTGCTTCGATCCGCGCCATTTCATTGAAGTCGGTATAGATGCGGTCCTCGGCGAGCCCGAGATTCCTCCCGCTCTCGCGCGCCACCTCGGGCCGCGAGGAAAGCGCGCCGGCAACCAGTTGATAATCGCCATCGAGCCGCGAGGCGATGCGGTGCACATAGCCGATAAAGGCCCCCGTGCCCCCGCCCACCATGCCGAGCCGGATGGGGCGCTGTCCGTTTTCTGCCATCGGTCTTACTCCCTATTCCTGGTCGCGTTCCCGAACCACAAAAGTGGTATCCACTTTTGCTGGAAACGCTCTAATCCAGCCCAAGCATCTTGCGGTTGGCGGCCTTGTCGGTGCCCGCATCCGCAAAGTCGTCGAAAGCCTTTTCCGTCACCCGGATGATGTGGTTGGCAATGAACTCCGCACCCTCGCGGGCGCCATCCTCGGGATGCTTGAGCGCGCATTCCCATTCGAGCACCGCCCAGCCGGCAAAATCATAGGCGGCGAGTTTCGAGAAGATCGCGGCAAAATCCACCTGCCCATCGCCCAGCGAGCGGAAGCGCCCGGCCCGCTGCACCCAGCCCTGATACCCGCCATAAACGCCCTGCCGCCCAGTCGGGTTGAACTCGGCGTCCTTGACGTGGAACATCCGGATGCGCTCGTGATAGATGTCGATATAGTCGAGATAATCGAGCTGCTGGAGCACGAAGTGGCTCGGATCGTAGAGAAGGTTGGCGCGGGGGTGATTGTTCACGCGCTCGAGGAACATCTCGTAGCTGATCCCGTCATGCAGATCCTCGCCGGGATGGATTTCGTAGCAGACATCCACACCCGCCTCGTCGAACGCATTGAGAATCGGCGTCCAGCGGCGCGCAAGCTCGTCGAACGCCTCCTCGATCAGCCCTGCCGGGCGCTGCGGCCAGGGATAGACATAGGGCCAGGCCAGCGCGCCCGAGAAGGTCGCGTGCTCGGTCAGCCCCAGATTCTGCGAAGCCTTGGCGGCATATTTGAGCTGCTGGACCGCCCATTCCTGCCGCGCCTTGGGATTACCGCGCACTTCGGGCGCCGCAAAGCCGTCAAACGCGGTGTCATAGGCCGGATGTACCGCGACAAGCTGGCCCTGCAGATGCGTCGAAAGTTCGGTGATCTCGATCCCGTGCCTGCCCGCGATACCCTTGAGCTCTTCGGCATAGGTCTTTGATTCCGCCGCCTTCTTGAGGTCGATGTAGCCCGAAACCCAACTCGGGATCTGCACCCCCTTGTAGCCCAGGCTCGCGGCCCAGCCGCAGATGTTGTCCAACGTGTCGAACGGCGCCGCATCGCCCGCAAACTGCGCCAGAAAAATCGCAGGCCCCTTCAGTGTCCGCATGAATGTCCTCCGCTAGAGCGTTCGAGGCACGAGTGGATATCCACTTCAGCTGCTCTCAAACTCGAAAATCAATGATGTGGTCCGCACAAGGCGGCCCGAACGGATGCTACCGCGCCAGAACCGCACCCGCTCCAGGCGGGACACGAAATTGGCCGGTTGCGTTGTCACACCTCCCCAGGCGGCACATGACGTACGTAAGTCACATGAAAACGTTTTCACGATATCGTGCCCGGCACTGGTGTCAAGCCGGTGCCAACTTCAAAAAGTGTGCCGCGGCGCGTCCCCCAACGCGCCGCGGCACCTCCCCCCACCAAACTTGACCGGTCAGACGAGAAGTGACTGAGCCTCCACGGGACCGAGCGCATCGGGACGCTCACAGGTCGTCGTCAGCTCGATCGCCTTACCGAGTTCGGCGGATTTGAGGATCGAGGTCATGATGTCGACGCCGTGCAACGTCGTCTCGAGCGAACAGCGCGGCTTGCGGCCCGCCTCTATGGCCAGCATCATGTCCGCCAGCCCCGCAGTCCGGTAGTTGGCAAAGGGTGGCCCGCTGGGGCGCTCCCAATTGGGCACGCCCAGTGGATGCTTCCAGGGCTCGACCGTTTCGCGGACCCCGTTTCGCCGAGCCAGAATCAACTCACCACCAAAGAAATTAGGATCGGGCACAAACAGCGTGCCGTCGGTTCCATAGATTTCCATGTTCCGGTGGTCATGGGCCTCGACATCCCACGAAGCGCCGAGTGTGACGAGCGCGCCATTGTGGAATTCCAGAACGGCATGGATCGTCGTCGGCGTCTCGACCGTGATGAATTGCCCGCGGCGCGGCTCGCTGGTGATCTCACGCTTGTCCCGTGGCACGCTGGCGAACGCCGTCACCCGGCGGACTGGCCCGATGAGGTTGATGAGGTTGGCGACATAATAGGGCCCGATGTCCAGTACCGGCCCGGCGCCAGGCTTGAAGAAGAAGTCCGGATTGGGATGCCAGTGCTCGAGCCCGAAACTCATCACATGGCAGGTGCCCGAAACGATGCGCCCGATTGCGCCCTCATCGACCAGGGCCCGTGCCTGCTGGTGGGCGCCGCCGAGGAACGTATCGGGCGCGCAGCCGACTTGGACTTTCCTTTCAGCCGCCGCAGCACGCAGATCCTCGCCTTCCTCAAGGCTCAGAACCAGCGGCTTTTCGGAATAGGCGTGCTTGCCGGCGGAAATGATGTCCTTGGTTACGCGGTAGTGGGCGTCGGGAATCGTAAGGTTGACGATGACATCGAGTTCGGAATTGGCCAGCAGTTCATCGGGCGTCTGGGCGACCACGTTGAATTCTTCGGCCCGCGCCTTGGCGACCTCGGGGAAAATGTCGGCGACCGCCCTCACCTCAATGCCCTTGAACAGCGGTGCGAGCTTTAGATAAGCCGACGAGATGTTGCCGGCGCCCATGATGCCGACGCCATAGGTCTTGCTCATTTGCTGCTGTCCTGAAGCCTGGACACGGTCGCAAACGAGCGCGACGCAAAGCGTTCGAGGTCGTTGGGATTGTCGTGTTCCATCACGAGATATTGCGCACGCGTCCCTGATTTCACCGTGGTCAGAAGGCCCGCCCAGTCCATCGTGCCGTGGCCGACATCGGCCCATCCGTCCTCGTCTTCAGCCTCGCCTTCCGGCGCGATGTCCTTGACGTGGACGGCGTTGATCCGGCCGCCATGATCCGCGATCCACTTGTTGGGATCGTTCCTCCCACGGACGACCCAGGCGACATCCATTTCCCAGTCGATGTCGGGAGCGCCCTCGAGAATGATGTCCATGGGCAGACGGCCACTATCGGTGGGCCAGAATTCGAAGTGATGGTTGTGCCATCCGAAGCCGAAGCCCTCACCCTTGTAGAACTTGCCCAGTTCCGCCAGTTCGGCGGCAAGGGCCACCCAGTCTTCTTCCGGCTGCTCCCACTTCTCGCGCGGAATGGCGGGGCAGTAGAGAGTCTTGACGCCAACCGTCCTTGCGATGCCGGCGGTCGTCTGCCGGTCGCGTAGCTGGTCGAGCCCGAAATGCGCGGTCGGCATCGCCAGGCCGTGCCGGTCGAGCTGGGCGCGCAGCGCGTCGGGCTCACCAAAGAGCCCGCCATACCCCTCCACGTTCCGATAGCCGAGGCGCGCAAGCAACGCGAACTCATCTTCGAGCGGCGGGAAGTTGCGCCCGCTGTAAAGTTGAAACGAGATAACACTCATAAACTGTGGCCTTTGGTCAGATGCGCTCGCCGCGTTCGGCATCGAAAAGGGACGCGCGCGCGGCGTCGAAGCCGAGCTTTACCGTCTGCCCTTCGGCAAGGTTCAACTCAGAATCGGCGCGGAAAGTGAAGCTGTGCGAGCCAAGCCGCGTCCACGCAACGGTGTCCGCACCCATCGGCTCGATGATTTCGATGACGCCGTCGAACGAGAATGGCTGTTGTTCAGCCCCCTCGCCTACGACCACATGTTCGGGGCGAACACCAAGAATGGCCTTGCCGGACCAATTCTCATTGCCCGGCTCGAAGCCATAGCGGCCTACGGGAACGGAAACACCGCCGAGATCGATCCTGCCCTCGCTGAGCGTGCCTTCGAGGAAGTTCATCGACGGCGAACCGATGAACCCGGCCACAAACAAATTGACCGGCTTGTTGTAGATCATGTGCGGCGTGTCGAGCTGCTGGATGACGCCCTCCTTCATGATCGCAATGCGATCGGCAAGCGTCATGGCCTCGATCTGGTCGTGCGTCACATAAATCATGGTGTTCTTGAGACGCTGGTGCAGGCGCTTGATCTCAACGCGCAGATCCGCGCGGAGCTTTGCGTCGAGATTGGACAGCGGCTCGTCGAAGAGGAACACGTCCACGTCCCGAACCAGGGCACGGCCGATCGCGACGCGCTGGCGCTGGCCTCCCGAAAGTTGCGCGGGCCGGCGCCGGAGCAGCGGCTCGATCTGCAGGGTTTCCGCCGCGCGGGCGACGCGCTTCTTGATCTCGTCGGACGGCATACGGGCATTCTTGAGCCCGAAGGAGAGGTTTCCCTCCACCGACATCTGCGGATAGAGCGCATAGGACTGGAAGACCATGCCGATGCCGCGATCCTTGGGCTCGTCCCACGTCACGTTCTTGTCGTTGATGAAGATCTGCCCGGCCGAGACGTCCAGCAGGCCCGCGATGCAGTTGAGAAGGGTCGACTTTCCGCAGCCCGAAGGCCCTAGCAGGACGATGAACTCGCCGTGTTTCACCTCGAGATTGAGCTGCTTGAGGACTTCGACGGACCCGAAGCTGAGCGATACGTCACGGACCGCTACACTAGGCGTTTGTTGGTTAACCATGAAATATCACCCCTTTACTGCACCGGCGGCAATGCCCCGGACGAACAGCTTGCCGGAGACGAAATAGATCACCAGCGGAACAAGCCCCGTTATGATGGTGGCCGCCATATTGACGTTGTACTCTTTAACGCCCTGCACCGAGTTCACGATGTTATTGAGCTGAACGGTCATCGGGTAGGTTTCCGGGCGCGTGTAGACGACGCCAAACAGGAAGTCGTTCCAGATGCCGGTAACCTGCAGGATCATCGCCACGACGAAGATCGGAAGGCTCATCGGCAGCATCACCTTGAAATAGATGCCCCAGAAGCCCGCTCCGTCGACACGCGCAGCCTTGAACAGCTCTTCAGGCAGTGACGAGAAATAATTGCGGAACAGAAGTGTCAGGATCGGCATGCCGAAGATGGTGTGCACCAGAACCAGACCTTCAAGAGAACCAAAGAGCCTGATTTCCCTGAGGATGATCACGATCGGATAGAGCATCACCTGATAGGGGATGAACGCGCCGAAGATCAGGATGGTAAAGAAGATGTCGGCACCCTTGAACTTCCAGTTCGCCAGCGCATAGCCGTTGATCGAGGCGACGGCGATCGAAATGAAAACCGAAGGAATCGCGATACGCACCGAGTTCCAGAAGCCGCGCGAGAGACCGTCGCAATTGAGCCCGGTACAGGCCTCGGCCCAGGCCTTGACCCATGGCTGGAAGGTGATCTCCATCGGGGGAGCGAAGATGTTGCCCATCCGGATTTCCGGCATGCCCTTGAGCGAGGTCACGATCATCACATAGAGCGGCAACAGGTAGTAAACCGCAACCAGCAGCAGCGTGCCGTAGATGAAGATGTTGCGCCGCGACAGAGCGCGCCGTGGTCTGGGACCGCTCGGTCCCGTCACCGCCACACGGGAAACAGGATTGTCTTGAGGATTGTTCGCCCCAACGAGCGATACGTCTGAGGTCACGCTAGTCATTGCGCTCGCGCCTCCCGAATTCGATGAAGGCCCATGGAATGAGCACGATGAGAACAAAGGTGAGCATCATCGTCGAAGCGGCGAATGCCTGCCCGAGATTCTGCGCCTGGAACATGCGGTCGAAGACGTATTTGGCCGGCACTTCGGAGGCAATGCCAGGCCCGCCGCTCGTCTGAGCGATCACGAGGTCGTAAAGTCGCACGATGCCCGAAGAGATCAGCACCAGTGTCGTAATGAACACGGGGCGCATCATGGGGATCACGACAAAGAGGTAAGTCTTCCAGGCGGGAATGCCGTCGATCCTCGACGCTTTCCAGATTTCCTCGTCGATCCCGCGCAGCCCGGCGAGCATGAGGACCATGACCAGGCCGGTGCCCTGCCAAAGCCCGGCGATCAACAGGCCGTACATCACGATGTCTGCGTTATAGAGCGGGTCGAAAGTGAAACTGGTCCAACCCAAGCCGCGCACGATGCTCTGAACGCCCAGCTCAGGATTGAGAATCCATTGCCACACAAGGCCGGTAACGACAAAGCTCAGCGCAAAGGGATAGAGGATGATGGTCCTGAAGGTGTTCTCGAACCGGATTTTCTGGTCGATGAGCGCCGCCAGGACGAACCCGATCACGAAATTGAGGATCAGGGACAGGATACCGTAGATTGCGAGATTTCTGACCGACAGGGTCCAGCGATTACTCGACCAAAGTGCCTCATACTGGTCGAGGCCTACGAAATTGAGCCTGGGCAACAGGCCCGAATTGGTGAACGAGTGGACGACCGTCCAGCCGGTACACCCGACAAAAATCACGACGGCGGTCAGCACCATCGGGACCGATGCTATTTTTGCATTGAGATTGCGGAACAATCTGAACGGCCGGGCTGATGCAGCCATGCTGCCCCTCCTCCCCTGAAGTCATGCCTGAACGGCATTGTCTTATACTGCCGAGGTCAGCCTCGGTGCCTATACAAACCAGTATCCCTCGCCTGCCGGAAGGCAGGCGAGGGACAAACTGGCTAGACAATCAAGCCGGAGCGTTCTCGATGATCGAAACCCAGCGCTCCATGCCTTCTTCGGCGGAGATCGAGGGATCGAAGAAGAACTCGACCAGCAGATCGTTCAGTTCGGTCTGCGTGGCAGGGCCCCAGAGCTGGTTGCCGTCGGGCAGGATGTCGCCGCTGGCAAGGATTTCCAGACCCTTCTTCATGCAGTCATTTGCAGCTTCGAGATCGATGTCGCCACGGACGGGCAGCGAACCCTTCTTGAGGTTGAACGCCACCTGGACTTCGCGCGACACGAGCAGGCTGGCCAGTTCAAGCTGAGCCGCTTCGACTTCCGGATCATCCTGCTTGGGGAAGTAGAAGGAGTCACCGCCGGTCGAGATGACCTCGTTGTGGCCCAGTCCCGGCAAGCAGCTGTAGTCTTCCCCGGCAACCTGACCGGCAACCTGGAACTCGCCCTGAGCCCAGTCACCCATGATCTGCGCGCCTGCCTGGCCCTGGATGACCATGTTGGTGGCCTGGTTCCAGTCCTGAACGTTCGAGCCGGAAGAGAGCTCGCGCGCATCGGCGAAGGCCTGCCAGACTTCGAGGGTCGTATCGGAGTGCAGAGCTTCGCTGTCGCGCTGCTCGTGGGTTGCGCGCCACCAGTCGAGACCACCGATAGCCGCGGCGATCACGCCGAAGGCACCGGACGACTGCCAGGGCTGCTGGCCCATGGCGAGCGGGATCTTGCCGGCTTCACGCAGAGCGGGAGCCGCGGCAACGAATTCTTCCCAATTGGTCGGAACGGGAACACCGGCGTCCTCGAACGCCTTGTGGCTCACCCACATCCACTGCCAGGAGTGAATGTTGACCGGCACGCAGTAGATGCCGCCTTCGTGCACGCAGTTGTCGAGAAGCGAAGGCGGATTGATGAAGTCGGCCCAGCCTTCTTCTTCGGCCAGAGCGGTCAGCTCGAGCATCAGCCCGGCTTCGACGAGTTCGTCGCCGTCGCGGCCGGTGTTCATCATGGTCGCGCCCATCGGGTCATTACCGATGATGCGGCCGATGATGACGGGCTCGGCAGCGCCCGAACCACCGGCGATAGCGCCGTCGATCCAGGTGTGGCCGGCTTCTTCAAATGCACGGGCAAATTCGGCAACGGCAGCAGCTTCACCGCCGGATGTCCACCAGTGGGTGACTTCGAGCTCGGCCGCCTGGATGGCAGTCGTGCTCATGAGGGCAGCTGCGAAGCCCGCAGCCACAGCGAATTTCTTCATGGAATATTCCTCCCAAAGGGTTGTCCAAGAAGATCCGTAGATCCCCTTCTCCTCCATCTCCGCTCCCCCGACGCCCCCTATTGGCGCCCCTCCACGGTCGCAGAAATGTAATCGATTACAATTCCTACGATCTGTCTGAATGAAATCGATTGCATGAGCATCCAACAAAGGAACCGGCACTGTCAATAGGCTATGCGACAAAAGTTGTAGGCGCAGGACCCGCCGGAGGGAAGGACTTCGGTGAAGGACCGGGAACTATGAAGAGATTGGGGCAGCTGCGGCATTAACCTCAATTCGATATCCCCTGACCGCAAAACTGCCGTCATTCTCTCTGCCCATCCTGACAACCGGGTTCAGATGCGCTAGAGGGACAAATCGAGGCCCCGTAGCTCAGCTGGATAGAGCAGTAGCCTTCTAAGCTATTGGTCGCAGGTTCGAATCCTGCCGGGGTCGCCACCCGCCGCGCACGTCATGCAACCATACCCGGCGCCGGACTTTGACTGGGGCCGATACTGGCGTCTAAGATAGGCGGAGTGTCGCAATCAACCTGGAGGCGGACATGTACAGGCACATCCTTATCGCAACCGACGGTTCAGAGCTGGCGACGAAAGGCCTCGATCACGGCCTTAACCTCGCCAAGCTGACCCGAGCCAGCGTTACCATCGTCACCGTCACCGATGTCTGGGCGTCCAGCGCCCTCGCCGCTGCAGGCCCCGCCACCATCGCAGACTACGAGAACGCAATGAATGCCGCCGTAGATGAAATCCTCGCCGATGCATCGAAGATGGCTGAAGAAACCGGCGTGCAGTTCACGACGCTGCACATCCCGAACCGTTACGCGGCCGATGCGATCGTCGAGACGGCGCAGGAGACCAAAGCCGACCTGATCGTCATGGCGTCCCACGGCCGCCGCGGATTCCGCAGGCTCATTCTGGGCAGCCAGACAACCGAAGTGCTCCAGTCGAGCACGGTGCCTGTGCTGGTCGTGCGGTAGCTCTTCAAGAATTCGGCGGGCGACGTAGCCGTTCCGATCGTCGCCCTACTCCGCCTCGACGCGCGGGTGAACCAATCGGTCGCCCGCGCTGATCCCCAGTTCCGCTGCTCGGCCTCCGGGGATTTCCAGCACGAAGCGCACCGGCTCTCCGGAGGGGATCGGCGTCTCGTCGTGCGGGATGGCGTTGGCGTGGACTTTTACGATCTCGCCATTGGCGCGGATGAACAGCATGTCGAGCGGAATGAGTGTGTTGCGCATCCAGAACGAGGCCGGACGCTCCTCGAAGAAATCGAAAAGCATGCCCGCGTCGGGCGCAAGTTCGCGGCGGAACATCAGCCCTCTCGAGGTCTTATCGGGCGTGTCGGCGATCTCGACCTCAAAGACGTGCTCCTCGCCGCCTGAAACGATCACCACCGTGTCCTCGGATTCGGTCGCAACAGCCGGCGCTGCTGCGAGCGCACATGCCACGGCAAGCCACAGTCCCGCAATCGCGCGACGCGAAAAATTCGTCATGCGGGTGATCACCTCCCGGGTCAGTGCGACGACGGTCCGTCACCCCAACCATCGGGCCGGATTTCGGCAACCATAAGGCCCTTGGGACCATCGCCATAGCGGGCGAGGACGTGCTGGCCCGGCCGCAATTCGGTGATGCCGAACCGGCGCAAAGTCTCCATGTGAACGAAGATGTCCGGATGCCCTTCCCCTGCCGAAAGGAAGCCGAAGCCCCGCACCCGGTTGAACCACTTGACTTCGAGCCGCTCAAGCTTCGAAGTCGGTTCCACCTGCACATGCGTGCGGGCCGCCGGCATCTGCGAAGGATGACGGGCAGTCGACTCGTCCATCGAAACGATACGGAAAGCCTGCAATCCGCCGGGCCGGTTCAGCGCCTCGACCACAATCCGGGCGCCTTCATAGGCGGTCTGATAGCCATCGCGCCTCAGGCAGGTGACATGCAGCAACACATCCGCCCCGCCATCATCGGGAACGATGAAGCCGAACCCCTTGCCTGCATCGAACCATTTGATCGCCCCGGAAATCTCGATGACATCGAGATCGCCCCCGGCCAGAGCGGTTTCGCGCGTCTCACGTCCCACCTCACGGTCCGGCTCAAGCCGGGCCTGCCTCGAGGTGGATGTGTCCTTTGCCCCCATAGTCCACGCCTTTTCATACTCGGTCCGGCATTGGGCCAGAACGGCCCACGACCGGCTGCGGCAAAAACACGTGCCACAGAATACGCATACTGCCGCCACTTTGGCCGATTCAAAACAAAAAGTTAAGGACCATTCATATTTTTGTGCGGATTTATTAACCGTGCCGCCGGCCCGGGCTGCAGTTGGCCTTGACCGGTGCATCTGCTAGCCTCGCCCGATCCTTCCCAACGTGATCCGGAACAGCATTTGGAGTAGCTGCCGTGAAATATCTTCACACCATGGTCCGCGTAAGCGACGTTGCCGAGAGCCTGCGCTTTTACTGCGACGGGCTCGGCCTCGTCGAATCCCGCCGCATCGAGAACGAGAAAGGCCGCTTCACGCTCATCTTTCTCAACGCGCCGGGCGACGAAAGCGCCCAGGTGGAACTCACCTACAACTGGGACCCTGAGGAATATACGGGCGGTCGGAACTTCGGCCACCTCGCCTACCGCGTCGACGACATCTACGCACTTTGCCAGCACCTGATGGATATGGGCTACACGATCCACCGTCCGCCGCGCGACGGCCACATGGCCTTCGTGAAATCGCCCGACGGGATATCGATCGAACTGCTCCAGGAGGGGCACCTCGAGCCCCGCGAGCCTTGGGCATCCATGCCCAACACGGGAACATGGTAAACGGGTAACCTCTTTTTAACCACGCGAGTTGACCGGCGGTTAGTCTACCGCCGGTATTTTTCTGTCCGTTTGGGAATGAATTTTGCCCAAAGCGGAAGGAATATGCGTCTCATCTCCAGCATCGTGGTCATGGTTCTGCTCCTGGGCGCCTGCGCGCCCATGGCCATGTTCGCCTCCTCGAGCGGCAGCGCCTATAGCGGGCTCAAGACCGATTGGGGCACCTTTGTCTCCCATGACAATGTCAACGCCTTCTGCCTCTCGCCGGCATTGCGCCTGCTCATCTGGGATTTCGAGGGCTATTTCGGCAAAAAGGTCGTGATGAACTCGGGCTATCGCACCCCCTGGCACAATGCATCGGTTGGCGGCGCCGAGGCCTCCTACCACACCAAATGCATGGCGGCGGATTTCTATATACCCGGCGTCGATAAATCCCGACTGATCGGCTATGCGATGCGCAACAACCTCGTCGGCGGTCTTGGCTGCTACCCCGGCCAGCGCTTCATCCACGTCGACGTCCGCGACCGTCCGCGTGGACGAAATACGCCGGTCACCTTCAGCGGCTGCTAAAAATCCCTAGGCGGCGATTTTTGGTCTTGCGGATTCGGAGGACCGCCCCTATACAGCCGCACATCGGTAGGCGCCCTTCGTCTAGCGGTCTAGGACGCCGCCCTTTCACGGCGGAAACACGGGTTCGAGTCCCGTAGGGCGCGCCACTTTTCCCCGATGTGAGCCCGTTGCCGCAAGCCGGTTGCCAGGGCGGTCGCGGAGAGGTATCTAGGACGTCTAGATCGACAAACGGTCCTTCCGCGCCCTTCGTCTAGCGGTCAGGACGCCGCCCTCTCACGGCGGTAACACGGGTTCGAGTCCCGTAGGGCGCGCCATTCTATTCCCTAGCGGTGCATGCTTTTGGCGAAGGCCGCCGTGGTCACCGTCCACCCGAAACCGTGACCGTCTCGCCCGTGACATATCCCGCCTCCTCGCTCAGGAGCCAGAGCACTGCCGGCGCGACCTCTTCCGGTTCGGCCGCACGCCCCATGGGAATCGCACTCGCGACGCGACGCGCCCGGTCCGGCTCGCCGCCTGCGGCGTGAATCGCCGTGTTGGTCGTGCCGGGAGCCACGGCGTTGACGCGGATGCCGTGCCGTGCCACTTCTCTGGCAAGCCCGAGGGTGAACGTCTCGATCCCGGCCTTGGCTGCCGCATAGGGGATGTATTCGTTCGGAGAACCGAGCCGTGCGGCAACCGAGGAAATGTTGACGATGCGCCCCCTTGTGCCGGCCGCCAGCCAACGCCGCACGGCCACCTGGCTCAGCAGCATGGGCGAGAGCAGGTTGATCGAGACGACATCGGCCATCAGATCGGCCTCAAGGTCGATGAACGGGCATATGCGCCCCGTAATACCTGCATTATTGACGAGCGCCGTGACCGGACCGAGAGCGGCCTCGGCTTCATCCCACAAGGCTGCGCACGCGTCCGTCGTCCCGGCGCTGTTGCGGATGGCGACGCATGGCGCGCCCGCATCACGGAGCGCGGACAGGGTTTCCGCGGCTGCCACTTCATCGCGCGACCAGGTTACAGCGACGGCATAACCCTTGGCCGCCGCCTGCCGCGCAATGGCCGCGCCGATGCCGCGCGTACCGCCTGTTATGAGCACCGTCTCGCGTTCCAACTCCTTCTCCCGCTTTTTCGCTGACCACCGAACGAGCGGTAGCATGGATTGCGGCAGCAGAAACACGCAATTTGGGGGTACCAGTGCCCTATGTCGTGGACCTGCCTGCCTTGCTTGCGGTTCGCGCAACTTCGGCCATGCATAACAGCCCCAGCACCCCCACTCCCGCCACCAGCCAGAGCGAGGGACTGACGCCCACACCCTCGATAGCGAGCGCAAGGAGGAACGGCGCGACCGCCGCGAGCGCCTGCCGGAACGCGGCCATGGAGCCAAGCCTCGCGCCATAGGACCGTGACCCGAACAGCGCCAGCGGTAATGTTCCCTGCACGATGCTCTTGAGACCGGACCCGAACCCGAGCAGAAGCGCGAACACCACCGCCCCGGCAACCCAGGGAGCGCCGACCACGAGAATGGCCAGCGCCAGCGGCACCATGCCGACAGCAACCAGTGTCGCCTGGATCGGATGACGCCCTGCACCGGCGACCATGTTCAGGAACCGGATCGCGACCTGCGCAGGACCGAACAGGGTTGAAACGAGCAGCGCCGACGCACCCAGCCCGAGCGCCGTCAGCATCGGCACCAATTGCGCAAGAATGGCCGAAAGGGC
>CAYSBF010000028.1:16212-28141 GCA_964429025.1 uncultured Pelagibacterium sp.
CGGGCATCGGCTCCACAGGTCTGGACCAGTGCGGCGAAGGCGGCATCATAAAGGGCCATGGTCGCGACCGTCTGAGCGCAGACAATGGCAAGCCCGAAGACAACGCCATTGGGCGCGAACGCCGCCAACAGAAGCGTTGCGGCGCACAACAGGCTCCCCAGCGCCAGCACGATCCCCGCGCCGTGCCGGTCGATCCGTCGCCCCACCTCGGGGGCGATGAGCCCTCCAGACAACAGGCCAAGCGACAGGCTGCCATAGAGCCACGAAACCGGCCAGCCCAGCCCTACCGCCACGTCCTCGGCAAGGATCGCAAAGCTGTAATAAATGGTGCCGTAGCCGATGATCTGGGTCAGCCCCAGCAACCAGACCATGGCAATGGGCGAGAGAATGAATGCGCCCTGGCGGGGCACGCGCTGGGCGCTCTCGGTGTCCATTGGTATTATGCGCAGCAGGCCTTGGCCGTTGCGACCGGCGTGGGAGCACAGCAGGCGCTCGCTTTTGCCTCCACAGCACGATGGCGCGGCTTGCATATCGCCGGGCGCGCCCCAAGGTACATGAAGACCCTTTCCCCACCGGCCTTTACGGCGGCGACGTCATGCACGCGCATCGGCTCGCCGGGGCGACCTGCCTCGATGGTCAGTCGAGCATCCATGTCGAGCGAAATCGTATCGGCGACCCGCGCGAGTATGGATCTGAACTTGCCTGCGCTCATCCCCCCTTTGCCGTCCCGCGAAGGGATGTCTTCAACCTGCAACACCGTTTCATGCCAGGCATCGGGATTGCCGCCACAGTCGAGCGTCTCGAACGATCCGGCCTTGACCTCCGTTACGTGGTAGCCGCCCTGCACTTCCGTGCCATCCGGGTAAACGATCACCAGCGACTTCCGGTCATGTCCCGACAAGTGCGCGAGAACCTCGGCGAGGGAGGAGTCCGATTCAGAGTGTAAAGAGCGGTTGGCAGAGGAGGTCATGTTGGACTACCATTATTTCAACGATTCTTGAGATATTGAAATGACCATGGACGAAAAGCAAGCCCTCGATGCATTTTCTGCACTCTCCCAGCAAACCCGGCTGCGAATGGTACGAACGCTGGTCATTGCCGGGCCCGAAGGCATGCCGGCAAGCGCCGTGGGCGAGGCAGTCGGCGTGTCTTCGTCGGGCGCCTCCTTCCACCTTTCCCAGCTCGAACGCTCCGGATTGATCCAGTCACGGCGCGAATCGCGGTCGATCATCTACTCGGCCAGCTATGACAGCCTGGCTGGTCTCGCCGAATTTCTCATCCGCGATTGCTGCCAGGGCCATCCGCGCGTCTCGGCACCCGTCGCCCAGGCGGCGGAGGAATGCTGCAAGGCAAGCTGACGCATAGCGGCCAAAAATTTTTTACTGCCGCTTGTCGCGCTTTCCCGAGCGCTGATATGGTCGCACATCTTCCCCGTTCTCCAGTTACGGACTCTCCTGATGACCGATGCAAACGCCCCGATCGATGCCGTTCTGGCGCATGTCGATGCAACGATCGATGACAGCGTCGGGCGCCTCTTCGAGCTGTTGCGAATCCCCTCGATCTCCACTGATCCTGCCTATAAGGGCGAGTGCCGGAAAGCGGCGGACTGGCTCGCCGGCGAACTGACTGGGTTGGGCTTTGACGCTTCGGCGCGGCAGACCGCGGGGCATCCGATGGTCGTGGGGCATGCGCGAAGCGATGGGGGCACCAATGTGCTGTTCTACGGTCACTACGACGTACAGCCGGTCGATCCGCTGGAGCTCTGGTCCAATGATCCCTTTGCGCCGAAGATCGGCGAGGAGAACGGCCGCCAGGTCATCCTCGCGCGCGGCGCTTCCGATGATAAGGGCCAGCTTATGACCTTCGTCGAGGCCTGCCGCGCCTACAAGGCCGTGCGCGGCACCCTGCCGGTCGGCGTGACGGTGCTGTTCGAGGGCGAGGAAGAGGCGGGCTCGCCGTCGCTCAAGCCGTTCCTTGAAGCAACGGGGGATGAGCTCAAGGCCGATGTCGCGCTGGTCTGCGACACGGACATGTGGGACGAAAAAATCCCCTCGATCATCACCATGCTGCGCGGGCTCGTGGGCGATGAAATCGAAATCACCGCCGCCAGCCGCGACCTGCATTCCGGCATGTACGGCAATGCCGCCCGCAACCCCATCCAGGTGCTGGCGAACATCATCGCATCGCTGCGTAATCCTGACGGTTCAGTAGCCGTTCCCGGCTTTTACGACGATGTGGAAGAACTGCCTCCTCACGTCAAGGAACAGTGGCAGCGCCTGCCCTTCGACGGGGCGGCCTATCTCGGCGATGTGGGGCTGTCGGTTCCGGCCGGCGAACAGTCCCGTTCGGTCCTCGAACAAATCGCCGCCCGCCCGACCTGCGAGATCAACGGCATCAGCGGCGGCTACTCAGGAGACGGCTTCAAGACCGTGATCCCCGCCAAGGCCAGCGCCAAGATTTCCTTCCGGCTCGTCGCCAATCAGGACCCTCAGAAAATCCGCGAAGCCTTCCGCGCCCATGTGCGGGCGCAGGTTCCGGAGGACTGCTCGGTAAGCTTCAAGCCCCATGGCGGCGCCCCCGCCGTCGCGGTCCCGGCCGACGGCCCCTTCCTCAAGAAAGCCCTGGCCGCGCTGAGCGATGAATGGGGCGAAGAAGCCGCAATTGCCGGTTCGGGAGGTTCGATACCGATCGTGGGTGACTTCAAGAAACTGCTGGGCATGGATTCACTGCTCATCGGCTTTGCGCAGACCGACGACCGCATCCACAGCCCCAACGAGAAATACAATCTCGAAAGCTACCATCGCGGCATCCGCTCCTGGGTGCGGATTCTGGATGGGCTGGCCAGGAGTTAGGCTCTGATACGATCCGGCCGCACGCTCGATGCGAAGGCGAGCGCCTTCTCGCTTTCATCGGGCGCAAAAGTTTGCACCTCGATCTGCGGCAGCATGGCACCCATGGTGCGCGAAAGGCCCTCGAACCAGCCGCGTTCGGCCACAACCGCGACCTTGGGAAAGCGCTTCCAGTCTCCAAGGAACTTGAGCTGCGACGCCAGATCCTTTGCCAGCGCTTCGGCCGTCATGCCTTCAAGTTCGGTCATGTCTGCAACAACACCGACCTCCTCGAACTCGGCGAGCTTGGTTTCGGTGTCGGCGACTATCCGCTCCACATCGCCTCCTGTAATCTTTCCGGCCGCCTTCACGACCATCACATTGTCCCGCGTGGGTTTGATCTCCAGCATGTCACGCCTCCTTTGGGCATATGCAGAACAAGCATTGCGCGAGCGTTCAGTTGCGAAAAACAGGCCGGTTTAAAGGATGGAGCGATGAGCAAGGTGGCGTGGATCATCGGCGGCGGCAGCGGTCTCGGCGCCGAAACGGCAAAGAGCCTCATCGCGCGCGGCTGGACAGTTGCCGTCTCAGGCCGCCGCATTGAAGCGCTGGATGCTCTGAGCCAGAGCCACGGCGCTCTCCCCTATCCACTCGACGTGACTGACAGCGAGACGGTCGCGGCCACCACGGACCGCATTGCCGCAGACCTCGGCCACATTGACCTCATGGTCTTTTCGGTCGCCCGCAAGCAGACAACGCGGATGGGCGACTACAGCTACAAAAACTACGCCGAAATCATCGACACCAACCTTCTTGGCGCCATGCGCGTCATCGAACCGGTCGTTGCGCAGATGCTGCGCCAGGGCGGGGGCGAGATCGCGCTGATCGCATCGGTTGCCGGCTATTTCGGCCTGCCGCGCGCCGCCGCCTACAGCTCCGGCAAGGCCGCCATGATCGCGCTGGCCGAAACCATGCGCACCGAGCTCAGGCGCGACAATATCGCCGTTCGGATCATCTGCCCCGGCTTCGTCAGAACCGAGTTCACGGCGAAAAACAACTTCCCCATGCCGTTCCTGATGGAGGCGGATGAAGCGGGACGGCGAATCGTCAGAGGGTTGCTCGACTCGAAAAGATTCGAAATCGCCTTCCCGCTGCGCTTCGTGCTGATTCTCAAGACGATAAGGCTGCTGCCCTACCCGCTGTTTTTCTGGCTTATGGGCAGGCTGGCCGGTTTGGCAAGAAAATAGCTATTATCCACTTTGCCGTGCGAATTTGGTCGGCTCCGCACCCCCTCATCCGACCCGGCTTCGCCGGGCCACCTTCTCCCACGAGGGGAGAAGGGAACCGTGGGCCAGCCACCAGAGCTCCCCCGCTCCCCTCGTGGGGGAGGGGCCGGGGGTGAGGGGGCTGCGATGCCAGCGCAAAACGCCGTCGAGAGCGCCTATCCCGGCCGCCGGTATTTATAGATCCCCACGTCGATGGTCCCTTCGGTGAACCCGGCCTCGCAATAGGCGAGATAATAGATCCACTTGCGCTTGAACCACTCGTCATAGCCGAGCATCTCGATCCGGCTCCAGCGATCCAGGAATGCCTCGCGCCACAGGCGCAGTGTCCTCGCATAGTCGAGCCGGAAGCAGTCGGTTTCCTCGAGTACGAGCCCCGCTTTCTCCGCTGCTTCCCGCATCACCGTCTTGGTCAGCAGCATGCCTCCGGGGAAGATATAGCGCTGAATGAAATCGGGACCGGCCTTGTAGCCCTCCCAGTCCCGCTCGGCGATGGTGATGGCCTGTATCGCTGCCGTACCGCCGGGCTTGAGCCGGTCGTGAAGAGTCTGGAAATAGTCGGGCCAGTGCTCCTCGCCGACAGCCTCGATCATTTCGATCGAGGCGACATGGTCGAACTGGCCCTGCGTGTCGCGGTAGTCCTCGAAGACGAGTGTGCCGAGCTTGTCAAGTCCCTGGTTCTCGAGCCGCTTCGTCGCGAAATTAAGCTGCTCGCGCGACAGGGTGATCCCTCGCACGCTGGCGCCGATCTCCCTGATCACGGCCTCGGCAAATCCACCCCAGCCGCACCCGATTTCGAGCACGCTCGATCCGGCGGTAATGCCGGCCATCTCGATGATCCGGCGGTATTTTGCACGCTGCGCCTCTTCGAGCGAAACGTCCTTGCCTCCGAAATAGGCCGAGGAATAGGTCATGGTAGGATCGAGCCACTCGGCGTAGAAATCATTGCCGAGGTCGTAGTGCTCGGAGATGTTCTCCTTGGAGCCCTCGCGGGTGTTGGGCCGCGCCATGTGCCACGCAAGGTCCTGCGCCGCCCGCCGGAATATGCCGGGATTGGCCTTGTCGAACACGTCCCGGTTCTGAAGGAAAAAGCGGAACAGCTTTGTGAGATCGTCGATCTCGATGTCGCCGTTCATATAGGCTTCGGCAAATCCCAGCGTTCCGCGCCGCATCGCCTTGCGCAGCACCTTGAAGTTGTTGAGCTTGAGATACGCATGCAGCCCCGTGCGCGCATCGCCCAAAGTCCGCGAGCGGCCGGAGGGAAATGTAACCGTGATGGCGCCATGGTTCGGCACGCCAATAAGCGCCGCGCCAATCTTTTCCACGAAAAAGGACTTTAGCCGCGTCCCCACCCCAACGGCAGCCGATCGCTGCTCTAACGTTGTGCTCATTGCGTCCCTACCCGCCTCCATGCCTTCCCGTTGGGGGCATTCTCTTCGCTCGGATCGTCACTTAACGATGATGATCTTATCCGGGGAAACGGCCAATGCAAGAGCACGGCCGATCGGCGCCCCTTAGCTAAGCGGGTGTGGCAGCATCAGAAATCCGCAATTGCACGGTCTCCCTGCCCTGCCAGTGGTCGCGATTGAGCGTGCCGCTTATGTGCAGCCGCCCGCCATCCCGCGCCTTCAAAAGCGCGTCGCCCAAGGGTGTTCCGGCAGCTCGAAAGGCGATGGCCTTGAGACTTGCGCCATCGCCTGAAGATACGGTTAGTCTTACATGTCCGCCCGCGCCCACCACCTCGGCAAAACGAACGGTATGCGAGGGGAAGGCAAAGACCGGGGTGGGATTGCCCGCACCGAACGGTCCGGCGCGCTCCACATCGCGCACGAAATCGGTTGTTGCGCCACGCGCAGTCAATGCCGCATCGATCTTGACCGACGTCCGTGTCCGCGCGGCAGCGACAGCATCGCGCAATTGTTCATCGATAAAGGCGCGGAACGGCCCTAACTGCCCCGGCGCCAGCGTCACGCCCGCTGCCATGGCGTGCCCCCCGCCTTTTTGCGCCAGCCCTTCATTCACCGCCGCGATGACGGCAGCCCCAAGATCGACCCCCGGCATGGAACGGCCCGATCCCGTCCCGCCGCCATCGGGGGTCAGCGCAACAGCGAATGCCGGCCTCTCGAAACGTTCCTTCAACCGCGCTGCAACAAGTCCAACGATCCCCGGATGCCACTGCGGGGAGCCGGTGATAAGCACCGAGGGTCCCTCCCCCTCCCCGATCTCCATTTCCGCAGTCGCCGCGGCCTGCTCTACCGCCTCGATCTCGATGCGCTGGCGCTCGGCGTTGAGTTCGTCGAGCTTGGCAGCGATCGTCAGGGCCTCGTGCTCGTCGTCGGTAGACAGAAGCCTTGCGCCCAGCCCCGCGTCGCCGATCCGGCCACCAGCGTTTATGCGCGGGCCGAGGATGTAGCCGAGATGATAGCAGGCAACGGGCCCGGATATCCGCGCGCCAATGGCAAGGCTCGTGAGCCCCGCATTGCCTCCAGCGTGCATGACGTCGAGCCCGCGCATGACGAAGGCACGATTGAGGCCGCTGAGCGGCACCACATCGCACACCGTCGCGAGGGCTACGAGATCGAGCAACCGCATGAGATCCGGCAGGCCCGTCCGGCCACGCTCGCGCAACACCCGATTGACGGCCACCAGCGCCATGAACGTCACACCGGCGGCGCAGAGATAGCCGAGCCCGGAAATGTCGTCGGGCCGGTTCGGATTCACCAGCGCTTCGCACTCCGGCAATGCGCTGGATGCAAGATGATGGTCGATAACCAGGACATCGGCGCCGAGCGACCGCGCATGAGCAATGGGACCAAGGCTGGTGGTGCCGCAATCGAGCGTCACGATCAGCGTGCAGCCCTGTCCGACAAGGCTCTCCATTGCCGCGTTGTTCGGCCCGTATCCCTCGAAAATCCGGTCCGGTATGTGGCTGGCGGGATCGAGCCCGAAACTTCGCAGATAGCGCAGCATCAACGCTGCGGAGCACGCGCCATCGACGTCGTAATCTCCGAAAAGTCCTATCTTTTCGCCCCGCTCGACAGCGTCTGCCAACCGCGCTGCCAGCGCGTCCATGTCGAGCAGCGTCGAAGGGTCTGGCATCAACTCCCGGATCGTGGGATTGATGAACCGCTCGGCGTCTTCGACGGACACGCCACGTCCTGCAATGACCCGCGCCAGGATTTCCGGAAGTTCGGTCTGCTGACCGATCGCCTGCGCCATGCGCGCCGCCGCCGGGTCAAGCCGGTCGACCCAACGCCGCCCGGTTACAGACCGCTCAACGTTGAGAAAAGCTGGCATTTCAGGCTTCATGCCGCACCTATACAGCGCAACCGACCAGGGGAAAAAGCGTTTTGCCCTTCAGATGCGCAGTTCTCCCCGCTCAAAGACGCACTGCCCCAACTTCGCCCACATTGCGCCCAATTGCACCACACTGGCATTAGGTCAACAACACGAGGGTAACGACCGATGAACAACAGATTCCTCCTCCCCCTTGCAGCCATCTCCGTTCTGGCGCTATCCGCGTGCGGCGGCGACACCCCGCCTCCTACCCAACCCGATCCCGACGCCGGCGCAGAAACTGTCGTAATCGACGAAACCGAAGCCGAGGCGACGGGGACCGAAATGACCGACACCGAAACCGGGGCAGACACAGACGCCGCGGAAGAATCGGAACCCTCCGGCGAGGATCTCACGCGCACGGTCGAGGAAGTCCAGCAGGAGGCCGCGGAAACCTTCGAGCAGATTCTCCAGGAAACCGGCCAGTCCACTGACGAATTGCGCGATTTCGGCAACAACGCCATGCAGTCGATCAATGAGCGGCTTGAAGGCGCCGAGCAGTCTCTCGAAGAGCAGATCGACAATCTCATCGCTGGCCTGGAAGACCTGCGCGATGACAATCTGACCGACGAGCAGAAGTTGCAGGCCGTTGCCAGCGCGCGTACGGCGGCCGAAAATGCAGCCCGCCTGGCCGGCCGGAGCGAAGAGGACATCATGTCGATCGGTGAGGCAACCGAAGAACGCGCACGCGAGGCGCTCGGCCTCTGATCGTGAGGTGCCGCCTCTCGGGGCGGCACCCTCTCTTAGCGCGGATGTTCAGCGGTTATCCACCGCACAGTCCGCGACCATGAGCGCATGACGACGCTGGACGTGACGACCTTCCTCTGCCCAAGCCTTACCCCTCTGAGAAGGCTGCCGTCGGTGACGCCCGTGGCGGCGAACAGGACGTCGCCATGGGCCATTTCCTCGGCGGAGAATTTCCGGGCGGGATCGAGCAGCCCCATATCCTTTGCTGCCTGACGCTTGTCGGGCGTATCGAGAATCAGCCGCCCCTGCATCTGCCCCCCGATGCAGCGCATGGCCACCGCCGCCAGCACACCCTCTTGTGCGCCACCCGATCCGAGATAGATATCGATACCGGTATCGTCGCTATTGGCGGCATGAATCACCGCAGCGATGTCGCCATCGGGCAGGAGCTTGATCGCCACGCCCAGCTCGCGCAGTTCCGCGATCAGCGCCGCATGACGCGGGCGGTCGAGCACGCACGCAACCATGTCGGTAACCGGAACGCCCTTGGCTTCCGCAAGCGAGCGGACATTGTCGGTGGCCGATTTGTCGAGATCGACCGTGCCTTCGGGATAGCCCGGGCCGATGGCAATCTTGTCCATGTAGACGTCGGGAACCCGCAGCAGTCCGCCGCGGCGCGCGAACGCCAGAACGCTCAGGGAATCCGCGAGGTTCTTGGCACAGCCCGTGACGCCCTCAAGCGGGTCGACCGCGACATCGATGGCAGGCCCGTGTCCGCTCCCCACTTTCTGCTCCAGCCCAAGCATTGGAGCGTCGGGTCCTTCGCCGATGACGATTCGGCCATCGATGCTGACCGCGTCCAGCGCGTCCTGCATGGCGGCGACGGCGGCCTGATCTGCCCGCATCTCATCGCCCTTGCCTCGCCAGCCGGCGGCAGCAATACCGGCCTGCTCGGTTATGCGCACGATTTCGAGCGTGAGATTCTTGTCGACGGCCGCCTGTGAAGTCTCATCATTCGCCATCGGCAGTCCCCCCGCTCATGCCACGCCACGTCGAAACCGGCTTAGCCGGACTTGCGCGACAGTTTCAAGTCCAATTGCCCTGTGCAGAAATGTGCAATACGCCTGTCGGCAAGAGCCGACGCTGGCCGTCCTTGGGAAGATCGGCCGCAAACGGCCCGTGCAATAGGAGAAACTGCCATGCGCGTCATCGTATTCGTAAAAGCCACCGCCGAAAGCGAAGCGGGCGAAATGCCAACGAGCGAGCTGCTCGAAGCAATGGGCCGCTACAATCAGGAACTCATCGCGGCCGGCATCATGAAAGGCGGCGAAGGCCTGCACCCGACCTCCAGGGCCAAGCGCGTCACCTTTGACGGCGCGGACCGCATCGTTACCGATGGCCCGTTCGCTGAGACGAAAGAAATTGTCGCCGGCTACTGGATCTGGGAGGTCAAGGACATGGACGAAGCCGTCGAGTGGGTGAAGAAGTGCCCCAACCCGATGAACGGCCGCAGCGATATCGACATCCGGCCCGTTTTCGAGGCGGAGGACTTCGGCGAGGCCCTGACCGATACGGCGCGCGAGTTGCACTACGGCAAGGCCTGATTCCCACAGGCAGCTCCGGGGACGCGTAAATGCGTTCCCTGGACAGATGCTCTAGAATTCCTCGATGCGGATGAGTTGCGGGTGGCCGACGATAAAGCCATCATTGGCGACCCGCTCCAACGCCTGACGCACCGCGCTTTCGATGGTCTCATGCGTGATGAGGACCACTGTACGGGTGTTTTCCGCGTCGACGCCCGGCTCGACCGCGCGCAGATCGGGGCGCTGGATCACGCTCTCGAGCGAAATGTTGCTCTCGCCCATGCGCGTCGCGATCGCCGCCAGCGCGCCCGGAACGTCGCGCGCATTGAGGCGGATGTAATAGCCGCCCTCATGCACGCGCATCGGCGCGCGCTCGCATGGCTTGAGTTCGGCAGCAGGAACGCCAAGCGGCGGCACCCAGGTGTCGCGCGCAACGTCGAGGATGTCGCTCAAAACGGAGGCCGCAGTCGCATCGCCACCGGCGCCGGGTCCGGCCAGCAATAGCTCGTGAACATGGTTGGTTTCGAGCGCTACGGCGTTAAGTACCCCGTCGACCCCGGCGATCGCGCTCGTCTTGCGCACGAGCGTCGGATGGACGCGCTGCTCGATCCCCTGCTCGGACTTCCGCGCCATCCCCAACAGCTTGATCTTATAGCCAAGGTCTGCGGCAACACGGATATCGGCTTGCGTGATCCGCGAAATGCCTTCCACGAACACCTGATCCGCCGCAATCTCGGTACCAAAGCATAGGCTCGAAAGGATCGCCAGCTTGTGCGCGGTATCATAGCCCTCGACGTCGAAGGTTGGATCGGTCTCGGCATAGCCCAGCGCCTGGGCGTCCTTGAGGCATTCCTCAAAGCCGATACCCTCCGCCCCCATCCGCGTCAGGATGTAGTTGCACGTCCCGTTCATGATGCCATAGACGCGCGTCACGGTGGCTGATCCAAGCCCCTCCCGCAGCGTCTTGATGACCGGAATACCGCCCGCGACAGCCGCCTCGAAACCGAGCTGCGTATCGTTTTCCTCGGCGAGCTTGGCCAGTGCAACGCCGTGCCGCGCGAGCAGCGCCTTGTTGGCCGTGACGACAGGGCAACCGCGTTCCAGTGCAGCCGTCACCGATGCCAAAGCCGGGCCATCCTCTCCGCCCATCAACTCCACGAAGAGGTCCACCTCCGGCGAACGTGCAAGGGCCACGGGATCGTCGACCCAGTTGATCCCGGATATGTCGACGCCGCGATCGCGCGAACGTGACCTTGCGCTGACAGCCGAAATGACGATTTCGCGGCCGAGCTTGCGCGAAATCGCCTTGGCGTCCGCGTCTATTATTCTGATGAGCGCCGCACCCACCGTTCCCAGACCGGCAATGCCGACCCGCAATGGCTTGGTCTCGTTCTCGACCTGTTGCTCATACTGCGTCATGCCGACGATGATCCGCTGGCGCGTATCTGTGCGCGGCTCTCGGCCTTCCCTCAGATCGAAAACGAACTGAGGGTCCCCTGCCAGATCGCGCCCGAACCGGGTTGGCGTCCAGCCGTGGGTGGAAAGGAAAGTCTCGACCGATTGCCTGAAGGCCCGGATATCACTCATTGCACACGCGGATTCCCATTGCGCGCGCAGATGAATAGGAAAACTCCTATTCGGTCAAGAGGTCTCCCCGGCATTCCGTGCCGGGGCAGCCTCCATTCCCAGACAGGCTATGCCTTCTGCAGCTTGACGACGTTCCCGCCGCTGGCCGCGCCGCCGAGGAATTTCTTGATCGAGCGGGCCGCCTGCCGGATGCGCTGCTCGTTCTCGACGAAGGCCAGCCGCACATACTGGTCGCCATACTCGCCAAAGCCGACGCCCGGCGCCACGGCAACACCGGTCTCCCGGATCAGGAGCTTGGCGAATTCGAGCGAACCGAGATCGGCGAACTGGTCCGGAATCGGCGCCCATGCGAACATCGTCGCCTGCGGAACCGGGATGTGCCACCCTGCCCGGCCAAAGCTCTCCACCATTACGTCGCGGCGGTGCTGATAGATTTTCCGTACTTCCTCAATGCAGGAATCATCGCCGTTGAGAGCAGCCGCGGCGGCCACCTGAATGGGCGTGAACGCGCCGTAATCGAGATAGGATTTGACGCGCGCCAGGGCGGCAATCAGGCGGTCATTGCCCACCGCAAAGCCCATGCGCCAGCCCGGCATCGAGAAGGTCTTCGACATGGAGGTGAATT
>CAYSBF010000029.1:0-26257 GCA_964429025.1 uncultured Pelagibacterium sp.
TCGGTCACTTCGACAATGAGATCCAGGTCTCTGCCCTGCGCAATCTCAAGTGGACCAACGTTAAGCCGCAGGTCGATATCGTCGAATTTCCCGACAACAAGAAGATGATCCTTCTCTCGGAAGGGCGCCTGGTCAATCTGGGCAACGCCACCGGGCACCCTTCTTTCGTGATGAGCGCCTCGTTCTCGAACCAGACGCTCGCCCAGATCGAGCTCTTCACGCGCGGGGACAAGTACGAGAACAAGGTCTATGTGCTGCCCAAGCATCTCGACGAGAAGGTCGCGAGCCTGCATCTCGAAAAGCTCGGCGCAAAGCTCACCAAGCTCTCAAAGGAGCAGGCCGACTATATCGGCGTGCCCCAGCAGGGCCCGTTCAAGGCCGAGCATTACCGTTACTGACCGATTCAGGGTTTGGCGGAAGCAACCGCGTACTCTCCCCTCGCCGTTCCGGCGAAAGCCGGAATCCAGATCGAAACGTCAACCAGCGCAGGCGTTGAAGTATGGACTCCGGCTTTCGCCGGAGAAGCGAAGGGGGAGAACGCCGCTTTCGTGAAAACAGCAATACGGTGCTGCAGGCCCACTTTGTTTTCCACAGCGCGCGCCAGCGGCAGGCCCGGTCTCCCAGCCAAAAGACAAGATTTGCCTTAAATGGCACGGTTAGACACTTGGAGCCGATTCCGCGCCCCTGTATGGTTTAGTGATTCGGCCATCCACATCGCGGTTGGCCTGGCGGGCGGATCATTTTTAGCGAGGCAATAAGGGACATGAAGCCGGCTGGATTCCGGAAACTTTCTGGATTCGTGGCCCTTTCAGCGGCACCTGTCGCCCTTATTGGCGCAAGCCCTGCCCTTGCCGCTCCTGTCGTATCGGCCAATGTGTTGAGCGCCGCCCCCTATGCCATTGCGCTGGGCGCCGCCGGTTTCGGACTGGTTGCCACCATGATGGCGGCGCGATGGCGCCGCGAGGCGGAAAGCGCCAGCGCTTCGAGCCGGGCACGGCTGGGCGAAATGCGGGCGGCGCTCGACGAATTCGAAATGCTGCTCGCGGGCATGCCCGAGGTGACGATCCTTTGGAAGGATGCCGGGCTCGAGCCCTCGGTCCTCGGCCCTGTCCCCACCCTCATTCCCGGAGAGACACGGCCTTCAGCCGTGCTCGACTTCCGCACCTGGCTCGACGCGGACGCTGCGCGCGAACTCGCCAACCGGCTGACCGATTTGAGGATCGAAGGCAAGCTCTTTGAAACCTCGATCACTGCCCGCGACGGCAGGATCATCCGTTGCGCGGGACGACTCATCGGGGGCACGGCGGTTGTACGCCTGCGGCCCTCTGGCAGCGCCGCCCAGCCGCCGCTTTCAGGCAGCGCACTCACGCGCCTGCCCTCGCTCACCGACGCCCAGGCCGTTCTTTCGAACCTCACCGTCCCCGCCTGGCTCAGGGACAAGGACGGGGTGCTCGTTTATGCCAATGCCGCCTATCTCCATTTCACCCGTACGCTGGGTGTAAAATCGGAGCGCGGCACCGCGCCCGACATCTTTCCCGCCGAGGCGCGCGAAGCGCTGCTCAAGGCGCTCGAGGACGCGGGCGACACGATTGCGCTTGAGCATGAGCATCAACTGGCCGGCAAGCTCGATCTCGTGCTCTTTCCCCTGAACGGCGGCTCGGCGGGCTATTTCTACCTGCCGATCGCGCGGCCCAAGCCGGCCGAGAACGGGCCCAGCGAGCCCGATCTGGGGCATCTGACCACCGTCATCGATGCGCTCGCCACCCCGGTTGCCGTCTTTGACAAGGACCGGCGCCTCACCCATTTCAATTCGGCCTATGCCCAGTTCTGGGGGCTCGACCCGGACTGGCTTGCAACGCGGCCCGATGAGCGGGCGATCCTCGACAAGCTGCGCACCATGGGGGCGCTTCCAGCCGAACCCGACTATCGCGCCTGGCGCGACAAGCATCTGATGAGCTATGCGCTCACCAGCCCACGCGAAACGGCCTGGTACCTGCCCGACGGGCGGTGTGCCAATGTCATCGCGGCGCCGGCGACGGGTTCGGGCGGGGTCATCTATGTCTTTGAGGATGTGACCGAGCGCCTGGCGCTCGAAACCCGGCACAATGCGCTCATCAATGTCCAGCGCGAGACGCTCAATGCGCTCAATGAGGGCGTGGCGGTGTTCGGGACCAATGGGCGACTGCGGCTCCACAATCCGCGGCTTTCGGAAATCTGGAAGCTGCCGATGAATACGCTCGGCAACCATCCCCATATCGACGATGTGACGCGGATGGCGGCAAGGACCTTTCCCGAGGATGGCGAGACGATCTGGCGCGACCTCAAGCGCCGCATCATCGACCTCAACCCCACGCGCGGGGACACCAAGGGCCGCATCACGCGGGCGGACGGGCGGCTGATCGACTTCGCCGTGGTACGCCTGCCCGACGGGCAATCGATGATGACCTTCATGGACGTCTCGGAAAGCGCCAATTACGAGCGGGTGCTCAAGGAGCGCAACGAGGCGCTGATTGCGGCCGACAGGCTCAAGGACACGTTTGTCCAGAACGTCTCTTATGAACTGCGCTCCCCGCTCACCAATATCATCGGCTTTGCCGATCTTCTGGCCTCGGGCGAGGTGGGGCCGCTCAACGAGAAGCAGCGCGCCTATACCGATTATATCCGCGCTTCGAGCGCCAATCTCGGGCTTCTGATCGACAACATTCTCGACCTTGCGACGGTCGATGCGGGCATCGCGCAGCTCCATACCGAAAGGCTCGAGATCGGTGCGCTGATCGCCAAGGCGCGGGCCGGGCTTTCCGCAGCGTTCTCGGGCTCGGAAAAGCCGGTCAACCTCATTGTCGATATCGCCCAGGACCTGCCCGATTTCATCGCGGACGGCACAAGGATCGTGCAGATCCTTTACAATCTCCTCTCCAATGCCGCGCGCTTTTCGGACCCGGGCGCACAAATCCGGCTTTCGGTGAGCGCCAGGGGCAATGACCGCATCGCCTTTACCGTCGAGGACGAAGGGGTCGGCATTCCCGAGGATATCCGCAACGCCATGTTCTCGCGTTTCGAGGGGCAATCGGTCGAGGGACGCCAGCGCGGGGCGGGCCTTGGGCTGGCGATCGTCAGGACCTTCGCCCATCTCCATGGCGGCACGGTGCTGATCGAGGGGCGCGAGCCGCGCGGCACGAGCGTGACGGTGATCGTGCCCGCCGACGCCTCCCAGGCGCGCAACGCGGGCGAATAGAGCCATGATCGCGCTTTTTGCGCCCGATCCGGAAGCGACCGACGCCATCGGCGCGGCCCTTGCCGGGCTGCTTGCGCCGGGCGATCTCGTGCTGCTTTATGGCGATCTGGGGGCAGGAAAGACGGCGCTTGCCCGCGCCATCATCCGCGCCCGGCTCGGCGATCCGGATATGACCGTCCCCTCGCCCACATTCGCGCTCGTCCAGCCCTATGAGGGCCTGGTCCATGCCGATCTCTACAGGCTCTCCCATGAGGACGAACTGCTCGAACTGGGGCTTTTCGACGAGGCGGGAGCAGTCCGGCTGATCGAATGGCCCGAGCGCGCACCCGGTCTCGCCCAGGGGCCGGGCGTGGCGGTGAGCATTGCGACGACGCAGGGCGGCGAGGGGCGCAAGATCACAATCGAGGCGCTGGGCGGCAGATCGCTTGCGGGCTGGGCGCAAGCGCTGGCACACTGGGTGCGGACCGAGGAGGGCGGGACATGACGGCAACAATGCCCCATGTCATGCTGCTGGCGGCGGGGCTCGGCACGCGCATGCGGCCCCTGACCTTTCAAAAGCCCAAGGCGCTGATAGAGGTTGCCGGCAAGCCGCTTGTCGACCATGTGATCGATGCGGCGCTGGCCGAGGGCTGCGCCCATTTCGTCATCAACGCCCATCACATGGCCGATCAGATCGAGGCACATATCGAACGCCTGAAGGCAGGGCTGCGTGATGTGGCCTTTGCCGTCAGTTCGGAAAGGGAGCGCCTGCTCGACACGGGCGGGGGGCTGCGCAAGGCGCTGCCGCTGCTCGGCACCGATCCGGTGCTGACGATGAACACCGACAGCTTCTGGTTGCCCGGAAAGGACCGCCCGATCGCCCGGCTCGTCGAGGCCTTCGGTGACGGCGGCGCCGATGCGGTGCTGCTCTGCGTGCCGCCGGACCGCGCCAGGGGCTATCTCAAGGGCCCGGACTTCCTGCTGACGCCCGATGGCGCGATCTCGAAGACCACGGGGCGGCCGGTGGTCTATGCGGGCGTTGCGCTGGTCGCGAGGATCCTTGCCGGCGAGGGGCCCGAGGTGCCGTTTTCGCTCTACAGGCATTTCGAGACGGCGCGCGAGAGGGGCCGGCTCAGGGGCGTCGAGATCGGCACCGACTGGTATCACGTGGGCGACCCTGCCGCGATCGCGCGTACCGAGCAGCTGATCGGCGCGCTGGTCTGATGGCGCGCCGGGCCAACATCTTTTCGATCGGCCCTCATGCGCCTTTCCTCCCGACCTTGGCGCAGGCGCTTGTCGAGGGCGCGATCCTGCCGGGATGGCCGCGCGAGGGGCCGTTCTGGCTCTCGGACGTCACGATCTTCCTGCCCACGCGCCGGGCGCGCGCGGCGCTCGCCGATGCGCTGGTCGCCGCGCTCGGCGGTGAGCCGATGCTCCTGCCCGACATCCGCACGCTCGGGGGCGAAGACCCGGCCGAGGAGCCTTTCCTGCCCCCCTATGAGGCGGTGGCGCTGCCCCCGCCCATGAGCCGGATGAAACGGCGGCTGCTGCTTGCCGAGCTTATCGAGAAATGGCTGGCGGCGCGGAGCGAACCAGCTTTTTCCGCGCCGGCGCTCGGCGGATATCGCGGCAGGCCCAATACGGCCGAGGTCCTGGCGCTGGCCGATTCGCTGGGTACGCTGATCGATGATTTCGCCATCGCGGGAAAGAGCCTTGCCGATCTCGACAGGATCGAAACGGGGCAACTGGCCGAGCAGTTCGCTGCCAATCTCGATTTCGTGCGCTTTGTCTTTGGTCACTGGCCGGCGATCCTCGAGAGTGAAGGCGAGATGGATGCGAGCGCGCGGACGAGCATGCTCATCAGGCGCCAGGCGCAGGCGCTGGGCCACATCTATGGGGCGCGGCCGGTGATCGTTGCCGGGTCCACCGGGTCCATGCCGGCAACGGCAGAACTCATTGGCGCGATCGCGGCGCTGCCCAATGGCGCGGTGGTGCTGCCCGGGCTCGACAGGGGCCTTGGTGCGGCCGGGGTTTCCGCGCTCGAGGACGAGGACAACAACCCGCACGGGCATCCGCAATATGGGCTTGTTCGGCTCCTCGGTACGCTCGGGACGCGCCCCGGGGACGTCACCGCGCTCGGGCCGGCTCAAGCCCCGCGCAGCCAAGCCCTCAACGCCGCGCTGGCGCTGGCGCCGGAAACGGCGCGATGGGGCGAGATCGCGCAGGAGATCGATCTTGCCGATGCGGCCGAGGGCGTCTCGCTCGTTCGCGCCCGCACGCCCGAAGAGGAAGCACGCGCCATTGCGGTTGCGGTCCATGAGGCGCTCGGGCGCGGCAGGACGGCGGCTGTCATCACCCCCGACCAGACGCTTGCGCGGCGCGTTGCGGCCGAACTCAGGCGCGCCGGGGTCGAGGCCGACGACGCTGCAGGCACCCCGCTCGGCCTCTCGCGCGCCGGGCGGCTGGTGCGGCAGGCGGTGACGCTGGTCACCGGGCGCTACGCCCCGGTCGATCTTATGGCGCTGTTGCGCAACCGCCATGTCGAATTGGGGCTCGGCCGGGCCTTTGTCGCCCCCAACGGGGAAGTTCTCGACATAAAGGTTCTGCGCGGGCAAAGGCCGGGTGCGGGGATCGAAGGGCTCAAAGCCGTCATCAAGGCGCTTGCGGCCCAGGAGAAAAGGCCGCAGCGCTTGCGGATTGGGGAAGGCGAGGAGGCGGCGATCGAGGCGCTGCTCGAGGCGCTTGGCGGGGCTCTGGCGCCGCTCGAGACCTTGCTGGCCGGTCCCGCTTTCCGTCCCGCACAGCTTGCCCTTGCGCTGAGCGGCACGCTTGCCCGCCTCAGGGCCCGGCCCGATGGCGCGCCCGAACCGCTCGAGGGCGAAAGCGAGCTTGCCCTGCTGCTCGACACTCTTGCCCGCCAGGGCGAGCGCGGGCCTCTGCTCGATGCGGCTTCCCTGCCGATTGCGCTTGGCGGTCTGCTGTCGGGGCCGAGCGTGAGGCCGCATCGCAAGCCGGACCGGGGTGTCATGCTGCTGGGGCGGCTCGAAGCGCGGCTCATCGAGGCCGATCGCGTCATTCTGGCCGGGCTGGTCGAGGGGGTCTGGCCCGAAATTGCCGATCCGGGCCCCTGGCTGAGCCGGGGAATGCGCATGGGCGCAGGGCTCGAGCCGCCCGAAAAACTGCATGGGCTTGCCGCGCACGACTTTTTGATGGCGGCGGGCGCCCCCGAGCTGATCCTGACCCTTCCGGAGCGCCAGGGCACGGGCCCGGCAACGCCTTCGCGCCTCGTCCAGCGCCTCGAGGGCTTTTTCGGCGCCGAATTGTTCGGGGCGATGGTCAGGCGCGGGGCGCATTGGCTCGATCTCGCGCGCCGGCTCGACCTCACCGGCGCCCCACCCAAGGCCGAGGCCCGCCCGGCCCCGAGCCCCCCGGCAAGCGTCCGCCCGCGTCGGCTTTCGGTGACCGATGCAGAAACGCTTTTGCGCTCGCCCTATGACATCTACGCCAAATATGTGCTGGGCCTGCGCCGGATCGATCCCCTGGGGGCCGATCCCGACCTCGCCGAGCGCGGCACGATCATCCACGACATTGTGGGGGATTTCATAAAGACCGGACACGCGATCACCGCGCCCGATGCCTGGGACGCGCTGATGGCGCTGGCCGAGAAGCGCTTTGCCGCGCTCGAGGCCATTCCGGCGCGGCGTGAGCTGTGGCTTTCCCGCTTTGCCCAGGCAGCGCGGCATTTTCTCGATTTCGAGCGCGCGCGGGAGGATCGAGTGGCGGCACGGCAGGCCGAGATCGAGGGGGAATGGCAATTTCCCCTCGATGGGGAGATTTTCACGCTCCGGGGGCGGGCCGACCGGATCGATCTCATGGGCTCGGGCAGGCTCGAAATCATCGATTTCAAGACCGGTTCGATTCCAGACAAGGCGGACATGAAGGCGGGCTTTGCCCCGCAACTCCCGCTCGAAGCGGTGATGGCGCGCCATGGCGGGTTCGGCGAAATTCCCCCCGTGCGCTCGGAGGCCCTGACCTATATCAAGATCGGGTCCAAGCCCGATGCGGTGGACGCAAGCCCTTATGCGCTGCCCGAGGGGGAGGACCTCGACATGGTTGTCGCGCGGACCTTCCGGCGCTTTGCAAGCCATCTCTCGGCCATGCTGCTGCGTGACCACCAGCCCATGCCTGCGCGCGTCTTTCCAAAAAAGGGTCAGCGCTTCAAGGGCGACTACGAGCATCTGGCGCGCACGGGGGAATGGACGCTGACCGAGACCGGCGAGGACGAGGACCAGTGAGCAGCGAGCGCCCGACCACGCCCCCGCCCGATGCGATCCGGAACCAGCGCGCGGCGACCGATCCAGCGGCCAGCGTCTGGGTCAACGCCAATGCGGGTTCGGGCAAGACCTTCATTCTGACGCGGCGGGTGATCCGGCTGCTGCTTTGGGGTGCGGCACCCGAAGCGATCCTCTGCCTCACCTACACCAAGGCGGCGGCCGCAGAGATGCGGCACAGGGTTTCGGAGATTCTGGGCGCCTGGACGCGTCTTTCCGATGAAAGGCTCGAAGAGGCGCTGTTTGAGATGCTGGGGCAGGCGCCGGACGCAAAAACGCTGACGCGCGCGCGGCAGCTTTTCGCCCTGGCGCTCGAAACCCCGGGCGGGCTCAAGATCAACACCATCCACGCCTTTTGCGAGGCGGTGCTGCAGCGCTTTCCGCTCGAGGCGGGCGTGCCGGTCAATTTTTCGGTGATCGAGGATGCCGAGCGCAGCCAGATGATTGAAGAGGCGCGCGAGGCGGTGCTGGCCGAGGCGCTCAAGGCCTCTGGGCTCCTTGGCGATGCGGCACGGCTCTTGTTCGCGCGGCTCAGCGACCACCAGATCGAAAAGGCGGTTTCGGGCGCGCTTGGGCTTGGCCGCAGTCTTGAGCCGATCCTTGCCGACCCGGTCCGCGCCAAGGCCAATCTTCTCGCCTTTCTCGATGTAGGGGCAGATGAGGATTCCGATCGCTTTGCTCGGCAGAGCCTTGAGGACCGGCTGGTGTCCGAAGCCGATTGCGAGCGCATTCTGGCGCTGACGCCGCCCGGACGGACCAAGCAGGCTCAATTCGAGGACAAGCTTGCCGAAATCGAGTTCGACGCGGCGAGCTATAGCGAGTGGTCGGGGGCGTTCCTCACCGGGAAGCGCACGGTTCCAAGCAGGGCCTTTCCCAACAAAAGAATTCTCGCCGAGGATCCGGGATTGGCCGCGCGCATCCTTGCCGAGGCCGAGCGCCTGGCCGCGCTCGACGAGAAATACCGCGCCATCTGCATCGCCCAGAATTCCTCAGCGTTGCTCGACATCCTTTCGGCCATCATCGCGCGCTACGAGGCGCAGAAGCGGGCCCGCTCCTGGCTCGATTTCGACGATCTCGTGGTGCGCACCGCCGCGCTCTTTGCCGACCCCCAATTCGGCGCCTGGGTACGCTACAAGCTCGATGCGGGGATCGACCACATCCTTGTCGATGAGAGCCAGGACACAAATCCCGAACAGTGGCAGGTGATCCGCGCGCTTGCAGGCGATTATTTCGACGGGGAGAGCACGGGCCGGCCCAAGACGCTCTTTGCGGTGGGCGACCCAAAGCAATCGATCTATTCCTTTCAGGGGGCCGAACCGGCGCTGTTTCTCGAGACCGGGCGCGAGATGGGGCTCAAGGCCCGCCAATCGGGCAGGCTCTGGCGTGATCTCAGGCTCAGGACCAGCTTCCGCACGCTTTCCGGCGTGCTCGAGGGGGTCGACAGGGTGGCGGGGCGCCCGGAGGTTGCGCGCGGTCTCTTCGCGCCCCCCGAGGGAATACGTCACGAAAGCGCGCGCAACGACAAGGGCGGGACGATCACGCTCTGGCCGGCTGTCGCCCCGCCCGAAAAGGCGGAGATGGCCGATCACTGGCCGCTCGAGCCGGTCGAGAATTTTGCCAGCGCGCCGCGCCAGCTTGCCCGGCGCATTGCGGGGACGGTCAAGCACTGGATCGAAAACCGGATGCCTCTGGGCCCGCGCGGGCGGGCCATACGGCCCGAGGATATCCTGATCCTCGTCCAGCGCCGCTCGCCGGTCTTTGCCGAGATCGTGAGGGCGCTCAAGGAGGAGCGGATCGACAGCCCCGGCGCCGACCGCCTGCCGATTTCGGCCCATATCGCGGTGGATGACCTTCTGGGACTTGCCGATGTGCTGCTCAATCCCGGCGATGACCTGACACTTGCCGCGGTCCTGCGCTCGCCGCTTTTCGCCCTTTCCGAAGACGATCTCTACGCGCTGGCCCAGCCACGGGGGGAGGTCTCCTTGTGGCAGGCCCTGCGCGAGAGCGCCGCGCCGGTGGCCCAGGAGGCCTATCGGCGCCTTTACGGATTGCGCCAGAGGCTCGATCTCGACCGGCCCTATGAATTCTTCTCCCATGTGCTCTATGCCGATGGCGGGCTCGGGCGCTTTCACCAGCGGCTCGGCGCGGAGGTCGACGAGGTGGTCGCCGAATTCCTCGATCTCGCGCTCGAACACGAAAATTCCGACCAGCCATCGCTCACCGGCTTTATCGCCGCAATGCGTAAAAGCGATATCGTCATCAAGCGCGATCTTATCGCCAAGACCTCGGGCGTGCGCGTGATGACCGTTCACGGGGCCAAGGGGCTCGAAGCGCCCATCGTCATTCTGGCCGATGCGTCCGCCAAAGCCCCGCCGGTCTCCGATTGCGTGTTCCTCGGTCCGAAGGCGTCACCGTTCCTGCTCTACTGCCCGGGAACCGAATATCACTGCCAGGCCTCCCTGCCGCTGCGCGAAGTGTTGACGCAGAACCAGGAGGAGGAATATTGGCGCAATCTCTATGTCGCGATGACGCGGGCCGAAGATGCGCTCATTCTCACCGGGTGCCTGAGCCGGCCCGCCAAGGATGTCGAAAAAGCGCTGGAGGGGAGCTGGATGGGCGCGGTCGCCGCCGCGCTGGCCGACGAGGCGGAAAGCGTTGCCGATCCGGTGACGGGCGAGGATGTGCTCCGCTTCCCACGGAATGCGGTGCCACCCACGCCGGCCTTGGGAGGTGAAGGTGAGCAAGCTGCGCCGGAGCGGCCCTGTTCATTGCCTCCGATCTCGCTGCCCAGGCCGCGCGAGATCGTGTCGCCCTCGCAGCTGGGGGGCCATGGCGGCACGATCGAGGGCCTCGACCCCAAGGCCGAGCGCCTGCTTGATGCACGTATGGCACGCGAGCGGGGCATTGCGCTTCACGCCCTCCTCCAGCATCTGACGTGCGTGCCTCGGGACAGGCGCGCCGAAGTCGCGTTGGCGGCGGCACAGACCCTGCTCGCAGAAGCGCCCGAGCTTGCCGCGCCGGTTGCAGAGGAGGCGCTCGCGATCCTCTCCGATCCGTCCCTTGCCCGGATATTCGGGCCGGACGCGCGGGCGGAGGTGAGCTTTGCCGTTGACGCCACCCGCAATGGCGTCCCCATACGCCTTACCGGCCGCATCGACCGGCTGGTGGCGGATCGGGACGGCATCATGGTGGTCGATTTCAAATCCGATGCGGCCGCGCCCGAAAGCGAGGAGGGCGTGCCGGAGGCCTATTGGGCGCAATTGGGCGCCTATGCCATGATCGCGGCAAGACTCTTCCCCGGCCAGTCCATAACCACCGCGATATTGTGGACGGCCCGGAAACGGCTGATGGTGCTTGATCCCAAAAGGCTTGCGGCGGCAAGCGGGACAATCGCGCTGGTGTGATGGCTGGCATGCACGGGCCAGGGTTGAACTGGACCCCGACTCCGCCTAGCTATTGATCAACCAAATCGTCCCGGGCGGGTGTGAGATTTCATGTCCGCCCTTTACTTGCCAAAGGTAGCTCCATGACCGGACATGTGACCGACGCCAATTTCGCCACCGAAGTACTCGGCGCCAATGAACCCGTTCTCGTTGATTTCTGGGCCGAGTGGTGCGGGCCTTGCCGCGCGATCGCGCCGATTCTCGAAGAGATTTCGAGCGAGCTTGAAGGCAAGGTGAAGATCGTCAAGCTCAATGTCGATGAGAACCCGGGCACCGCGGCCCAATATGGCGTGCGCTCGATCCCGACCATGATCCTCTTCAAGGGCGGCGAGGCCGCCGACATGAAGATCGGCGCGGGCACGCCCAAGGCCGGTCTCGTCAAATGGCTCGAAAGCCACGCCGCTTAAGCCTCAAAGCGATCCCTCGCCTCTCCTTTCGTTGTCTGGCGAGTGCTGAAGACGCCCCCGCGACTTCTTAGTCCGGGGGCGTTTTGTTGAGCTTGAGAACCGCGCCGGCCAGATAGAGCGAGCCGCAGATGACGACGCGCGCGCCCTCGATATGGGCGGCGCGGGAGAGGGCGTCGGGGACCGAGCGCGCAATGGTGGTCCTGATGCCATGCGCTGCGGGGAAGGGCGCGAGTTCACGGGCCTTAAGCGCGCCCGGTTCGCCGGGAATGGAAACGGCAAACACCTGGGTTGCGACGTCCTTGAAGGGGGCAAAAAAGCGCGCGGCGTCCTTGGTCGCCATCATGCCGGCAATGAGCACGAGCGGGGCGGGCCGCGCCTCGTTCATCTCCTTGAGCGCCATGGCCAGCGCCTCGGCACCCGCCGCGTTGTGCCCGCCATCGAGCCAGAGTTCCTGGCCTTCGGCAAGATAGGCATTGAGCGCCCCGCGCAGCGGGGTCATGCGCGCCGGCCAGACGGCACTGCGCAGGCCCTTGGCGATGGCTTCCTCGGATACAGGGAGCGAAAAATGCCGGATGGCGGCGACCGCGAGGCTGGCATTGTCGATCTGGTGGGGGCCGAAAAGCGCGGGCAGGGGCAGGTCTAGCAATTGCTGGTCGTCCTGATAGATCAGCCGCCCGCGCTGGGCAAAGCCGTCGAAATCGATCCCTGCCGCGAATGGCCTGATGCCCAGAGATCGAGCCTCGGCCATGATGGTTTCGAGCGCCGCCTCGGGCTGGCGCGCAATGACCGCCGGAGCCCCGCGCTTTAGTATGCCGGCCTTGGCCGATGCGATTTCGTTGAGCGTTTCGCCCAGGAACTGGGTGTGGTCGATCGAGACGGGGGTAATCACCGCGCCCAGGGGACGATCGATCACATTGGTCGCGTCGAACCGCCCGCCCAGCCCCACTTCGAGCAGGAGATAGTCTGCCCTGACCTCGCTAAAGAGCAGGAAGGCCGCGCAGGTCGTGATCTCGAAAAAGGTGATCGGGCGCCCCTCATTGGCCTTTTCGCAGGCTTCGAGCGCGGCGTTGAGCCTGCGCGAGGAGACGAGCCTGCCGGCAAGCCGGATACGCTCGCGAAAGGCCGACAGATGGGGCGAGGTATAGACATGGACCGATTTGCCCGCCGCCTCGAGCATGGCGCGCATATAGGCGATGGTCGAGCCCTTGCCATTGGTGCCGGCAACATGAATGACCGGGGGCAGGCGGTCCTGGGGGCGGCCGAGCGCCTCGAGCAGTTCGAGCGTGCGGTCGAGCTCTAAATCGATCAGCTTTGGGTGAAGCGTCAGCAAACGCTTCAAAATCGCGTCGGTGCGGGACATTGTTCGGCCTGCCGGAAGGAGGTGCGCCCGGCGAGCACCGGGCACGGAGAGATTTCCCGCCTATTCGGCGTGGCCGGCCACCGGCGTCGTCGCCAGAAGATCGTCATCGCCTTCGGCTGAAATCGCCACCTCGCGATTGGTCAGCGCGGGCACCGAGGTGGCGTTGCGCGTGGGGATGGCATCATTGGCGGGCGCCTTGGTCATGATGCGGACCAGCGAGCCGATGGTCGAGCGCAGATTGTGCCGGTGGACCACCATGTCGACCATGCCGTGCTCATAGAGATATTCGGAGCGCTGGAAGCCCTTGGGGAGCTTTTCGCGGATGGTCTGCTCGATGACGCGGGCGCCGGCAAAGCCGATCTCGGCGCCGGGCTCTGCGATGTGGACATCGCCCAGCATGGCATAGGATGCGGTCACCCCGCCGGTCGTGGGGTTGGTGAGAACCACGATATAGGGCAGGCGCGCCTCGCGCAGGCGCTGCACCGCAACGGTGGTGCGCGGCATCTGCATGAGCGAAAGGATGCCCTCCTGCATGCGCGCGCCGCCAGAGGCAACGAACATCACGAATGGCGTCTTGTCGCGGACGGCCGCCTCGAGCCCGGTGATGATGGCCGAGCCTGCGGCCATGCCGAGCGAGCCGCCCATGAATTCGAAATCCTGGACGCCGACGGTCAGCCGCGTGCCATAGACCTCGCCCTGGGCGACGATGACGGCATCGTCATTGCCGGTCTTGGCGCGGTAATCCTTGAGCCGGTCAGAATAGCGCTTGATGTCGCGGAACTTGAGCGGATCCTGGGCGACCGAGGGCAGGGCGAGCCTGGTGTACTGGCCGTCATCGAAGAAATTGTTGAGCCGGTCGGTGGCCTTGATCTTCATGTGGTAGCCCGAATTGGGCACCACCCATTGATTGGTTTCGAGATCGCGGTGGAAGACCATCTCCCCGCTCTCGGGGCATTTCACCCAGAGATTGTCCTCGACGTCACGCTTGTTGAGGAAGGAGCGGATTTTGGGGCGGACGACGTTGTCGATCCAGTTCATCTTCGAATACTCGCCTAGAACCCTGTTCTGTCCTGCGCGACCGCTGGGGCATGGCAGGCGCCAACCCGTCCGGTCTAGGACATGAATGTGGCAATTTATATCAGCTTCTGGACCGCTTTGCACCCTCGGCGAGCCGGCGCACCAGGCTGTGGACGGCCTCGGTGGTTCCAGGCCCGGCCTTTCCCTCGCTGAGCGAATCCGCGATGGCCGAAACCAGGGCGGAGCCAACGACCACGCCGTCTGCGTCCCTGCCGATCAACTCCGTTTCCTCGGGGGTCTTGATCCCGAAGCCCACGGCAACGGGCAGATCGGTATGGGCCTTGATGCGGTTGACCGCTTCGCCGATGGCGGCGCGGTTCTTGATCTCGGCGCCGGTAATGCCGGTCATCGAGACGTAATAGACAAAGCCAGAGGTGTTCCTGAGGATCGTATCGAGACGCTTTGCGTCGGTCGTGGGGGTGGCGAGCCGGATGAAGTTGAGCCCGGCGCTCAGTGCGGGCAGGCACAGTTCGGCGTCTTCCTCGGCGGGCAGGTCGACAACGATCAGCCCGTCGACACCCGCATCCCTGGCATCGGCGAGGAAATCATCGACGCCATAGCTGTAGATGGGATTGTAATAGCCCATGAGGACGATCGGGGTCTCGTCATCGTTCCTGCGGAAGCGCGCGACCGTTTCGAGGGTCTTTTTGAGCGTCATCCCCGCCTTGAGCGCCCGCTGGCCGGCCATCTGGACGGCGGGGCCATCGGCCATGGGGTCCGAAAACGGCATGCCCAGTTCGATGATATCGGCGCCCGCCGCGGGCAGGCCGGCAAGAATCGCATCCGCAGTCGCTTCGTCGGGGTCGCCCGCCATCACGAAGGACACGAAGGCCGGACGGTTCGCGGCCCTGGTTTTCTCGAACCGCCTGTCGATGCGTGTGCCTGTCATTGGCTGGCTTGCCTCCTCGCTCGGTCGGGCGGGATAAAGGGCAAGAACCTCCAAAGAGTCAACCGCTGGGCGCATAAAAGAAAAGGGCACCCGCTGGCGGCGGATGCCTTGGATTGCACGCTTTAGCAAGAGGATTGCCTATCTGCTGGTAAAGGCTTTGTCGAAGGCATAGCGCGGCAGGTCGGCGCGGGAAAGGCCGCGGGCCCTGAGCGCATCGTCCGAGAGCCTCGAAAGGTCGTTATAGAGCGCCGAAGCGGCACGGGCCCGGCCGATATCGCCGAGGAATCCCGTAAGATTGTTAAAAACGCGGTTGGGCATGTTTCCCTCCATCAGGCAACAAAGATCGTGTGCCCGATAGATGGTCCCAAATGTCCCGAACGAGTAGCCGCCCTTTACTCATGCCAGCCATCCGGGACATGCATGGCTGGTAAACCAGCTTCAAGCTAGAGCACTTCCTGTTTTGATAGAATCAGAACAGGTGCTCCAGGTCTTTAATTGATCGCGTTTCCCAACCGAATAAGTGGTGCCCACTTATTCTGGAAACACTCTAAAGCGCCATGCCCAGATGCCGGCCGACCGATTCCACGTCCTTGTCGCCCCGGCCCGAGAGGCACAGCACGATCACCTGATCGGCCTTCATCTGCGGGGCGAGCTTGATGACATGGGCGAGCCCATGCGCGCTTTCGAGCGCGGGGATGATGCCCTCGAATTTGGTGCAGGCCATGAAGGCTTCAAGCGCTTCCTTGTCGGTGACCGGAACATAGGTGACGCGCCCCGAATCGCGCAGGAAGGCATGTTCGGGCCCGACGCCGGGGTAATCGAGCCCGGCGGAGATCGAGTGGCCCTCGATAATCTGGCCGTCCTCATCCTGGAGGAGATAGGTGCGGTTGCCATGCAGCACGCCGGGGCGCCCGCCGGTCATCGAGGCGGCATGGCCGTTCTCGATCTCGAGCCCGTGCCCGCCCGCCTCGGCGCCGAATATCCTGACATTGGGCTCATCGAGAAAATCATGGAAGGTGCCAATCGCATTGGACCCGCCCCCGATGCAGGCGACCAGCGCGTCGGGGAGCTTACCCTCGAGCTCCATGATCTGGGAGCGGATTTCCTCCCCGATCACTTTCTGGAAGTCGCGCACCATCTCGGGATAGGGGTGCGGGCCGGCGGCGGTGCCGATGAGGTAATAGGTGGTCTCGACATTGGTCACCCAGTCGCGCAGCGCCTCGTTCATGGCGTCCTTGAGCGTGCCGGCACCGGCGGTGACGGGCCTCACCTCCGCGCCGAGCATTTTCATGCGCAACACATTGGGCATCTGGCGCTCGACATCGGTTGCGCCCATGAAAACCGTGCAGGGGAGCCCGAAGCGCGCGCAGACGGTTGCGGTGGCGACGCCATGCTGGCCGGCCCCGGTCTCGGCGATGATGCGCGTCTTGCCCATGCGCTTGGCGAGCAGAATCTGGCCAAGGCAATTGTTGAGCTTGTGGGAACCGGTGTGGTTGAGGTCCTCGCGCTTGAAATAGATGCGCGCGCCGCCAAGCTCGGCGCTGAGCCGCTCCGCATAATAAAGGGGGGAGGGACGGCCGGCGAAATGTGTGCGCAAATCGTCCATCTCGGAGAGGAAGGCGGGGTCCTTTTGCGCCGCGCGATAGGCCTTTTCGAGGTCGAGGATCAGCGGCATCAGCGTTTCGGCGACGAAACGCCCGCCATAGATGCCGAACTTGCCGTTCTCGTCAGGGCCCTGGCGCAGGGAATTGGCGGCCTTGGCATTCATTTGTTCAACTCCCGCGCATTGGCGATGAAGGCCGAGATGAGACCCTTGTCCTTGACGCCCTTTTCGCGTTCCACCCCCGAGGAGAGGTCGAGCCCGAAAGGGGCGGTTTCGCGCACGGCCCGTGCCACATTGTCCACTGTCAGGCCACCCGAAAGCATGAAGGCGATGTCGCGGTCAAGCCCGGCGAGCAGCGACCAGTCAAAGGTTTCCCCCAGCCCCCCGGGACGGGTGGCATCCCTGGGCGGCCTTGCGTCGAGGATGAGGCGGTCGGCAACCGCCGCATAGGCGGGAATGACGGCGATATCCTCGGGCCCGCCAACAGGCAGCGCCTTTATGACTTTCCGGCCCGTCGCCGCCCTAATCGCAGAAATCCGCTGCGGGCTTTCGCTGCCATGGAACTGGAGCCATTCGGCCCCGGTCGCAACGGCAGCCTCGACCAGCGCATCGTCGGGATCAACGAGCAGGACCACCGATTGGATGCGTCCCGTACCGCGCGCGACAAGGCTCGAAATGGTCCCGAAATCGATATGGCGCGGGCTTTTGGGGAAAGTGTTGTACCCCACCATGTCCGCGCCTTCGGCGATGACGTGATCGAGAATGTCGGGGGTCTTGACCCCGCAGATCTTGATGACCGGGCCGGGCATGATCTCAGGCCAGTTCGTCGGTTGCGGCGATGGCCGGATCGGGCTCGCGGGCGGGTGCACGGCGGGCGGCTTCCAGTTCAGTCCTCAGCCGCTGGTTCTCCCTGGCCAGCCGCCTTTCGGCGCGCCTATGGGCCCCCTGGGTCCACCAGACCGCAATCCCGCCCAGCGCGATGCCGAAGAACAGCACCGCATAAACGAGCAGAAAGAGCGGCACGCCATAGCCGGGCGTATCGGCAGCCACGGACACCAGCGGGTTGAAATTGACCGGGACGGTGTGCCGGTTGGCGAGCGCGAAGACGAGGACGATCGCGCAAAGCGGCACGAGGACGAGCCAGCCGATGATGCGTTTGCGCATAGCCGTTTGTCGCTTTCAAATGTGGCGCGAGGCCGATTTGCCGTTCAGGCGCTCGCGGATTTCCTTGCCGGCCTTGAACTGGGGGACGTATTTTTCGCCCACATCGACCTGCTCGCCGGTGCGCGGATTGCGCCCCAGCCGCGCCGGACGGTTCTTGACCGAAAAGGCGCCAAAGCCGCGCAGTTCCACCCGGTCGCCCCGGGCCAGCGCATCGCCGACCTCGTCAAGGATGGCGTTGACGATATTCTCGACGTCGCGGTGAAACAGGTGCGGATTTTCCGCTGCGAGTTTTTCGACGAGCTCGGACTTGATCATTCCATGACGCGCCCCCCGGCGCTTTATTTGTTAGGCGCTCGATTATTGAGCCTTGTTTCGTCTTGGCTTTTCAGCGCGAAGGGTGCCAAAGCGAGACCAGCCCGTCAAGCGCAATGGCGTCGGTGGCGCGGATGCCGAGCGCACCGGCCACGGCGCCGGTCAGCCAGTCCCCGAGCCAGCCCGTTCGCGAGGGGGGCGGCCAGGCGGTGAAGGTTTGGAGATCAGGGTCGATATCATAGGTTTGCGCAAGAAAGGCGATGGCCTCTTCCTCCCCGCCAATCGCATCGATCAGGCCCGCGTCGAGCGCCATCTGCCCGGTCATGATGCGGCCGTCGGCAAGCGCCAGGGCCCGCGCGCGCGAAAGCCCGCGCCGCTCTGCAACGAGATCGAGGAACCAGGCAAAGCTGTCCTCAACGAGCGCGGCAAGGCTTTCCCGCACCTCGGGGGTGATGGGGGCATCGAATTCGGGCTCGGCCTTCAACTCGCCCGATGCCACCTTCTGAAGGTCGATGCCGATCGTATCGAGCAGCCGTCCGGCATCGACATGGCGGTAGAGCACCCCGATCGAGCCGACGATGGACAGCCGGCGGGCAAAGATGTGTTCGGCGCCCAGCGCAGTCATATAGGCGGCCGAGGCGCCAAGCTCGTGGACGACCGCAATCGTGGGCTTTGCCGCCGAGAGGCTGCGCAGCGCCTCGTAAAGCTCCTCGCCGCCGGCGGTCGTGCCCCCGGGGCTGTTGATCGCAACGATCACCGCCCTGATGCCGTCGTCCTCGGCGATGGCCTTGAGGCGCTCGAGCCGCTCATTGCTGGTCGTGATGGTGCCGTCGATCTCCACCCGCGCAATGGCCTCTCCGGGGGGCGAGATTTCCGGACCGAAACGGGCAAGGCCCAGGAGCACGGCCAGAGCCAGCGCCAGAAAGGCAAAAATCCGCCAGCGCCCGCGCGAGCGCCTGACCGCCCGCGTTGCGGGAATGGCATGGACGGGATCATCGCCGAGCTGTGTCATGGATCGTTCCAGAAATTGAGGCCCAGGGGCCAAACCGGTTCAGCGTTGGCCGGAAACCCTGAACCAGTGATTAAGTCTTTGATCGATCGCGCTTCCAAACCGCAATAGTGGAATCCACTTTTGCCCCGAAGCGCTCTAAAGGCCCAATGGGGCGAATGCAAGTCAGCCCCGCCTTACCATAAGCCGCGCCTGCCGGTCATAGGTTAAAAGCTTGGCGGCAAGCTCGGGCCGATCAACCGCGGCAAAGCCGAAGCGGGCCCAAAAGGGGGCCGAGCCGTTGACGGCAACAAGGCTCATCGTGGGGTAGGACCGGCCGATCCTCATCAGCCTGCCGATGATATCGGCAGCTGCGCCGGCGCCGCGCCCCTGGGGCAGCAGCGCCAGGTCGTGAATATAGAATGTGTCGGGCCGCGCTGGCAGCGCTTTAAGCTGGGAATTGAGGGCGGGCGGGGCATCGAGCGTCCAGGGATGGCTCAGCACATAGCCCAGAGCGCCGTCATCGCCCTCGCAGATCCAGCACCCTTCGGGCGCGAGCCTCTGGCGCTCGGCAAAGACCGCATCGTCTTCTGGCAAGCCGGGATGAACGCTGGTCGCAATCGCGGAGACCAGCGGCACATCATCGGGCTCCATGGGGCGCCAATCGGCCATTTCCCGTTCCCCTGAGACAGAAAAGGCCCGCGCCGGCGGCGCGGACCCTCAATTTTCACATGCGGACGATGCGTTACTTCTTCTCGTTCTGGCCCTTGAGGGCCGCGCCGAGAATGTCGCCCAGCGACGCGCCGGAATCCGAGGAGCCGTATTGGGCCACGGCTTCCTTTTCCTCGGCGATTTCGAGCGCCTTGATCGAGAGCCCGATCTTGCGGGTCTTCTTGTCGAACTGGGTGACGCGGGCGTCGACCTTTTCGCCGACTGCGAAGCGCTCGGGCCGCTGATCCTGCCGGTCGCGCGAGAGATCGGCGCGGCGGATGAAGGCGGTGAGATCGCTGTCGGCGATCCGCACCTCGATGCCGCCATCGGTCACCGCGGTCACCTCGGTGGTAACGATCGCACCCTTGCGCAGCCCGTCCGAACCGGCGGCGGCTTCAAAGGAATCGGTCCCGAGCTGCTTGATGCCGAGCGAGATGCGTTCCTTTTCGATATCGACATCGAGAACCTTGGCCTTGACCATGTCGCCGCGGTTGTAGTCCTCGAGCGCTTCTTCGCCCGGGCGGTTCCAGTCGAGGTCGGAGAGGTGGACCATGCCGTCCACATCGCCTTCGAGACCGATGAACAGGCCGAATTCGGTCTTGTTCTTGACCTCGCCCTCGATTTCCGAACCCACGGGGAACTTCTCGGCAAAGCTCTCCCAGGGATTGGCGAGAGTCTGCTTGAGCCCGAGCGAAATGCGGCGCTTGTCGGGATCGACCTCGAGCACCATGACCTCGACTTCCTGGGAGGTCGAGACGATCTTGCCCGGATGGACGTTCTTTTTGGTCCAGCTCATTTCCGAGACGTGGATCAGGCCTTCGATGCCCGGCTCGAGTTCGACGAAGGCACCGTAATCGGTGATGTTGGTCACGCGGCCGGTGAACTTGGCGCCGATCGGGTATTTGGCGGCAATGCCTTCCCAGGGATCGGCCTGGAGCTGCTTCATGCCCAGCGAGATGCGGTGGCTTTCCTGATTGACGCGGATGATCTGGACCTTGATGGTCTCGCCGATCGAAAGCACTTCATTGGGGTGGTTGACGCGGCGCCACGCGATGTCGGTGACGTGGAGCAGGCCGTCAATGCCGCCAAGGTCGACGAAGGCACCGTAATCGGTGATGTTCTTGACCACACCCTCGACCACCTGGCCCTCTTCGAGCTGCTGGACGATTTCGGAACGCTGCTCGGCGCGGCTTTCCTCGAGAATGGCGCGGCGCGAAACCACGATATTGCCGCGGCGCTTGTCCATCTTCAGAATCTGGAAGGGCTGGGGCACGTTCATCAGCGGCGCGATGTCGCGGATGGGGCGGATATCGACCTGGGAGCGCGGCAGGAAGGCCACGGCGCCGTCGAGATCGACGGTGAAGCCGCCCTTGACCTGGTTGAAGATGACGCCCTCGACGCGCTCGCCGGCGTTGAACTTCGCCTCGAGGCGGACCCAGCTCTCCTCGCGGCGGGCCTTCTCGCGCGACAGCACGGCCTCGCCCAGCGCGTTCTCGATGCGCTCGACATAGACCTCGACCTCGTCGCCGGGCTTCAGGTCCTTGGCGCCGGCGCCGAATTCCTTCAGCGGCACGCGGCCTTCGACCTTGAGGCCGACGTCGATGATGGCCATGTCCTTCTCGATGGCCGTGATGAGGCCCTTGACGACGGAACCTTCGGCGGAGTGTTCGGCGGAGAACGACTCGTCGAGAAGGCTGGCGAAATCGTCGCGGGTGGGGTTTGCTTGGGACATATGTGCTCCTGGATGCCCTGCCCCGGCAACACGTGCAAAGGGGGCCTTTCGGGCTGCGCCGTGGGTTAGCGTTGCGTTCTGGCCCGTTGCCGCGTCGCGATCCGCGCTCCGCGGATCGGCTTGCCGCCTTCCGGGCGGCATTTTCCGGCGCTTGACGATGCGGCGGGCCGGTTCAGGACAGGAAACGAAAATCGTGCCGCCAGCCGTCTCCGTCCCTTCCGGGCGAAACGGTGCGCCGCCTGTCGCTTTCAGCCTTCGTTCCGGGTGGCGAGCGCCTGATCGACCAGCCTTCTCGCCGCCTGGAACGCGGTCTCTATATCCATTTCGCTCGTGTCGAGCAAGTGCGCGTCCGCCGCCGGGCGGAGCGGCGAGTCCTCGCGCTCCGTGTCGCGCGCGTCGCGGCGCTCGATGTCGGCGAGGATGCGGGCATAGTCGGCGGTGCCGCCGCGCGCCTCGATCTCGGCGAGCCTGCGCCTTGCACGGACTTCGGCCGTCGCCGTGACGTAGAGCTTCACGTCGGCGTCGGGGCAGACCACGGTGCCGATGTCGCGACCGTCGAGCACCGCGCCGGGCGCCGCCCGCGCGAAGGCCCGCTGCTTCTCGACCAGGGCGCGCCGCACCGCCGGGATGACCGCGACCTTCGACGCCGCCTCGCCGACGGCATGCTGCGACAGCACCTCGCGGTCGAGCGCGGCAAGATCGACCGCGCCCGCCGCCTTCACCGCCGCCGCCTCGTCGTCGAGCGGCAGGCCGTCCTCCAGCATGCGGTGGGCGACGGCGCGATAGGTCAAGCCCGTATCGAGCAGGTTCAGCCGGAAATGATCGGCGAGCCGCCGCGCCATCGTGCCCTTGCCGGCACCGGCCGGCCCGTCGATGGCAATGACGAAGTGCGCCATCAGTCAGTCGCCACGCCGTGTCTTGGGCAGGCTCCTTGCCTGACGCGCCAGTGCGCTGATCCCCCTATCGGCTTCTGCATGGCGCTCCATCTTTCTGTTCTCGGCGAATCTGGAATACTCGGCTTCAGCTTTCCGTCGCGCATCGTTGGCAGAAACGCTGCCGCCGTGGCGCAGCAGGGCGCGCCCCAGATTGCTCAGTTGCTGATCCAGGAGCCGTTCCGCATCGCCGATCACCACCAGCCGCCCGAGATCAAGCTGGTCCTCGAAAATGTCGAGCAGTATCGTAGTCAGGCGATTCAGCTCACGGATTTCACCGTCGCTCATGTAGTTCTTGGAAGTACCGACGTCGCTCTTGCGAATGTTTTCCAACGGCCAGTTTGTCAGTCCCATATTGTCGGCACGATGATCGGAACGCTCGAAAACGATCTCCGCCGGCGTCTTCGACGTCACGGCGAAGACAAGCTTGGCTTGGGTCCGTTGGTAGAACTCGCGCGCCCTTTCCGAGGCAGGATCGTAGTCCTGGCACATCGCACAGATGCTCTTCAGTTCCCGATAGACATTGGCCTCATCGGAACGGATGTCGCGGATAATCTCGCGCAGTTCCGCGATGCGATCCGCGTTTTCAGGCGCCTTGAGGCGAGGGGCGTCGACTACGAAGCCGGATCTGGCATAGCGCACCAGAACGCCCGTCGCCCAACGGCGGAAAACGGTCGCCTGGGCGGAGGACACTCGATATCCGACCGAGATGATCATATCGAGGCTGTAGAGAATTGCGGGGCGCCCCAGACTTGTTTGCATTTTTTGCAAAGAAGTCTCTTCGTCGAGCTCGCCCTCTTCGATCACGTTCGCGATATGTCGGGAGATCGTTGAAATCTCCCGTCCAAAAAGCTGGGCGATCTGAGCCTGAGTCATCCAGAGCGTTTCACCCTGAAAACGTATATCGAGCCGCGGTCCGCCCGACGACTCATAGATCAGAAATCGGTCGCCCGATTCCGCGTCTTCAACCAGTTCGATCGGGCCTTCGGGGTCGCCGCTCATGACTACCAGCTAAGACCAATCGAACAAAATGGCAACATTCATGTGCGGCTTTCCACGATCCGCTACACCGACCGCATCAGGCCGCCGTCGATGCGCAGGTTCTGGCCGGTGATGTAGGACGATTTCTCCGAGGCGAGGAACAGCACCAGCTCGGCCACTTCCTCGGCCCGCCCGTAGCGCTTCATCGGCACGCTGTCGCGGCGCTCCTCGGTTGCCGGCAGGCTGTCGATCCAGCCCGGCAGCACGTTGTTCATGCGCACGTTCTCCGCGGCATACCGGTCGGCGAACAGCTTGGTGTAGGCGGCAAGGCCGGCGCGCGCCACGGCCGAGGTCGGGAACAGCGGGCTCGGCTCCTCGACCCAGGCGGTCGAGATGTTGACGATGGAGCCCGACCCTTGCGCCACCATCACCGGCGCGACGAGCCGCACGGCGCGCGCCACGTTCATGAAATAGACGTCGAAGCCCCTGTGCCAGTCCTCGTCGCCGATCTCCAGCAGCTTGCCCTTCGGCCCGTGGCCGGCGCCGTTGACCAGCGCGTCGATGCGGCCCCATTTCGCCATCGTCGCCTCGACGAAGCGGGCGAGGTCCTCGTTCGACTGGTTGGAGCCGGTGAAGCCGAGGCCGCCCAGCTCCTTGCCCAGCGCCTCGCCCTTGCCGGAGGACGACATCACCGCCACCGACCAGCCGTCCGCGGCCAGCCTGCGCGCCGACGCCGCGCCCATGCCCGAGCCGCCACCCACCACCATCGCGACCTTGCCCTGCGTGCCCATCGTCCGTGTCTCCTGTTCGATCCTTCTATTCGATCCGGGCGCCGAGCGAGGCCATCAGACCGAAGAACTCGGGAAAGCTCGTCGCGACCATCGTGCGGTCGTCGACCGTGACCGGCCGTTCCGCCGCCAGCCCCATGACGAGGAAGCTCATGGCGATGCGGTGGTCGAGATGCGTCGCCACGGTGCCGCCGCCCAGCCCCCTGCCGCCCGGCCGGCCGCGCACCACGAGCGAGGCCTCGCCCTCGGTGCAGTCGACGCCGTTGGCCGCGAGCCCGCGCGCCACCGCGGCGAGCCGGTCGCTCTCCTTGACGCGCAGCTCCTCCAGCCCGTCCATCACCGTCTCGCCTTCGGCGAAGGCGGCGGCGACGGCCAGCACCGGATATTCGTCGATCATCGACGGCGCCCGCCGGGGCGGGACCGTGACGCCCCTGAGCCCGGAGGCGCGCACGCGCAGGTCGGCCACGTCCTCGCCGCCGGCCTTGCGCGGGTTCAGGATCTCGATATCGCCGCCCATCTCGACCAGCGTCTCGATCAGGCCGGTGCGGGTCGGGTTCATCAGCGCGTTCTCGATGACGATGTCGGAGCCCGGCACGATCAGCGCCGCGACCAGCGGGAACGCGGCCGAGGACGGGTCGCCCGGCACCGCGATCGCCTGGCCGGTCAGCTTCGGCTCGCCCTCGATGCGGATATGGCGCACGCCGGCGGCGTCGGTCTCGACCTCGATCCCGGCGCCGAAGCCGGCGAGCATCTTCTCGGTGTGGTCGCGCGTCATCACCGGCTCGATCACCGTGGTCACGCCCGGCGTGTTCAGGGCGGCGAGCAGCACGGCCGACTTGACCTGCGCCGAGGGCATCGGCACGCGGTACTCGATGGGCGCGGCACGCTTCGGTCCGCAGAGCGTCAGCGGCATGCGGTCGCCGGGGGCGGCGTCGAGCACCTGCACGCCCATCAGCCTCAACGGGTCGAGCACGCGGCCCATCGGCCGCTTCGACAGCGAGGCATCGCCGATGAAGGTCGTCCTCATGTCGTAGGTGCCGACGAGGCCCATGGTCAGGCGCGAGCCGGTGCCGGCATTGCCGAAATCGAGCGGGGCGGCCGGCTCCAGCAGGCAGCCGTTGCCGACGCCGCGGATGATCCATTCGTCGCCGCGCTTCTCGATCTTCGCGCCCATCGCCTTCATGGCGTCGCCGGTGCGCAGCACGTCCTCGCCCTCGAGCAGGCCGGTGATACGGGTCTCGCCCGCCGCCAGCCCGCCGAACATGAAGGCGCGGTGCGAGATCGACTTGTCGCCCGGCAGGCGGACGCTGCCCGAAAGCCCTTCCGAGCGCGAGGCGGTGGCGGGAGCGGGCGAGGCGACTGCATGGGCGGGCGCGGAGGCGGGGGCGTTCATCGAACCGTCCTTGGGAACTGTCCTTGGCGGCCGCCTCCGGCGGCGGGGCGGAGCGGCGCGCAACTCTTTCGGTGCGCGGGTCTCCTAACATGGCTGCCGGGCGCGGTCATCCCCCATCCGGGACCGGCGCGGCACGGGGCCGGCACGGCCGCGTCGCCGGCCTTTCCGGGGCGTCTCCGGGCGCGGCGACATAGGCTTTGACAGCACGCCCGCTTGCCGCTAAGGGGACCGGACTTTTTCTGGACGAATGGGCCGTTGCGCGGGCGAAGCCGCCCCGCGGGGATGACGCGGAGGGGGCGGCCCGCAGCCAGGCAGACGAAGAGGCAGCACGTGGCTAAACCTGAACTCGGCACCAAGCGAATCTGCCCCGAAACGGGCCGCAAGTTCTACGACCTCAACAAGGACCCGATCGTGTCGCCCTATACCGGGCAGTCCTATCCCCGGTCCTATTTCGACAGCACCGCCGTGTCCTCGATCGTCGAGGACGAGGAGCTGGAGGACAAGGAGCTCGACATCGAGGAGGCCGGCGCCGACCTGGTGTCGCTCGAGGAGGCCGACGAGGAGGTCAAGGGCGGCGACGACCTCGCCCTCGACGACGACGATGTCGATCTCGGCGACGATGACGACGACGACACCTTCCTCGCCGACGACGAGGAGGACGAGGACGACGTTTCCGGCATCATCAATGTCGGCGGCGACGACGACGAAGGCTGACGATAAAAAAGCCTCCGGCGAGGCTTGATCTTGGCCGCGGGCGGCGCTAGAAGCCGCCTTCGAAAACCGGCACGCCCCCATGCGCGCCGCACGAGCCGGAAGCGGCTCCGGTCCTGGACCGACATCCCGGGCCGACAGTGGGGCCATAGCTCAGTTGGGAGAGCGCTTGAATGGCATTCAAGAGGTCAGGGGTTCGACTCCCCTTGGCTCCACCAGTT
>CAYSBF010000030.1:0-4156 GCA_964429025.1 uncultured Pelagibacterium sp.
TGTTCTCGAACTTGTCCTCAAGCTCGATTTCCTTGGCGACCGTCACGCCGTCCTTGGTGATGCGCGGTGCGCCGAAGGACTTCTCGATGACCACATTGCGGCCCTTGGGGCCCAGGGTCACCTTGACCGCGTTCGCAAGCGTATCCACGCCGCGCAGCATCTTTTCGCGCGCGTCGGACGAGAACTTGACTTCCTTTGCAGCCATTTTCTTTCTTTCTGCTCCCTTGAACGAAAAAACGCCTTACGCGGCCTTCTGGGCCGGTTCGGCGTTTTCGATGATTCCGAGAATATCGCTTTCCTTCATGATCAACAGGTCTTCCCCGTTGATCCGGACCTCGGTGCCGCTCCATTTGCCGAACAGCACGCGATCGCCGGCCTTCACCTCAAGAGCGACGATCTCGCCCTTTTCGTTGCGTGCGCCGGGGCCAACGGCAATCACTTCACCCTCGGCGGGCTTTTCCTTGGCAGTGTCGGGAATGATGATGCCGCCGGCCGTCTTCTCATCGGCCTCGATGCGGCGTACGACCACGCGGTCGTGCAGGGGACGGAATCCCATGATGCAACCTCCAATCGAAATGATATGTCGGAGCCTCCTCCGGCATTCCCCGGAAGGAAGCGGAAGGTGAGATTGGCGCTTGAAAATCGGGTTTCAAGAGGCCGCGGAAAATTTTTTAGCACTCTCTGACCGGGAGTGCTGATGACCGCTCCAGCCCTGGCGCGCCAGGGGTTCCCGCACCCGGCCGATGAGGACCGGAAGGCATCGAGGTCCCGCTTACCAAGGTCTTCGAAATGGCCTAGGCTTCTTGCGCTGCCGGAACCGATCTCCGTGGCTCGCTGTTTGCCTTGCGGAGGCGCCAATGCTCGATTTCGACTATTCGCGCCGGCTGATGGTGGACCGGCAGCTCAAGGCCCGGGGGATCGATGATCCGCATGTGCTCGCGGCCATGGGCGCGGTGCCGCGCGAGGTATTTGTCCCCGAAAAATTGCACCCTTTCGCCTATGATGACGGCCCCTTGCCGATCGGGGAGGGCCAGACCATCTCCCAGCCCTATATCGTTGCCGACATGATTGCCAAGGCGCGGGTCGCGCCGGGCGACCGCGTGCTCGAGATCGGCACCGGATCGGGTTATGCGGCCGCCGTGATCTCAAGGATCGCCGCATCGCTCGTCACTGTCGAACGTCATGCCGCCCTGGCCGAAACGGCGCGTGAGCGGCTTTCGGCACTCGGTTGCAACAATGTCGAGGTCCTTGTCGCAGACGGCAGCAAGGGTGCGGCGGACCATGCGCCGTTCGATGTCATCATCGTGGCGGCGGCAGGCCCCTCCATTCCCGTTTCGCTCAAGGCCCAGCTCGGGGTGGGCGGACGCCTCGTGATGCCGGTCGCGACGGATGGCCCCCATCAGAGGCTCGTGCGCGTGACACGGATCGACACCGGCCGGTACCAGGAGGAAGATATCGGCGCGGTGCTGTTTGTCCCGCTGATCGGCGCCGAGGGTTGGACCGACCAGGATGCGGCATCGCCTCTGGGTGCGAGGGCGAGCACGCTTGCCGATCGCATCGCCGCGGCGATCGAGCCCTTGCCCGCAATAGAGGACGAGAACTTCGCTGCCGCCTTTGACCGGTTCGGCGACCGCCGGGTCGTTCTCTTGGGCGAGGCCAGCCACGGCACCTCCGAATTCTACCGCGCCCGCGCCGCCATAACCAGAAGGCTCATCGAGAGGCACGGCTTTTCGATCGTCGCGGTGGAAGCCGATTGGCCTGACGCGGCCGCCATAAACCGCTATGTGCGCGGGCTCGCCAAACGCGAGGGCGAGCCCGCTCCCTTCCAGCGCTTTCCGGTCTGGATGTGGCGCAACCGGGAAACCGCCGATTTCCTCGCTTGGCTCCGCGAGCACAACGCCGCGCGCTCATCGGCGCAGCAGGCGGGCTTATACGAGCTCGACCTCTATAACATGACGGCTTCGATGGCGGCCGTCATCGCCTATCTCGAAGACGTCGACCCGCAAGCCGCTGCCGTGGCGCGCGAGCGCTATGGATGCCTCGCCCCATGGCAGGCAATGCCGGCCGCCTATGGCCGGGCCGCGCTCCATTCGGGCTATCGCGACTGCGAGGATGCGGTGGTCAACCAGTGCCGGGAGCTGCTGGCCCGGCAGTTCGGCCATGCCGGGAACGATGGGGAGGCGTTTCTCGATGCCACCCAGAATGCACGTCTCGTTGCGGCGGCCGAGAAATACTACCGCGTCATGTATCATGGCGGCGCCGCCGCCTGGAATTTGCGCGACCGGCACATGTTCGAAACGCTCGAACATGTGCTCGAGGCGCAAGGCAAGGATGCCAGGGCGGTGGTCTGGGCGCGCAATTCCCATATCGGGGACGCGCGCCAAACCGCGATGGGCCGGGAGCGTGGCGAGATCAATATCGGCCAGCTCTGCCGCGAGCGCTTCGGGACCGATGCGGCGCTGATCGGCTTCGGCACCCATTCGGGGACCGTCGCTGCAGCAAGCGACTGGGACGGGGAGATGGACGTCAAGCCCGTACGCCCCTCGCTCGATCAAAGCGTCGAGCGCTGCTTTCACCTGAGCGGGGAGCCGCGCGGGCTCATCGATTTCGCGCAGCACGAGGCCTTGGCTGCCGAACTGGCCGAGGAGCGGTTGGAGCGGTTCATCGGCGTCATCTACCGCCCCGAAACCGAGCGCCACAGCCACTATATGGAAGCGAGCCTTTCGCGCCAGTTCGATGCCTATCTCTGGTTCGATGAGACGGTTGCGGTCACCCCGCTTAAGACCGGCGCGCGTGGCAGGGGCGTCCCCGAGACCTTCCCCTTCGGCCTTTAATTTCTAGTCCCAGGGCGCATCGAGCAGGTCGAGGGGAATCTTGAGATATCGCCTGCCATTGCTCTCGGGCTCGGGAAGCCTGCCGCCATTGGTATTGACCTGCAATGCGTGCAGGATAAGCCGGGGCATGGGAAGGGTCCTGTCGCGCGCATCGCGCAGCGCAACGAACTCGGCTTCCGTGCTGCACCGGGCGATATGGATGTTGCCCGCCTTCTGTTCGGCGACGGTCGATTCCCACAATGGTTTGCGCCCGCCGGGCTGATAGTCATGGCCGGTGAAAAGGCGCGTCTTGTCGGGCAAAGCGAGGATCTCCTGGATCGATCGCCAGAGCACGCCCGAATTGCCGCCGGGAAAGTCCGCGCGGGCCGTGCCGCTATCGGGCATGAAAAGCGTGTCGTGAACGAAGGCGGCATCGCCGACCAGGTAGGTGATCGAGGCAAGCGTATGGCCGGGCGAGAAGATGACTCGCCCCTCGATGGTGCCGATGCTGAACGTGTCGCCGGCTGCAAAGAGCCTGTCCCATTGCGAGCCGTCGGCAGGAAAATCGGGCCAGTTGTAAAAACCCTTCCAGAGCTTTTGCACCTCGATGACACTCTCGCCGATTGCCGTGGGCGCGCCGGTCCGTTCCCTGAGATAGCCGGCTGCGGAAAAATGATCGGCATGGGGATGGGTATCTAGAATCCACTCGACCGCGTAGCCCCTGTCGGCAATGAATTTCAGAATGGCATCCGCATTGGTCGTCGCGGTGGCGCCGGATTTCTCGTCAAAGTCGAGCACGGGATCGACAATGGCGCATTTGCCCGTCTGAGGGTCGGCCACGACATATTGGACGGAAAAGGTTCGGGGGTCGAAAAACCCTGTGACTTCGGGCTTTTGCGGCATGGGTGCGATTGTCCAATGCTGTTGAGATGGCCTTCTTTTGCTCCCGGGGATTGTCCGATAGAGTGCGCGCAAAAACAACAGGCGCACCATCTTCTCATGACATCTGCCGCAACGATAGGCTTTGGCACCTCCGGCTTGAGGGGACACGCAGACGGCTTTACGAGCCAAATGGTGGCGGCCTATGTCGGCGCCTTTCTCGAGACCGCCTGCGCCGGTGCCAGGGAAAGGGCGGTCTGGATTGGCACCGATCTGAGGGCGTCAAGTCCTTCCATCGCCGCCAAGGTGGCGTCGGCCGCCGCTGCTGCCGGCTGGTCGCCCCGTTTTGGCGGCGGGGTGCCGACCCCGGCCCTGGCCTGCTACGCTCTCAGCGAAGGCCTGCCCTCCATCATGGTGACCGGCAGCCACATTCCGGCTCAATATAACGGGCTCAAATTCTACCG
>CAYSBF010000030.1:4256-25697 GCA_964429025.1 uncultured Pelagibacterium sp.
TCATGGTGACCGGCAGCCACATTCCGGCTCAATATAACGGGCTCAAATTCTACCGCCCGGACGGCGAATTGCTGAAGTCGGACGAAAAGGCGATGGCCGGAAAGGCGCTGGATGCGTCAGTCCCTCCAGAGGCTGCAACGCCATTCGCTCTGCCCTCTCCGGACCCGGCCGTAGCCTCCGCCTATGCCCGACGTTACAGCCAGTGCTTTGCTCCCGATGCCCTCAAAGGCTTCAGGGTCGGCGTCTTCGAGCACTCCGCGGTGGGGCGCGATCTCATTGTGTCCCTGCTCGACGCGCTGGGCGCACAGTCCCTGAGCATTGGACGCAGCGCCGAATTTGTTGCGCTCGATACGGAAGCTGTTTCGGCCGGACACATGGCGCTGATGCGCGAGGCCCTGGAAAAAGAGGGACTCGACGCGGTCGTCTCGACCGATGGGGATGGCGACCGGCCTCTGGTGCTCGATGAAAAGGGCAACCAGATCAATGGCGACGTGCTGGGCGCCCTCACCGCCCGTGCGCTGGGCGCCGATACCATCGTCACCCCGCTGACCTCGACCAGCGCCATCGAGATGAGCGGCTGGTTCAAAGGCGTCATCCGCACCCGCATCGGATCGCCCTATGTCGTTGAAGCCATGGCGGCGGCGGAGGGTGAAAAGATCGCAGGGTTCGAGGCCAATGGCGGCTTCCTTCTCGGCTCGCCGGTGCAACTGGATCGCGCCGTGCTCTCCCCGCTCGCGACCCGCGACGCCATGCTGCCCATGCTCGCCGTCCTTGCCGAAAGCGCGCGGCGGAAAATACCCTTGGCCCAACTGGCGGCGGAACTCCCCCCCCGCGTCATGAAAGCCGGCCGGCTCAAGGACATCGAGGGTGCGCAAGGTCATGACCTTGTCGCGCAACTGGCCCGGTCGCGGGATTTGCGCAAAGAACTCGGGTCAACCCTGGCCGATCCGCTGGCGATCGACCGGCAGGATGGCACGCGCCTCACGCTTGCCGGAGGCGCCATCGTCCATTTCCGCCAGTCGGGCAACGCGCCGGAATTGCGCTGCTATGTGGAAACGGACAGCGCAGGGGAGACGGACCGTCTGCTCGCCGAAATGATGGACAGGCTTAAGTCGTATCTTGGTGTGAAAGGACAGTGATGAGTGTGGAAAGGGACGAGGGCAGGATCGTGCCGGTCATCCTTGCCGGTGGCTCGGGGACACGGCTCTGGCCGATGTCGCGCACCGCGCGGCCCAAACAGTTCCTCGCGCTGACCGGCACCAACAGCCTGTTCCAGGAAACGCTTCTGCGCCTTGCCGGCGACCGGCGCTATGCGCCCCCGATCGTTGTCACCAATGAGAGCTACCGCTTTCTGGTTGCCGAACAGGCAATGGAAGCAGGCGCAAAGCTCTCGGCCATTCTGCTCGAACCGGTGGCCCGCAACACGGCGCCCGCCATTGCGTCTGCCGTGCTCGCCGGGCTCGCGCGGCACGGCGATACGCTGTTCCATGTTCTGCCCTCGGACCACCAGATCGTCGTGGACGATGCCTATGGCCATGCCCTTGATACCGCCGAAGCGGCGGCAAGGGATGGGCTTCTCGTTACTTTCGGTATCAAGCCCACCGAGCCCGCAACCGGTTTTGGCTATATCGAGGCGGGCAAACGATTGCCCACGGGCGCCTTTGCGGTTGCGCGCTTTGTTGAAAAGCCGCCCGCCGAACGCGCCGAGGAAATGTTCTCTGCCGGGACCTATTCTTGGAATTCGGGCATGTTTCTTTTTGATGGCGCAGCCTTCATCGAGGAATGCGCCGCATTGGCCCCGGAGGTGCTCGATGCGGCAAAAGCGGCAGTCGAGAACGCACGCGAGGACCTCGACTTTCTCAGGCTCGAAGAGGCGGCGTTCGCTCGGGCGCCGGGGATATCGGTCGACTATGCGATCTTTGAAAAAACCGCTCGCGCCGCCGTGGTGCCGGCGCCGATCCAATGGTCCGATCTCGGCTCCTGGGACGCGGTCTGGAAGGGCGGCAAAAGGGATTCATCGGACAATTACCGCTCCGGCCCGGTGACGCTCAACGCCATTTCGCATTCCCTCGTCATATCCGAAAAGCACCATGTCGTGGTCGATGGGCTCGAGGATGTGGCGGTGCTGGCAAGCGAGGATGCGGTCTATGTGGGCCGGCTCTCATCGGCGCAATCGGTGGGCGCGATCGTCAAGCAGCTCAAGTCCGACCCCACGACCCAGGGGCTGACCGAAACGCATCAGACAAGCTATCGCCCATGGGGCGGCTATTCCTCCGTGCTCAATGGCGAGCGCTTCCAGGTCAAGCGCCTCTTTGTCAAGCCCGGCAAAAGGCTGAGCCTGCAAAAGCACTTTCACCGCGCCGAGCATTGGGTGGTGGTGAGGGGTACGGCAGAGGTGCAGATCGGCGAGGAGATCAGAACCCTGCGCGAGAATGAAAGCGTCTATATCCCCCAGGGCGCGGTTCACCGGCTCGCCAATCCCGGAAAAATCGATCTCGAGCTGATCGAGGTCCAGACCGGCTCCTATCTGGGCGAAGACGACATCATCCGCATCGAGGACGAGTTCGGGCGCACCTAAGGCGAGAAAATTGTCCCCGCGCTCCAAATCTCGGTCATGCTCCTTTGCTGGATAATCCGGAACAACAGGAGCACCCGATGAGTGGGATCATTTCAGGCCGGGCCGCAAGCCTTACCGGGCCGGCCGAACACGCCTTTGCCATTACGCCGGACGATGGCGTGGACCTCGCCGAGCCGGTCCGCGCGCTCTATGTCGGCAATGCCGGCGCCATTGCCGTTACCCTGCCCTCGGGCGCCGAGGTGGTGCTCGATGGTGTGGCAGGCGGTACGCTGCTGCCCATCAGGGCCGTGCGCGTCAAGGCGGCGGGCACGAGCGCGGGCGCCATCGTGGGGCTCGTCTAGATGCAGTCCGCCCTCGCTATCGATCTTGCCGCAGGCATTCCGGCACGGCGCCCATGGTGGCCCGGCGGTGCGGTCTTTGCCGCCGACTTCCTCAATGCCCGCTATATGCGGGGAGGGCTTGCCTGCTCTGGGGGTGAGGCTTTCCTCGTGCAAAGGTCCAGCCCGCGCCTGGCACAGGATCAGGCCGGTCACTGGCACCCGTTTGCCCCCGATGTTCCGGCACTGACAGACACGGGGCTGTGGGTGGATGAGGCGAGGGGCAATGGCGTGCGCAACGGCATGATGGCAGGAGCTGTCGCGGGAAGCCCCGGTTCATTGCCTGACCATTGGCAGTTCGAGCCATATGCGGGGATCGATAGCTGCGAGGTGGTCGCAACCGGCACGGTCAACGGCCTGCCCTTTGTCGATCTGCGCCTTTCCGGTACGACGACGCAAGCCTCGGGGGTCGCTCTCCGCTACGATACGGGCGGCGTCTTTGCGGCCGGAGAGGGCGCGGATGTGACATTTTCCTGCTATGTCGGGCTGGCGGGCGGGTCGGTCGCGGGCACCGATGTTATCCGCCACCGCCTGATCGAGGAAGGTGCCGATGCAAGCCCTGTCCATATCCACTATCTGCCCGATCTGCGCCCGGTGCTCGAGACGGATTTTATCCGGGTGGCAGAAACGCGATCAGTCGCCGGCCCGGCCACGGCGACACTTCGCCCGGACCTCGAACTGACTTTTGGAGCCGGACAGACCCTGGACCTGACGCTCCGCCTTGCCGCCCCCCAGATCGAACTGGGCACGGCGGCATCGGCGCCGATTCTCTCAGCCGGGTCGCTGGGCACGCGTGCAGCCGACGTCCTGACGTTGAGACTTCCAGAGGGGAGTTTTGAGCTCACACTGAGCTTTGCCGATGCCGGCCCCCAGACATTTGCCGGGGTTGGCGGCGAGGTCACGCTGACGCGCGGCGAGCTGGCAGGTGGACAGCTTTTGTCGGCTGTCGCCATGGCTGGTTAGAGCATTTCCAGCAAAGTTGGCTACCACTTTTGCGGTTTGGAAAATGCGATAAATCAAGAACTTAGAGCACCTGTTTTGGTTCTATCAAAACAGGTGCTCTAGGGTGCCGGAGCGAAGACGGTCGCCAGGCCGAGGTCTCGCCTGCAGACGATGGTGGCGCTGATATTCCATCCGGCGAGGGTGACGCTGCTGGCGAGTGCCGCACCCACAAGGCCCATGTGCGATGCACAGGCATAGGCAAGGCAGATGCCTGCGCTCCCCCAGATGGTGTGGATGGCTAAAAGGCTTCGCTCGCGGCCCGCAAGGTTGAGGAGCAGCGCATTGGCACCGCAAAGCGCGTTGACCACCTGGCCCGCACCAAGGATCAGCAGAATCGGGAAGGCGGCGACAAATTCCTGGCCAAAGAGCGCCAGCGCTCGGTCACCGAAAAGGCAATAGGCGATGAACCCCGACAGGGTGAAGGCGGACGCTGCTCCCGATATGCGGGAAAGGAGGCGGCCGCTGAGCCTGCGGTCGCCCGCATGGAGCGCGCGTGACAATTCGGGTCCTGCCGCCTGCTCGAGCGAGATAAGCCCGAGCGCGAGCAGCTTTGAAAGGCGATCGGCCGCGAAATAGACGCCGGCGGCGAGCGGCCCCAGCACCAGCCCGACGATCACCGTCGTCGCATATTCCATCACCGGCAGCGCGCTGGTGCCCAGCCAGAGTGCCGGCGTTGCCCGCAGCAGCGCCCGGTGATCCTCCGGGCGAACCGGCGCGCTTTTGCTTTGCCATGCCACCTTTGCCAGCCCGGCAAGTTGGGGAGCCAAGACCAGTGCAAGCAGAACGGCAGAAAGCGCAAGCGCATCACCGGCAGTCAATGGGCCAGGCAAGGCAAGCGCGACAAGGATGACGAGCAGACGCCAGACGATGTCGCGCGGACCGAAGGCCCGGAACAGGTAGCCCCGGGCGCGCATGGCATTTGCGGCAAATTCGGCCGCGGCCATGACGAATGTCAACAGGCCCGCAATGACGAGATTTGCCGTGTTGTCGGTCAGGCCTGCGATGGGGGCGTAGAGGCCCAATGCTGCAATCAGAGCCGCTCCAGCCGCACCGCCCCCGAGCGCCAAGCCCAGGCTGCGCCCCAATATGGCGTCGGCTGCAGCGCGGCCGGAACGGGCTTCAACGGATGGCCAGAAGCGGATGATCGCCACATGCTGTCCGATATTGGCGCAATAGCCGAGTAGCGTCGCGAGAGCAAAGAGCACGGAGAAATTGCCGAACGCCTCTGCCGGGCTGGCCCTCGCTATGGCGAGAAAGAAGGCAAAGGACAGCCCCACGCCGCCCAGCCGGATGACGCCCACCAGCAGGCTGTTCCTCGTGGCTTGCGACAGAACGTGTTCGCCGGGCCGCGCTTCAGCCATTGCTCGGCCTCTGGTGAGTGTCCGCCTGCGGGCGGCAAAAGAGCAGTGCGGCAAATATCCAGGCAAACCAGAATTGCGGGATTCTGAGGCTCTCGATGGAGAGCGCGATCGCCAGCATCTGTCCCATGAACAGGGCGCCCAGAAAGAACAGCTGTCTGCCGCTACGTCCCGCCGCGGCCCCGCGGGTGAAAAAGCGCGCGGCAACCAGCGCGAAACCTGCGCCGATAAGGCAATAGCCCATGACGCCGAACTCGCCGAAACTGCGCGCATACCAGGAAAAGAGCGGCGGCAGCACCCCGTGGCGGGCGCCGGAATAGAAATCGGTAAGCTCCCAGCTCAACTGGATAAGCGCCGAGGTCTGCGTCACGACGTAAAAGCCGGCCTGCCCGAAGCCCTGGCCCCAAAGATGCACCAGACCCGCCTCGATCGCCCTCGCGGTGAGATAGGACCGCGTGACATTGGAGACGGGCGAAGCAGGGTCGATCATCACATAGCCCAGGGCCGGCAGGGCAAGGCCCAGCACGAATGCGCCACTTACGAGAAGGCCGCCGGAAAGGCCGGGCGGAAGGGCGCGGCGCCGCACACCCCAATAGAGCAGGAGAGCAACCGCCATGGCCGCAAGGCCCAGATAGGCCGTGCGCGCGCCCGAGATGGCCGCCAAGGCGGCCAGAAGGCCGGCCAGCAGCCAGAACCGCCGCCGGCGCGAAATGGCGGCGCGCAAGGCGGCAAAGGGCAGGCACGCCAGAAGCGCGAAAGCGTTGAACGAGGGCTCGTGGGAGACCCCGGAAAGCCGGAACAGGGTCAGATGAGCATCAAGGGCGAACCGCGCCCTCATGGCGGTCAGGAACCGGTGCAGCGGTTCGGCGAACCAGGAGGCGGCCTCGAGCGAGCAAATCATCACAAGCCCGGCGCCAAGAAGGGTAAAGGCGCGGCAGGTGATGTCGAGAAAGCGCTCGATGCCAAGATGCAGGGCATGCGCGATGAGTGTCGAGGACAGGACGAAGTAATAGCCATAGGTCAGAAGGCTGAGGCCCAACCGCTCGGTGCCGGCGCGCGCTCCATAGGCATTGCCGAGAACGGTCTCGATGTTGATGGCCGAAAAAACGAGGATGACGGCGATATAGACGGACTGGATGTTGAGGAGGACCGAAGCAGGGCCCAGCATCCTCGCCCCGCGCGCAATGAGCAGGGGAATTGTGCATAGAAGATAAAAAATCGAGCCGTAAAAGAAGCCTTCGCTGCTGAGTTCGCCGAGATCGAGGACCGGACGTATGCCGTTGAACGGCAGCGCCAGGACGAGCATGTAGATCGCAATGGCGTCCACGCGCCGCACCTACAGGCCCTCCAAAGCGAGCCGGGAACGCCAGAGCCGCAGGGACAGGCGCTTGGCGAGAGGATGCGGCGTCACCATCAAGACAAGCGTCCGCACGATCCCCAGATATGATGGTGGCGTCAATGGACGCATGTGGCGCAACTGCGCCTTGAGCCGCATGCGCAACTGCCTGCCGCGTTTCCGGGTCGAGAAGCCTTTCGGGTCGTCGACATAGTCGATGAGCGTTTCGGTAAGGCAGTCGACCTGCCCGCCGGCGGCATAGCGCAGCGCCAATTCGTAATCCTCGGCGCCGCAGAAATCGGTATCGTATGCGCCCAGCCGATCGACGGCGCTGGCACGGAGCAAGAAGGTCGAATGTTTGAAGGCGGCGTTCTTGAAGAGATAGCGACGGACGGCATTCGGGCCGCCCGCTACGCCATGCCATCCGATGATGTTTTCCGCAGGGTCGGACACATCGGCGAAGGCGCCCAGAAGCGCGATATCCCGGTGTGCCTCCATATGGGCCAGTTGACGGGCGACCCGATCCGGATAGGCGATATCCCCCGCATCGAGGCGGCAGAAATAATCATATCTGCGCTCAAGCCCGAACGCGATGCCGGCATTGAGCGCCCTGGCTATCCCCGAGTTCGTGTCGAGGCGCAGATGAAAGAGGCCTGGAACCGGGCTCACGTGCCTCGATACCGCGACATCCGACCCGTCATCGATGAGGCAGATATCGATCGGGCGGGACTGGTCGAGCAGCGATTGAAGCGAGCGGTGCAAATCCGCCGGGGCAGGGTTGAAGACCGGGACAAGGGCAAGGACACGCGGCGTCATCAGTTGAGCACCCGCCCCTCGCCGCGATAGACCGCATCGATGCGATGGAACATGCGCTCGGCGGTGAAATGCGTTTCATAGCGCCGCCTTGCCCTGATCCCCATCGACCTTGCATCCATGGTCGAGATCGCTTCAATGGCATCGGCAAGGGTGTCGGGGCAGCCGGGGCGGCATAACAGCCCCGTCTCGCCATCGAGCACCAGTTCCGGCAATCCCCCGACTGCACAAGCAATGACCGGCCGCGCCGCGCGCATGGCTTCGAGGGCAACGAACCCGAAGGCCTCCCAGCGCGAGGGCATGACGACGACATCCGCCCGATCAATCGCCGCTGCAACCACCTCCGAGGGCTGCCAGCCGAGATCCTCGACCCCGGTGGGCAGTGCAATGCGCGATGGCCGGCCGATAACCGGTGCGCCGATCATGGTGAGAGAAAAGCCCTGGCCCTCGAGCCGCGCCATCGCCTTGAGCAGAATGTCGATGCCCTTCTGCCGGTCGTAGCGGCCCACAAACAGCAATCGCCTGACGCGGCGTCCACGAGGCAGCGGCGACCAGGCGCGATCGGGTATGCCGCCCGGCACGAGCGCGGATTTGACTGGCGCAATTCCAGCGCGAGCAGCGAGGGCGTTCTCGTTGGCGGAGACGTTTATGATGGCATCGGCCCGGCGGGCAAGCAGCCACTCAGCGACCGCATAGGCCCCTTTGCGGGCGATGCCCGTGTCCATGGCAAAGGACCAGCCATGCGGGCAATAGATCAGCCTCGGGCCCGAGGCCTGTCTGCTCCAACCGAGCCGTCCTGCGACCCCGGCAAAGGTGCTGTGGAGATGGGCGATATCGTAACGGGCCAATTCAAGCTGACCCTTGAAATGCCGGGCGAGCGCCGCAACGCCCCACGCATGGCGGCCGGTATCGGGATAGGAGACGATTTCGGTGCCCGGACATTCGAGCAGGTGCGCCTGCGATTGCGGGCACAGCACGGTGACGGCCTCATAGGTGGCAGCCTGGAACGGCAACAGGGTTTGCAGATAAGTCGCAGGCCCGCCCTTGAGGGCCTCGACGAAATGTAGCACACGCATGCCTCCAGCGCCCCCCTCGCGCGGTTGGTTCGTGCCTTTTCGATGACCAGGACGGCGTGCCGCTCAGGTTCTGGATTTCAATATTCGCGCCGCAAGGCCGCTATCGCCCAGTGCGAAGAAATGGCCATTGGCGAAGTCGCTGTCGTGCCGCTGATTGCACTTGCCATAGCGCAGCGGTGCGCCACCGAGATCGAGCACCTGCCCGCCCGCCGCGCGCAGCACCGCATCGCCAGCGGCCGTATCCCACTCCATGGTCCGGCCGAACCGGGGATAAAGATCTGCGCCGCCTTCCGCCAGAAGGCAGAATTTGAGCGAGGAGCCCATGGTGGCGAACTGCGCGATGTCGATGTTTCCAAGGCGCGGGTCCGTCCCTTCGCCGCCGCCATGCGAACGGCTGCCAACAAGGGTAACCCCGTTTGCCGGGGCGGGCCTGACGGCGATGGCGGCGGGCGAGGCAATCTGCCCCTCGCTCACACGCGCGGTCCAGGCGCCATGATCCCGGCTGCCCCACCAGATGCGGTTCAGCGCCGGCGCATGGACGACCCCCGCCACCGGCGTGCCGCTCTCGATGAGGCCGATATTGACCGTGAACTCGCCATTGCGGGCAATGAATTCCTTTGAGCCATCGAGGGGATCGACAAGAAAAAAACGCTCGCCAAAGCCGGGGACGTTGCCATTGGCGACCGCTTCCTCTGCGACAACCGGAATGTCGGGAAAATGGGCCGCGAGTTCGTCGAGGATCAGCGCCTCGGCGGCCATGTCCGCTTCGGTCAGCGGCGAGGCATCGGCCTTGAGCGTCACCGAAAAATCCCGCGCGTAAATCTCCATGATCCTGGCACCAGCCGATATGGCAATGGCGGTCAGCCCCTCCATCAAATGCTCGCGCAGAGACGTGACGGTGGGGCTGGTGTCGGTGTTCATAAGCGGGGCAACCTCGAGACTGTTGGCGCGGGGGATCATGTGCCCGATCCTTTCCACATTTCGCGCAAGAGGGTGCGGGCGATGATTCTTATATCAAGCAGAAGCGAAAAATTCTCCATAAGCGAGATCATGATCGATCCGGGCGCGGGCGCGTTCAGGATCGCTCGTATCGCCCCGATAGCCGTTGACCTGCGCCCAGCCCGAAAGCCCCGGTTTGATGGTTTCGCGCAGGCGGTACCAGGGAACCAGCTTCTCATAGGCAATGCCCGCAGCCACCATGTTTTCGATATGCGGCCGCGGCCCGACCAGCGACATCTCGCCTTTGAGGACATTGAAGAGCTGCGGGAGCTCGTCGAGGTTGTGACGCCGCATGAAGCGCCCCAGGGGGGTTATGCGGGGATCGCTGCGGCCGGTCTGCACCAGCCCGGCCGGATCGCATTGCTCGGCATACATGGACCGGAACTTGATGATCTCGAACGGCCGCCCGCCAAGCCCCGTCCGCGGCTGCCGGAACAGCGCCGGCCCCGGGCTCGTCGCCTTGACCGCGGCTGCAAGCAAAACCAGCAGGGGGGAAAGAACGGCAATTCCAATTGTTGCGAGCACGACATCGAGCGCCCGCTTGAGGACAAGCGCGATCGGGCGTGGGGTGGAACGCACGATGGGGCGCCCGAGCTCAAGCGTGAGCGGCAGGCCAGACGCATCGAAGGCGTTGCGGTCCTGACCGTAAAGCGGTTTCTGGTGGACCCGGCGTGAACGCAGTCCGAGGTGGCCCGGCTGCGTCAAAAATCGAGGTGCGGACGGATGCCACACCTCGATTGAAGTGCCAGTAGTCATTGTGCCTTCCAAAGGCGAAGATGGCTTAAACATCGGATAGATAAAAATGATTTCGTATTAGAAAGGTCTAGTAAGGCAGAAGAATTGATGGCTGCCAAGCGTATGACCGAACCGGCGGGAGCCGCTGTTAATTCCGGGGATAACCTGTCAATTGGTGGCACTACTTATTCAGGGAACCGGCTGCCAGGAAACGCGAAAAAGGTGGCCTCACGACCACCTTTTGCAATTGCTTTCGCTAGTATCTCTGGGGCTCAGCGCGGGGCGAGCACCATCACCATCTGCCGGCCTTCCGAGCGGGGCGCGGATTCGACCTTGGCGATTTCTTCCATCTGGTCCCGAACCTTGTTCAAAAGCTCAAGGCCCAGTTCCTGGTGCGCCATCTCGCGGCCCCGGAAGCGCATGGTGACCTTCACCTTGTCGCCTTCACCGAGGAACTTCTCCACCGAGCGCATTTTGACGTCGTAATCGTGGTCATCGATATTGGGCCGGAGCTTGATCTCCTTGACCTCGATCACCTTCTGCTTCTTGCGCGCTTCGGCAGCTTTCTTCTGGGCGGCATATTTGAACTTGCCGAGATCGAGGATCTTGCACACCGGCGGCACTGAATTGGGCGCAATCTCGACCAGGTCCATACCGGCGTCCATAGCCATCGCGATGGCCTCGCTGGTTCTGACGACACCAACATTCTGGCCTTCGGCGTTAATGAGCTGGACTTCGGGGACGGTGATTTCACTATTGGAGCGCGGCCCTTCTTTCTGGGGCTGCACGGGTCTCATCGGGCGACGAATGGGCTTTGTTCCTTTGAATTGTTGACGCTTTGCGTTGGCTCGGGCCGAACGCGCCTTAAAATCTTGGCAAACGGGGGTAAAGTCAACAGGCAAACACGGGCGATTCTTGGGCCCGGCGGCCGAAATAGCGAGCGCTCGTCAAAGAGGACCCGACCATGAACGATAATGCCGAAATGCTGACGGTGGGGACAGAGAGCGCGGCGCGCAAAATCGCGGTGCGGCGGCGGCCGGGAACCGAGCCGGGCCTGTTCTGGCTGGGCGGCTTCCGCTCGGATATGGAGGGCTCCAAGGCCCAGGCGCTCGACGCCCTGGGTGCGGAAAAGGGATTTGCCGTTACACGGTTCGACTATTCGGGGCACGGGAAGTCGGGAGGAGACTTTCTCGACGGTACGATCTCGCGCTGGCTTGAAGAGGCGCTTGCGGTTTTTGCGACCACCAAGGGCCCCCAGATTGTCGTCGGTTCCTCCATGGGCGGCTGGCTGGCGCTCCTGCTCAACAAGACGCTGCGCGACAGGGGGGAGGACCGGGTCAAGGCCCTGGTGCTCATTGCGCCGGCGGCCGACATGACACGCGACCTGATGCGCGACAGTTTTACCGATGCCGAACTTGCCGATCTCTGGGAGAAGGGCCGGGTCGAGCAGCCATCGGACTATTCCGATGAACCCTATGTTCTTACAAGGGAGTTGATCGAGGACGGCGAAAAGCACCTGCTTTTTTCCGGCCCCATCCGCACCCACTGCCCGGTCGCCATCCTGCAGGGGGGCAAGGACACCGATGTGCCGCCCGCCCATGCGCTCAAACTCGTGAGCCATCTGATCTCCGATCCGGTGACTTTCACGCTGATCCCGGAGGGAGATCACCGGCTGAGCCGGGAGGTGGATATCGAGAAACTCAGGCAGACGGTGCTGCGGCTGGTTTGAGGCGCTTCTTTTCCGCGCGCCAGCCTAGTGATCGCTTGCGGCGAAAGCCGGGGCAGCAAGGAGAGAAAAAGGGCGCCTCGCGGGCGCCCCTTGATTTCTTGCAGCAATATCCGCCTACAGTGTGCGCTGCACCTTTTCGACGCGATAGCATTCGATGACATCGCCGGGGCGCATGTCCTCGTATTTCTCGAAGGCCATGCCGCATTCCTGCCCGGCCTGCACTTCCTTGACTTCGTCCTTGAAGCGCTTGAGCGTCGAGAGCTTGCCCTCGTGGATGACGACGTTGTCGCGCAGGAGGCGCACGCCCGCGCCGCGCTCGACAATGCCTTCGGTGACGCGGCAGCCCGCAACCTTGCCGACTTTGGAGATGTTGAACACTTCGAGGATTTCGGCGTAGCCGATGAAGGTTTCGCGCACCTCGGGGGCCAGAAGCCCGCTCATGGCGTTCTTCACATCGTCTATGAGGTCATAGATGATGTTGTAGTAGCGGATCTCGATGCCCTCGCGCGTGGCCAGTTCGGAGGCCTGCTTGTTGGCACGCACATTGAAGCCGATGATGATCGCGCCCGAGGCGGTTGCGAGCGTCACATCGGATTCGGTGATCCCGCCCACGCCCGAATAAAGGATCTGGGCCGAGACCTCGTCGGTCGAGAGCTTGTTGAGCGCGGTAACGATCGCTTCGACCGAACCTTGCACGTCGCCCTTGATGAGCAGCGGGAACTTGGCGATGCCCGAGGCCTTGAGCTGGTTCATCATCTGCTCGAGCGAGGTCGCGCCGCCACCGGCGGTCTTCTCGCGGATGACGCGCTGGCGGTATTCGGTCACCTCGCGGGCACGCGCTTCGTTCTCGACCACCGCGAAGCGGTCGCCCGCATCGGGCACGCCCGAGAAGCCCAGAACCTCGACCGGGGTCGAAGGGCCGGCGGACTTTACCTGCGCGCCCTTGTCGTCGATGAGCGCGCGGACCTTGGCCCATTCGGTGCCTGCAACCACGATATCGCCGACCGAAAGCGTGCCACGCTGGATGAGCATGGTCGCGACGGCCCCGCGGCCCTTGTCGAGCTTGGATTCGATGACCAGGCCCTCGGCACGGCCATGGACCGGCGCCTTGAGCTCGAGCACTTCGGACTGGAGCAGGATCGCTTCGAGCAGCCCGTCGAGATTGGTCTTCTTGAGGGCGGAAACCTCGACGTCGAGCGTTTCGCCACCCATCGATTCCACGAACACCTCGTGCTGGAGCAGTTCGGTGCGCACGCGAGTGGGGTCAGCGCCCGGCTTGTCGATCTTGTTGACCGCCACGATGATCGGAACACCGGCCGCCTTGGCGTGCTTGATCGATTCCACCGTCTGGGGCATCACGCCGTCATCGGCGGCCACCACCAGAATGGCGATGTCGGTCGCCTGTGCGCCGCGGGCGCGCATGGCGGTGAAGGCCTCGTGACCGGGGGTGTCGAGGAAGGTGATCTTCTGCCCGTTCTTTTCGACCTGATAGGCGCCGATATGCTGGGTGATGCCGCCTGCCTCGGTCGAGACCACATTGGCCTCACGGATCGCATCGAGCAGCGAGGTCTTGCCGTGGTCGACATGCCCCATGATCGTGACGACCGGCGGACGCTGCTCGAGGTCGGCCGCTTCATCGGCGGTTACGTCGTCGAACAGACCCTCTTCCACATCGCTTTCGGCCACGCGCTTGACGGTATGGCCGAGTTCGGTCGCGATCAGTTCGGCGGTATCGGCGTCGATGACGTCGTTGATCTTGAGCATCATGCCCTGTGCCATCAGCATCTTGATGACGACGACCGAACGCTCGGCCATGCGATTGGCCAGTTCCTGGACGGTGATCGCCTCTGGAATGACGACCTCGCGGCTGAGCTTGGGCTGCTGGACCTGATTGTTCCGGCCCATCTTCTTGTTCTGGCGCCGGCGCATGGCCGCGAGCGAGGGTCCGCGATCGCGTTCGGAGTCCTCGAATGCCGAGGTGACGGTCAGACGGCCGCGCGAATGGGCATCGCCACCGCGCCGCGCGGGCGTGGCGCCGGGCTTGTTGACCGCACCGCGCTTGGCGCGCTCGAGTTCGTCGCGATCGACAAGAGCCTTGTTGGCTGGCGGCGCTGCGCGGCGGCGCACGCGATCGTCCTCGCCTTCACCCGGCGGGGGCGGAGGCGGCATGTCGGGCTGTGCGGCGCGCGGTGAAGGCTTGTGCGCGGGCTTGGGTCGGGCAAGGCCGGCCTTGACGGGCACGATCTCGTCGAGCTCGTCCCCCTGCCTGTCCTCGCCATCGGCGCCGGCGGCCTGGCGCTTTGCCTCCTCGGCGGCGCGGCGCGCGGCTTCCTCGCGCTCGGCCTGGCGGCGCGCGTCGATTTCGGCAAAACGGCGGGCCTCTTCCTCGGCCTTGATCCGCTCTTCCTCGGCGCGCGCGGCGGCTTCGCGCAGGGCGCGTTCACGGGCCAGCGCCTCGCTCTGGGTGAGATTGGGGGAATTGAGGTTCTGGCGCGGGCTGCCCTGCTGCGGACGGCCGGACGGACGCGGACCGGCGCCGCCCTGCGGGCGGTTGGCCGGCTGCCCCTGCGCGGCGCTGGACGGCGCACCGGCGCCGGGTCCACCGACCCTGCGCGTGCGCTTTTCCACCACCACCGTGCTGCGCGAGGAGCGCGACATGCCGGGACGCTGCCCCAGATTGGGAGCGCCCTTCAAGGTCAGGGTCTTCTTGCCCGAACCCTGGTTGTCGCTGCTTTTGTCCTTGTCGGTCATATGGTGCCGTCTTCTTCTCTGTCTGTGGCGATAAACCGCGCGAGCCGATGGGCCCGCTCTATCACCGAATTTGCAGCCGCGCCGGGAATAAGCGCAGCGTGTATCACATTTTCAAGGCCCAATGCCAAACCCAATTGGTCCGACGAGAGCGATTCGATATGCTCTGGCCCGCCGGAGGCCTCATAGGCGCGCCGCACCGACTGGAGCATCTTGCGGCGGCCGTCCGGTGCTGCGTCGCTGGCCGTGATCAGCGCCGCTGCCCCTCTTTTTTCGACCAGCGCCGCAACCTTGGCGGCGCCCGTCACCAGCGCTCCCGCCTTGCGGGCCAGGCCGAGCGCCCCCGCGAGGCGCTGTTCTAACCGCGAGCGGGTCAGGAGCGCAAGGTCGGGCGGCACTTCGACCGCCGCCTTGAGGCTCCTTGAAAACACTTTCTTCCTGACCGCCGCTTCAACGGCCGATTGTGAAAGCGTTATCCAGACGCCGCGGCCGGGAGCCTTGGCATCCACATCGGGCGCGATCACACCATCGGGCGATTCCGCGAACCGGATGAGCTCGGAAACCGGCCTTTCGGTGCGGGTGAGCGCGCATTGGCGCATCATGTCCTTGTCGCGCGCCACGCCCCGATTGCCCCTTATTCGGCGGCCCCGCTTTCTTCCAGGACCTCTTCTTGCTCTGCCTCGGCCTGGGGCAGGTCGTCCTCGGTGATCCAGCCGACCTTGAGGCGGGCGGCCATGATCATGTCTTCGGCCTCCTGGCGCGAAAGCGGGAATTCGCTCAAGGCGCCGTCAAAGCGCTTCGTCTCGCCATCCTTGCGCTCGGACCAGCCGATGAGATCGTCGGCAACGCAGCCGGCGAAATCCTCGACCGTCTTGATCCCGTCCTTGCCCAGCGCCACCAGCATGGCGGCATTGAGCCCGGCGATGTCATAGAGCGCGTCCTCGACACCGAGCTTCTTGCGCTCTTCGTCCTGCTCGCGCTCGAGCGCATCGAGATATTCGGTGGCACGGTTCTGGATCTCGGTTGCCGTCTCCTCGTCGAACCCGGCGATGGAGGCGATTTCCGAGATGTCCACATAGGCCAGTTCCTCGATCGAGGAAAAGCCCTCGGAGGCCAGAAGCTGGGCCACCATCTCGTCCACGTCGAGCGCGTCCATGAACAGGCTGGTGCGTTCGGAAAATTCCTTCTGCCGGCGCTCGGATTCTTCCTGCTCGGTCAGGATATCGATATCCCAGCCGATAAGCTGGGAAGCAAGGCGCACATTCTGTCCGCGGCGACCGATGGCGAGTGAAAGCTGCTCATCGGGAACAACAACCTCGACCCGTTCGGCCTGCTCGTCGAGCACCACCTTGGCCACATCGGCAGGCTGGAGCGCGGAAACGACCAGATCTGCTATATTGTTCGTCCAGGGGATAATATCAATCTTTTCGCCCTGCAATTCTCCAACCACCGCCTGAACGCGGGAGCCGCGCATGCCCACGCACGCGCCGACCGGATCGATCGAGGAATCCGAGGACGTCACCGCGATCTTGGCGCGGCTGCCCGGATCGCGGGCGATCGAGCGGATGGTGATGATGCCGTCATAGATTTCGGGCACTTCCTGCTGGAAGAGTTTGGCCATGAACTGGGGATGGGTGCGCGAGAGGAAGATCTGCGGCCCCCGCTGTTCGCGCCGGACGTCATAGATATAGGCGCGCACGCGGTCGCCATAGCGGAACTGCTCGCGCGGGATCAGTTCGTCGCGGCGGATGATCGCTTCCCCGCGCCCAAGATCCACGATGACATTGCCATATTCGACGCGCTTGACCGTGCCGTTGACGATCTCCCCGATGCGGTCTGCATATTCCTCATACATGCGCTCGCGCTCGGCATCGCGGACCTTCTGGACGATGACCTGCTTGGCCGATTGGGCCGCGATGCGGCCGAATTCGATTGGCGGGAGCGGCTCGGTGACATAATCGCCGAGCTTGGCGGCGTCATTGCGTGCCTTTGCGTCTTCGAGCGCGATCTGGCGGCCATATTCCTCGACACGATCGACCACTTCGAGCAGGCGCCACAGGCGCAATTCGCCGGTCTTGGGGTTGATCTCGGCCTTGACCTCGGTTTCCGCGCCATAGCGGGCCTTGGCGGCGCGCTGGATCGCCTCTTCCATCGCCTCGATCACGATCATGCGGTCGATGGATTTTTCGCGGGCCACCGCATCGGCGATCTGTAAAAGCTCAAGCCTGTTGGCTGAAACGGCCATATTCGGAGAACTCCCTAGTTGCGTGTCCCGGCGTCGTCGCCGTCGGATTCGTCTTCATAAATGGTTTCGATATCCCCGTCCTCGTCGTCGAATTCGGGGTCCTGGGCCTGCATCGCGCGGGCCGCGTCGAGCAGTTTGTCGGTAAGGATCAGCTTGGCTTCGGCCAGCGCGACAAGCGGCAGGCGGTGGACCGGGTCCTCGTCCTTGGGCGCATCGGGCAGGCGGATCGAGAACGTCTCGTCATCGGCCGCAACGATCTCGCCGCGGAAGCGCTTGCGCCCGTTGATCATCTCGGCAAGCTCGACCCTGGCTTCATGGCCGATATAGGCGGCAAAATCGCGGGCGCGGACGAGCGGCCGGTCAACGCCGGGGGAGGAGATCTCGAGATGATATTCGCGATCGATCGGGTCCTCGAGGTCGAGCACCGGCGAGAGATCGGCGTTGAGCGCCTCGCAATCGGTGATGGTGAAGCGCCCCTTGTCGTCTTCGCACATGATCTGGAGCGTGCAGCCATTGTCCTGGGTCACCCGCACGCGCACGAGGTCATAGCCCAGCGACTGGGCCACCGGCTCGACGATCGCGGAAATGCGCGCCTCGAGCGGGGTCTCGCGGATATAGCGTTTGTGGTTGGTGATCTCGGCCATGCGATCCGGTTTCGGGTAACAAAAAAGAGCGGGGCCGGTTGGCACCCACTCTCTCATTGGTTCTGAGATTGTTCGTGGTGATATAGCGCGCTGTGGCGGGGATTGCAAGATCGGGCATAAGGCAAAACCCTGTGCCTTTGGTCAGCATCGCTGCACCCCTCATCCGACCTCCGCTTCGCTCCGACCACCTTCTCCCTCAAGGGGAGAAGAGAACTCCGTGGATGTATCGGCTTTCGAGCCCCTCTCCCCTTGAGGGAGAGGGGTCGGGGGTGAGGGGTGCGCGATGCTCGCCAGACCCATCCGGCACCTCAGTGAAAATCCCGTGATTTCGGCACCACGCGCACATCGCGGGGGTGCCCGTGGAGGCGGGTGCGGACCGGGTGCCGGATGGCATCGGCAGGGGCGTGCTGGGGCACCATGTGCCGGCCGGCAGCCAGCCCGTCGAGCAGGTCCGAGCGGTCGTAAACCGCGCTCATGATGACATGGATCACACCTTCCTTGCTCTTTTGCACCTCGCCCTCGATCACCGCGAGCCGCGCGGCCATGAACGGGCCGCGATAGCCGTTCTCGAACCGCCGCGCCCACATCAGCCCGTTGGCGATGCCCGTTTCGTCCTCGATGGTCATAAAAAGCGCATTGCCCTTGCCGGGGCGCTGGCGCACCAGCACGATTCCGGCAACCCTCACCCGGGCGCCGTCGCGACGGGCGGCGAGCCCCGCGCAGCTGACAAAGCCCTGCCGGTCGCAATAATCGCGCAAAAAGGCCATGGGGTGGGATTTGAGCGACAGGCGGACGGTCTGGTAGTCGGCAATGACATGTTCGGCGGGCGCCATATCGGGCAGGTTCATGTCCGGTTCTGCGCCAAGCTCGCGCGCTTGCGCATGGGCAAAAAGCGGCAGGGGATCATCATCGGGCAGGCGCCGCACCGCCCATGAAGCCTCGCGCCGGTCGAGCCCGAGCGAGGTGAAGCCATCGGCATCGGCCAGCAGGGTCAGCGCGCGATGCGGAAGTCCGGTGCGCTGCCAGACATCCTCGATACTTTTATAGCCATTGCCGCGATGGGCCAGGATGCGGGCCGACCATTCCTTCTTGAAGCTGTCGATCTGGCGAAAGCCGATGCGCAGGGCGCGCCGGTTCTCGGCGGCCTCGAGCGTATTGTCATGGGCGCTGAAATTGACGTCCACCGGTCGGGTCTCGACCCCGTTCTCGCGCGCATCGCGCACGATCTGGGCAGGAGCATAAAAGCCCATGGGCTGGGAATTGAGCAGCGCGCAGGCAAAGACGTCCGGATAGTGATGCTTGATCCATGCGGAGATATAGACGAGCTTGGCAAAACTTGCCGCATGGCTTTCGGGAAAGCCATATTCGCCGAACCCCTTGATCTGGTCGAAACAGCGCTGGGCGAAGTCACGGCCATAGCCGCGCCTGACCATGCGCTCGACCATCATCTTCTCGAACTGGCCGATCGTGCCATTGTGCCGGAAGGTCGCCATGGCCTTGCGCAGCCGGTTGGCCTCGACCTCGGAAAATTCGGCCGCGACCATGGCGATCTTCATTGCCTGCTCCTGGAAAAGCGGCACGCCGAGGGTGCGGCTGAGCACTTTTTTGAGTTCGTCGGGATCGTGCGGCGGGGCGGGGGAGGGATAATCCTCCGCCTCTTCCCTGTTGCGCCGCCTGAGATAGGGATGGACCATGTCGCCTTGTATGGGGCCGGGGCGGACGATGGCGACCTGGATGACGAGATCGTAAAACTCGCGCGGCTGCAGGCGCGGCAGCATGTTGATCTGGGCCCGGCTCTCGATCTGGAAGACCCCGATGGATTCGCCCCGGCAGAGCATGTCGTAAACGGCGGGATCTTCCTGCGGCACGCTCGCAAGGTCATAGACCTTTCCATAATGGTGGTGGATCAGCTCGAAGGATTTCCGGATCGCCGTGAGCATGCCGAGCGCCAGCACATCGACCTTCATCATGCCCAGCCGGTCGATATCGTCCTTGTCCCATTCAATGAAGGTGCGGTCGGCCATTGCGGCATTGCCGATGGGCACATATTCATCGAGCCGCCCCTGGGTGAGGATGAACCCGCCCACATGCTGGGAGAGGTGGCGCGGGACGCCAGCGAAACCGCGCGCAGGATGGTGGGGTTGTCCGGGTCGAGCCCGGCCTGCCTTATGTGGTCGGCAGGCAGCCTGGTCCCGCCCCAGCTTCCCCAGACCGTCGAGGCGATGCGGGCGGTGATGTCCTCGCTCAGCCCCAGCGCCTTGCCCACCTCGCGGATGGCGCTTTTGGGCCGGTAGGAGATGACGGTCGCCGCAATGCCCGCGCGCTCGCGGCCATAAAGCTTGTAGATGTGCTGGATGACCTCCTCGCGCCGCTCATGCTCGAAATCGACATCGATATCGGGCGGCTCGCGCCGTTCCTTGGAAAGAAAGCGGGCAAAGAGCAGCTCGTTCTCATTGGGATCGACAGCGGTGATCCCGAGCACGTAACAGACCGCGGAATTGGCCGCCGAGCCGCGCCCCTGGCACAGAATGCCCATGTTCTCGGCCACCCGCACGATATCGTTGATGGTCAAGAAATAGCAGGCATAGTCAAGCTCGGCGATGAGCTTCAACTCATCGCGCAGCAGCCCTTGCACCTTCTCGGGAATGCCTTGCGGATAGCGCATTCCGGCGCGCCGCCAGGTCAGCTCCTCGAGCCATGCCTGCGGGGTATAGCCAAGGGGGATGGGCTCCTCGGGATATTGGTAGCGCAGTTCTGCGAGCGAGAAATCTAGGCTCTGAAGAAAAATTTGCGTCTCGGCAACGGCCTCGGGAGCGTCGGCATAAAGCCTTGCCATCTCCTGGGGCGTCTTTAGATGCCGCTCGGCATTGGCCTGCAAAAGCAGCCCGGCATTCTCGATGGTCACCCCCTCGCGGATGCAGGTCAGAATGTCCTGGAGGTCGCGCTGTTCGGGAGCATGATAGAGCACGTCATTGGTGGCGATCAGGGGGATGCCGGTGCGCTGGGCCAACGCCTTGAGCGCCATCAGACGGCGGCGGTCGTCTCCGCGATAGGTCATGGGCGCGCCGAGCCAGACCGCGCCGGCGGTCGAGCGGGCAAGCTCGTTGAGCACGGCTTCGAGCCGTCCTTGATCACCGCCCGGCATGACGATGAGGTTGAGCCCGGCGGTCGAGAACCTCAGATCGGAAAATTCGAGTGGGCACTCGCCCTTTTTTCCTCTGAGATTCCCGCGCGTGAGCAGCCGGCACAACCGGCCCCAGCCGTCACGGTCCTGGGGGTAGACGACGATGTCGGGCGTGCCGTCTTTAAAGACCAGCCGCGCACCCACCGCGAGCTTGAAATCTTTTGCGCGGCCCGCGAGTTCGGCAGGAGAAAGCGGAAGGTCTTCCTCGCGATAATGCTCGATAATGGTTTTCTCGCCCGGCGCCGAACCCTCACGCAGCTTTTCAACCGGCAATTGCCCCTCGCGCAGATCCTCGAGCGCCCCATAGGCGCGCACCACCCCGGCCACCGAATTGCGGTCGCAGATCCCGATGCCGGACTGGCCGAGCAGCAGCGCGGCGAGCACAAGGTCCTGCGCGTGCGAAGCGCCGCGCAGAAAGGAGAAATTGGTCGCGGTGACGAGTTCGGCGAAGGGGATCATGGAGCGACACGCATGAGATGCGGAGCGTGTGGCCTCACCCCTCCCCAGCCCTCCCCATCAAGGGGAGGGTGCGTTCTTTCCTTGGCTGTCTCCAAACGCACGGAACCAGCACCTCCCCCCTTGTGGGGGACTTGCAAGCGGTTCCGGCAACGCCGGAA
>CAYSBF010000031.1:0-25544 GCA_964429025.1 uncultured Pelagibacterium sp.
CCCCGATCATAAAAGCCCTTCCCCCGACCATTCCCTTTCTCGCACCCGAAGCCATAGAACGGCAGACGGGGGTCAGGACGCGGGCCCGGCTCGGCGCCAATGAAAGCGGGTTCGGTCCTTCGCCCAAGGTCATCGCCGCCATCGCTGCGGCGGCGCCCGATGTCTGGACCTATGGCGATCCCGAATGGTTCGAGCTAAAAACAGCGCTCGCGGCAAAGCTCGGCACGCCCGCCGGCTCCATCTCGATCGGCGAGGGCATCGACTCGCTCCAGGGCCTCATCTGCCGGCTCTTTCTTGCGCCCGGCGACCGCGTCGTGACCTCGCTGGGCGCCTACCCCACCTTCAACTATCATGTCGCTGCCCAGGGCGGGGACCTCGCGACGGTGCCCTATCGCGATGATCACGAGGATCTCGAAGCGCTTGCCGCCGGAACCAGGAAGGCGCCAACCCGGATCGTCTATCTTGCCAACCCCGACAATCCCATGGGCACCTGGTGGTCCGCACCCGAGGTCGAGGCCTTCGTCGATGCGGTCCCTGCCGAGACCCTGATCGTCCTCGATGAGGCCTATGGCGAGACCGCGCCCGATGGGACGATGCCCCCGATCGGATTTGCCCGCCCGAACCTCTTGCGCCTCAGGACCTTTTCCAAGGCCTATGGGCTAGCCGGGCTGCGCGTCGGCTATTGTGTTGGCGACACCGAGATCATCACTGGCTTTGACCGCATCCGCAATCATTTCGGCGTCACCAAGATATCTCAGACCGCAGCACTGACTGCGCTTGGCGACGAGGCCTATCTCAACGCGGTCATCGGCAAGATTGCGCGGGCGCGTGACATGATCGCGAGCTTTGCCCGGGATCTGGGCCTCGTCGCCATTCCCTCGGCCACCAATTTTGTCGCCATCGATTGCGGACGGGACGCCGATTTCGCCCAGGCTGTGCTGAAGGGGCTCGCAGAACGCGGGGTTTTTGTGCGCAAGCCCACAGCGCCGGTTCTGGCGCGCACGATCAGGATGAGCGTCGGCCCGGACGAGGATTTGGCCATCGCCCGCCAAGCGCTGACCGAAACACTTGCCGAATTGCGTTAGGAACAAGCCGCTCGACGGAGGCGATTTGGCGACAAGCGTGTCCTCTTTATGCTAACCATCCGGAATCAGTGAGGAACGCACCCGCAAACCGATGAACTCCGGGATCGCCGAACCCGCGCCCGCGCGGCTCGACATCGAAAGGAACGGCGAGACCACCGCCCTCAGACTGTCCGGCAACTGGACGGGGGATCAGGCGCGCAGGCTCGAACGCGCAGTCGAGCCGGTAAGACAGTTAAAACCCGCGCCGAAGACCGCAATATTCGATCTTGGCGCGATTGCCGAACTCGATACCGTCGGCGCCTGGCTGATTGTAGCCGCCCAGCGCGCAGCCCTCGATGCAGGAAGCAAGATCGAGATCACCGGGGGCCGCGCCTCCCATCTTGCGCTCTTGAAGCGCGTTGCTGCGGACCGGCCGGCACCGGAAGCCCGGCGCGGCGCATCTGTCCCCCTGATTCTGCGCCCCTTCGATGCTTTTGGCCGCGCCATCATCGAGGCGCTCGACGACGCAATCGGGCTCTCCGCCGTATTCGGGCAGACGCTGACGGCGCTTGCCACCTCCTTTGCCGGACGCGGCCGTTTCCGCTTCACCGCCTTTGTCAATCAGTTCGACCTCATCGTATTCCGCTCGGTGCCCATCATCGTGCTGATATCGGTGGTCGTGGGCGCCATCATCACCCAGCAAACGATCCTGCAATTGCGCAATTTCGGTGTCTCGATCTATGTCGTCGATCTCGCCGCCATACTGATGCTGCGCGAGGTCGGACTGCTGCTCGCCGCGATCATGGTCGCGGGGCGCTCCGGATCTGCGATCACCGCAGAAATCGGCTCGATGCGCATGCGTGAGGAACTCGATGCGCTATCGGTGATGGGTGTGGATCCCTATCGCGCGCTCGTTCTCCCGCGCATGGCGGCGCTCATCATCGGCATGCCGCTCCTGGCCTTCATCGCCTCGCTTGCCGGGCTTGCCGGAGCGGCGATCGTTGCCCGCACCTATGGCGACATCCCTTTTGAAATCTTCATCGACCGCCTGCGCGACGCCTTGTCCATGCAGAGCCTGATGGTGGGGATGATCAAGGCGCCCGCCATGGCCTTCATCATCGGCCTCGTCGCGATCAATGAAGGCTTCAAGGTCAAGGGAAGCGCGGAATCGCTCGGCCGGCGCACCACTGCATCGGTCGTCCGCGCCATTTTCCTTGTCATCGTGGTCGATGGCCTGTTCGCGGTGTTCTTCGCCGCCATTGGATTCTAGCCCATGGCAGAGCAGACACCCATTCTCGAGATCGACGGGCTTTCGGTGGCCTTCGGCGCCAATCGCGTCATCGAGGGGCTGAGTTTTTCGGTGCAGAGGGGTGAAATTCTCGGCGTCATCGGCCCTTCGGGTTCGGGCAAATCGGTGACCCTGCGAGCGATTGTCGGGCTCCTGCCCAAGACGGCAGGCACGATCAGGGTCTTTGGCCGGGATTATGGCACAATGGCTCCACGCGAAAGGCTGCGCACCGAGCAGCGCTGGGGCGTCCTGTTCCAGCAGGGCGCGCTTTTTTCCGCCCTGACCGTGCTCGAGAATGTCGAATTTCCCATGCGCGAGCATTTTTCGATCAGCCCGCGCACCCGCCGCGACATCGCGCGCTACAAGATCGACCTTGTCGGTCTGCCGCCCGAGGCAGCCCATCTCTACCCGTCCGAATTGTCAGGGGGCATGACCAAGCGCGCGGCGCTGGCGCGATCCCTGGCGCTCGACCCTGACATCCTCTTTCTCGACGAACCCACCGCAGGGCTTGATCCGATCGGCGCGGCACGGTTCGACGAACTTGTCGTTTCGCTGCGCGACACGCTCGGCCTTACTGTCTATATGGTCACCCACGACCTTGATAGTCTGGCCGCAGCCTGCGACCGTATTGCTGCGCTCGGCAAGGGCAGGCTTCTGGCCATGGGGACAATGGAGGAGATGCTCAAATCCGATGATCCCTGGCTCAATGACTATTTCAAAGGGCCGCGCGCGCGGCATCTGGAGGCGGTGAGGAATGGAAAATAGGGCCAATTTCGCCCTGGTCGGCTTGTTTGCGAGCGCTGTGATCGCCGCCCTGTTCGGCTTCGTCTACTGGTTCAATGCCGCCGACAGCGCCGGTCCTCGCACGCCCTATGATGTCGTCTTTACCGGTTCGGTCGCCGGGCTCAGCGGTGGCACGGACGTGCTCTTTAACGGCATCAAGGTCGGCGACGTCACCGCAGTGAGAATTGACCCCGGTGACCCCAGTCGCGTCATCGCGCGCATCGCTGTTCAAGAAAACACGCCGGTGATGAACGACACCCGCGCCCTACTCGAAATCCAGGGGCTCACGGGCATGGCCCATATCCAGCTGCTGGGCGGCACGCTCGCCGCCGGTCCCCTCGCCATTCCGCCAGGCCGGGACGCGGCCATGCTTATGGGCGAACCTTCAGATTTCCAGCTCATTGTCGAGGGCGCGCGCGATATCGTTGCCAGCGCCGAATCCACCCTCGCCCGCATCGATGAATTTCTGGGCCAGAACGCCGACAGCGTCTCACGCACCATCGCCAGCGTAGAGGAGCTGGCCACCTCGCTCTCGGCGCTCGCCGACAATATCGGCATGGGCGAGGATTCCGACTTTGCCGCCATCCTTGCTTCCGCCAGAACGGCGCTCGAAAGTGCGAGCAACACCTTCACCCGTGTCGAGCGCTTCTTTTCCGATAACGAAGCCGCGCTGACGACAACCATCGCCAATGCGGAAACCTTCTCGGAGGCGCTCGCAACAAATGCCGGGGGGCTCGAAGGCTTTCTGGCGAGCCTCACCCAGACGGCCGATCAGATCGGCCCGCTCGCTGAGGAATTGCGTAATCTCACCGAGGAAGTGCGCGAGGTCGTCGAGGCCGTGCCGCCCGACCAGGTGCGCGAGACCTTTGCCAATATCGAGGAATTTTCCGCCTCGCTTGCGCGCAACACCGAGAACATCGACGGCTTTTTCGACGACGCCCAGTCACTGGCTCGCAATCTGTCCGGCATTTCGGACGGGCTGCAGCAGACCCTGCGCATGATCGATGATGCATCCAGCGCGGTCGACCCCGAGGTCATCGAACGGGCGATGAACAATATCGATGCCTTCTCGGCCTCGCTCGGAGAGGGCGCGCCGGCGGTGAGCGAGATTATCGAGAATGCGAGGGCTCTGACCGAGAGTCTGATGAACACGGCCGACCAGATCGAGATCATCACTGGCCGCGTCGATGAAATGGTCGGATCGGACGAAGGTGCAACGCTCTTTAGCGACCTTGCCGAAACCTCCCGCGCCATAAGGACACTTGCCGAGAACCTCGATGCGCGCACCAGCGAAATCACCACCGGCCTGACCGGCTTTACCAATCGCGGGCTGGGCGAATACACTGCCCTCGCCAATGAGGCCCGGGGAACCTTGCGGCGGCTCGACCGTATACTTGCCAACTTCGAGCGTAACCCGCAGCTTCTGATATTCGGCGGCGAGACAGTAAGAGATTACCAGGGTCAATGACGCAACGCTCCAGGCCAATTCAACCGACCCTCACCCGCCGCAGCCTTCTGGTTGTTTCGGCCGCCGGCGCTCTCGGTGCCCTTGCCGGATGCATGGGGGGACGGGCACCCATAACCTATGATCTCAGCGCCACTGCGACCCAGGCCGCAGCCCGCCGGCCAAGCCGCACGGTGCTGATCTCGGAACCCGAAACCATCCAGACCTATGACACCGACCGCATCATCGTGCGCGAGGCGGGCGGCGTTCTGAGCTATCTCCCCGACGCCCAATGGTCGGACCGCCTGCCAAGGCTGGTCCAGACCCGGCTGGTGCAGGCTTTCCAGGATGCGGGCGTCACCAATATCGGCCGGACGAGCGATCCGCTCAACCCCGACCGGGTTCTGGCCTCCGATATCCGCGCCTTCGAACTTGATGTGGCCGCCGGCCGCCAGGCCGTGGTGCGCGTCAATGTAAGGCTGGTCGACGACTGGGACCGCCGCATCGTTGCATCCTCCGCCTTCAGCGCCTCTGTCCCTGTCACCGGAACCGGGGCGGCCGGCACGGTGCCTGCGCTCGATGCTGCGCTCGCCCAGGTGATCAACGAGGTCATTGCCTGGACCGTCCGCAACAACTGACCGCGCTCCGGCCCAGCCGTTTTTCAAGGAGCCCCCATGACCGATCTGTTGCGCTACAACGTCAATCTCATCAATGGGGAATGGGTGCCGGCGGACTCGGGAAAGACGATTGATGTCTTCAACCCCGCCGATGGTTCTCTCGTCGGCCAGGTGCCCAACAGCGGGGCGGCCGAGACACGCCGCGCCATCGACGCGGCAGCGGCCGCCTTTGAGACCTTCAAGACAACGCTTGCCGCCGAGCGCGCCGACATGCTGTTCGCGCTCTACGAGGCCATCCGCACCAACACGGACGAGCTGGCCTTCATTCTCACCTCCGAACAGGGCAAGCCGCTTGGTGAAGCCAAAGGCGAACTCAATCTTTCCGCGGCCTATATTCGCTGGTTCGCCGAAGAAGCCCGCCGGGTCTATGGCGATATCGTCCCCTCGCCCTTCAAGAACCGCAAGCTTCTGGTGACCAGGGAGCCGGCGGGGGTATGCGCGGCGATAACGCCCTGGAACTTCCCCTCCTCGATGCTCTCGCGCAAGGTCGGTCCCGCAATCGCCGCCGGTTGCACCGTCGTCATCAAGCCCGCCTCGCAAACCCCCTATTCTGGTCTCGCCTGGGGCGCGCTCGCCGAGATGGCAGGGCTGCCCAAAGGCGTCGTCAACGTCGTCACCGGCTCGGCGCGAGAGATCGGGGGTGAACTCACCGCCAATCCCAAGGTTCGCAAGGTGACCTTTACGGGCTCGACCGAAGTGGGCAAGACGCTGATTGCCCAGTCGGCGGCGACGGTCAAAAGGTCTCGATGGAATTGGGCGGCAATGCTCCCTTCATCGTCTTTGACGACGCCGATCTCGAAAAGGCCGTCGATGCGGCGATGCTTTCAAAATATCGCAATGCCGGCCAGACCTGTGTCTGCACCAATCGCTTCCTTGTCGAAGACGGCATCCACGACGCCTTCGTTGAAAGGCTCGCCGAACGCTCAAAGGCTTTGAGGGTCGGCCGCGGCACCGATGAGGGGATCGAACAGGGGCCGCTGATCGATGAAAATGCGGTCAAGAAGGTCGAGGAACTGATCGCCGATGCAACGGGCCATGGCGCCAAGGTCGTGGCCGGGGGCGGGCGCCACGCGCTGGGCGGCAATTTCTTTGAGCCGACCGTCCTTTCCGGCGCGACAACGGACATGAAGATCGCGCGCGAGGAGATCTTCGGGCCCGTCTCCGCCGTCTATCGCTTTTCGGGCGAAGAGGAGGCGGTGCGCATCGCCAATGATACGCCTTATGGCCTGGCCTGCTATTTCTTTACCCGCGACCTTGGCCGCGCCTTCCGCGTCGCCGATGCGCTCGAATATGGGCTTGTCGGGGTCAATGAAGGCTTCATCACCACCGAGGTTGCCCCGTTCGGCGGGGTCAAGGAAAGCGGGCTTGGCAGCGAAGGCGGGAAACAGGGGATCGAGGAATATCTGGTCACCAAATATATCTCGCTCGGCGGTCTCGGCGCCTGAACGCTCGGGACTGTGAGCGGCAGGCTCTGCCGCATCTTCAACCAGGTTAATCGGCCCCGGCCGGCCTGCGCGGCAGGCCGGCATAGAAATCGCCATAGCCGGGCCCGTCGACCTCCTCGAAAAGCGCCGCCAGCGCCGCAATCGGGTCGCGATCCAAATCGATCCGCAGATCGTAGCGCGGATAGGGCTGATCGGTATAGGTGCGAATGGCGGCCGAACGGATGCCGCGGGCATCACCCCCTGCCCCAGCACCGCCGCCAAGAGCGGCAAGAAGCCGCCTTTCCAGTGGCTGCGTCTCCGCCGCCCGATAGGCCGAAACCATGGCCGCGAGCACATCGGTACTGGCCAGCAGATTGCCGGCGACGGCAACTCCTTCTTCAAGGATCATGCCTGCTTGCGGGGTCAGGCTTTCGCCGCTCCAGCCCGCGCTCCGTCCTTGGCTGTCGATGACGACAAGCTGACGCCTGTCGCGCCCGGCATCGGCATCGACCAGCAATTTCACCACCGTCCCGGCACTTTCGCCGGCCCCAAGCATTTCCATGCCATCAAAGCCGTAGAGGGGGTTGGTGTAGCCCTGGGTGGCGATCGCGCCCACACCGGCGCGGGCATGGGGCACCAGCGAACCGACCACGGGACCGCCCGTAGCCGTTGCAACACCGAAGGCGCCTGAAACGGGATCGCGGGCAACAATGGAAAAGGTCATGAAATCTCTCATTCGGCGGCTGGGCCATTTATTACGATAAATGCCTTGCGCTGTCTATTTATGCTGATAAATTCTTTAACTGGAGCGAGTTCCCGCAGCCAAGACGGGAACAGGTAAAGCAAAGGAGAGGACTGTCATGAAAAGCCTTCTGAGAGGGGTTGCCCTGGCCGTATTGCTGGCCGCGTCGCCCAGCGTGGCGCAAACCCCGCCCAACGTGCTCGTGGTCGGCCAGATCGCCGAGCCGCAATCGCTTGACCCGCAGGTTTCCACGGCGGCCAATGACTTCCGTATCACGACCAACATCTTTGAGGGGCTGGTCCGGTTCAGGGAAGGCACGCTGGAGGTCGAGCCGGCACTGGCCACCGACTGGACGATTTCAGAGGACGGCCTCACCTATACCTTCACGCTGCGCGAAGGGGTGACCTTCCACGACGGCACCCCGTTCAACGCCGAGGCGGTGAAGTTCACCTTCGATCGCATGCTCGACGAGAACCACCCCTATTACGAAACCGGGCCGTTCCCGCTCTCGTTCAACTTTGCCGACATCACGCAAACGCGGGTCGTTGACGAATATACGGTGGAGTTCACGCTCGGCCAGCCCTTTGCGCCATTCCTTACCAATCTGGCCACCAATACGGGCGGCATCGTCTCGCCGACCGCGGTTGCCGAACATGGAGAGGATTTCGGCCGTAATCCGGTCGGCACCGGCCCGTTCCGGTTCGAGGAATGGCAGTCCAACACCCGCGTCGTCGTATCGCGCAATGATGACTATTGGGGCGATCCCGCCGGCATGGAGACTGTCGTCTTCCGCCCGATCACCGACGCCAACACCCGCGTTGCCGAAATGCTCTCGGGCGGGATCGACATCATGGTCGAAGTGCCGCCCGACAATGTGTCGATGTTTGCCGATGACGCGATGTTCCAGATCCATGAGGCCACCGGCCCGCATGTCTGGTACGTCATGCTCAACATGAAGGAAGGCCCCTTCGCCGACAAGCTGGTGCGCCAGGCGGCCAATTACGCGGTGAACAAGGAAACGCTCGTCAACGACGTGCTGCAGGGAACGGCGGATGTGTCCGCAGGCCCGATCCCGCCGGCCTTCAACTGGGCCCACAATGAGAGCGTTGAGCCGTACCCCTACGATCCCGATATGGCGCGCCAGCTCATCGAGGAATCCGGAGCCGAAGATCTAGCGGTGACCTTCTATGTCACCGAAGGGGGCTCGGGCATGCTCGATCCTGTGCCGATGGGGACCGCGATCCAGGCCGATCTCGAAGCGGTGGGGTTCGATGTGACCATCGAAACCTATGAGTGGAACACCTTCCTTGCCGAGGTCAATCCGGGCCTTGAGGGTAAGGCGGACATGGCCGAAATGGCCTGGATGACTACCGATCCCGACACCCTGCCCTTCCTCACCCTGCGAACCGAAGCCTGGCCCGAGAATGGCGGGTTCAACTCCAGTTATTATTCCAACGAGGAGGTCGACGCGCTGCTCGAAGAGGCGCGCACCGCGACCGATCAGGAAACCCGCGCCGAGGCCTATCGGCAGGTCCAGGAGATCGTCCATGACGACGCGCCCTGGATCTTCGTTGCCAACTGGAAGCAGAATGCGGTCTCGACCGCCAATGTTCAGGGCTTTGAATTGCAGCCCGACTTCAACCTGCGGCTGCACCCGGTGACCAAGCAGTAGCGCTCAACCGCCATATCCGCTTGAATTCCCCCTGGCTCCGGCCCGGGGGAATTCCCTAAAGGCGGGAAAGCCGCGAGGGGAGCGGACCAGTCGAGGGACGGGCATGGCCAGCTACATTCTCAAGCGTCTGCTCTATGCCATACCGGTGATCATCGGACTTTCGGTCATCGTCTTTGGCATCATGGCGCTCATTCCCGGCGATCCGGCGCTTGCGATCCTCGGCTCTTACGCAACGCCCGAAAACGTCGCGCGCATCAACCGCGATCTCGGGCTCGACCGCCCGCTTTACGAGCAGTATTTCGTCTGGGTGGGGAACCTCCTTCAGGGCGATTTCGGCCGCTCCTTCATTCTCAACCGTCCGGTGCTCGACGAAATCCTCGAGCGCTTTTCGGCAACGCTGATCCTCGCCGGCGCTTCCCTTGTCCTGTGTTCGATCCTGGGCATCCTCGCCGGCGTGGTTTCGGCAGTCCGCCAGTTCGGCTGGACCGACCGCATCGTCACCTTTTTCGTCCTTATCGGCATTTCCACCCCCGCCTTCTGGCTCGGCCTGCTCTTTATCCTCATCTTTGCCGTGCAATGGCGGGTGCTGCCGGCCTCGGGCATGTATGCCGTCTATGGCGGGGGCGATCTTGCCGACCTCCTGCGCCACCTCATCCTGCCTGCCGTCACCCTTGCCATCGTCGCAACGGGCGTCATCGCGCGGTTAACACGCGCAGCGATGCTCGAAGTGCTACGGCAGGATTTCGTGCGCACCGCCCGCTCCAAGGGGCTCAATGAACGTGCCGTCATTTACCGCCACGCCTTCAAAGCCGCACTGGTCTCGATCATCCCGGTCATCGGGGTTCAGGCCGGTTTCGTGATGGGGGGCGCGGTCTATATCGAGACCGTGTTCCAGTGGCCCGGCATTGGCGCGATGCTAGTCAACGCTATCTCGACCCGGGACATCCTGCTCGTCCAGGGCGGCGTGCTGGTCATCGCCGTCACCTATGTGATGATCAACCTCATTGCCGATGTGGGCCAGGCGCTTCTCGACCCGAGGCTCAAGACATGACTCAGGCGCTCGCGACTGCTCCCAACGCCGCCTCGTCCGCTCGGCTCTCGAGCTGGTCGCTGCTGCTCAACAACCGGCTCGCGGCCGCAGGGCTCGTGGTTCTGACCATCATCTGTGGACTGGCGCTCCTTGCGCCGCTCCTTCCTATTCCCAACCCAAACATCACCAACCCCGCTAACCGGCTCCAGCCGATATTGTCTGAAGGCCATCTGCTGGGAACAGACCATCTGGGGCGCGACATCCTTTCGCGGCTGATCTGGGGAACCCAGGTCTCGATTGCCGTGGGGCTTTCCGCCACCGCCATCGCCGCGCTCATCGGTTCGGTGATCGGGCTCGTTTCGGGCTATGCGCGGGGGACGACTGACAATGTCCTGATGCGCGGCATCGACATGCTGATGGCCTTCCCCTACATCCTCCTCGCGCTCGCCATCGTTGCCGTGCTCGGGCCGGGGCTGCTCAATGCGCTCTACGCCATTGCCATCGTCAACATACCCTTTTTCGCGCGCAATGTACGCGGCATCACCGTGGGGCTGGCGAGCCGGGAGTTCGTCGATGCGGCGCGGCTCTCGGGCAAATCGCACGCAGCGATCCTTTTCACCGAAGTTCTGCCCAATGTGCTGCCGGTGATCGTCATCACCATGTCGACGACCGTGGGCTGGATGATCCTTGAAACCGCCGGGCTGTCCTTTCTCGGCCTCGGCGCGCAACCTCCACAATCCGATCTCGGCTCGATGCTGGGCGAGGGCAGGCGCCTGTTGTTCAACGCCCCGCATGTCTCGATCATTCCAGGGTTGATGATCTTTGCGCTGGTGATGAGCATCAACCTTCTGGGCGACGGCATCCGCGACGTCCTTGACCCCCGTCTTCGCGCGGGCGACCTGACCCGCCCCCAGGCCGTCACCCGCATCGCCCGGCGCGGTGTGCCGCAAAAGCGGGCGAAGGTGGACGATATTCTCGAGGTCCACAATCTCGAGACGAGTTTCCAGCGCGGACGCACCGCAATCCCGGCGATCACCAACATCTCCTTTACCCTCGACAAGGGCGAGTGCCTGGGGCTGATCGGAGAATCGGGATCGGGAAAATCGGTGACCGCGCTTTCGCTTCTGGGCCTCGTTGCCTCCCCACCCGGCATCATTACCAATGGCGAGGTCCGCATCGAGGGCGAGGACGTCTTCTCGCGCTCCCATTCGGGCATTCGTGCATTGCGCGGATCAAAAATTGCCTATGTTTTCCAGGACCCGCTCACGACCCTCCATCCCCTCTACCGGGTCGGGGAGCAGATCGCCGAAGCCATTCTCGCCCATGAGAGCATGGGAAAGGCCGAGGCCCGCGCCCGCGCCATCGCACTGATGGAGCAGGTCGGCATTCGCGACGCGGCCGAGCGCGTCGATGCCTTCCCGCACGAGATGTCGGGCGGCCAGCGCCAGCGCATCGGCATCGCCATGGCGCTCGCCAACGACCCCGACATCATCATTGCCGACGAGCCCACCACGGCGCTCGACGTGACGGTTCAGGCAAGGATTCTCGAACTTCTGCAAAAGCTGCAGCGCGAGCGCGGATTGGCGCTTTTGCTCATCACCCACGATTTCGGCGTTGTCGCCCAGATGTGCGACCGGGTTGCGGTGATGAAGGATGGTGAGATCGTCGAAACAGGCAACACCAAGGACCTTCTCAAGGCCCCAAGGCACGACTACACCAGAAAGCTCATCGCCTGCGTCCCCGAACTGGGCCAGGGCAGAGCATTCCTCGAAAATGTCCGGCCGCTTTTTGCGGAGGGCGGGTCATGAGCAACGCCATCGCGGTCAGGGACCTCGTCAAGACCTTTGGCGGCAGGCGCACTCTCTTCGGCGCGGTGAGCCACGCCGTCCATGCCGTCAAGGGCGTTTCCTTTGAACTCAGGCGCGGCGAAACGCTGGCCATCGTCGGGGAGAGCGGCTCGGGCAAATCGACCATCGCGCGCATGCTGGTCGGGCTCGAAACCCCGACCTCGGGATCGATGGAGATCGACGGGCAGGACGCTGCGGCCCTGCGCGCCAAGGGCAGCCGTGCCTTCGGCCGGACCATCCAATATGTCTTTCAGGACCCGGTGGCTTCGCTCAACCCCCGCAAGACCATCGACAATATCCTCGATATCCCATTGCGTCTCCTGCGCGGCTATGACGGGCAGAAACGCGCCGCCCGCAAGCGCGAACTGCTCGATGCGGTGCAGATGCCCAAGGACACGCTCGAGCGCTATCCGCACGAATTTTCCGGCGGGCAGGCCCAGCGCATCGCCATCGCCCGCGCGCTGGCCGCCGAAGCGAAAATCATGGTGCTCGATGAACCGGTTTCCGCGCTCGACGTCTCGGTGCAGGCGCAGGTTCTTTTGCTGCTCGACGACCTCAAAAAGGCATTCGACCTCTCCTACCTCTTCATCAGCCATGACCTTGCGGTCGTCGAATCGGTCTCTGACCGGGTCGGGGTGATGTATCTGGGAGAAATGGTCGAACTTTCCACTGCCGAAAACCTGTTTGCCGCGCCGGGGCACGACTATACAAGAGAGCTGATCGCCAGCGCGCCGAGGCTCGACGCCGCGAGCCTCTAAAGCAATCCAGAATGTGCCGCCTCCGCTCCGGAGCCGCGGCGTGATACGAGAAGCAATGACCGAGACGACCGCCATAGCGCTGCCCCCGCCCATGCGCCGCAAACGCACCGACGAGATTGCCGACGCCATCAAGCGCACCATTATCGAGCACGGGTTGCAGCCCGGGGACCGCCTGCCCCAGGAGCGCGAACTGATGGACCAGTTCGCCGCCTCCAAGGGCACGATACGGGAAGCCCTCAAGGCGCTCGAAGTCCAGGGGCTGATCACTATCCGGACGGGTCCGGGCGGCGGGGCGTTCATCGCGACCATGTCCGAAAGCCGCGCCATGAGCCTGCTCTCGAACTATCTCTTTGCCAAGACGCCGACCATTTCCGACATCTACGCCCTGCGAAAGACCCTCGAGCCGCTCGTCGCCGTCAGCGCCATGCCCAATATCGACGAGGCCGGATACAAGCGCCTCAACGACATCATTTCCATCTACGACCACGAACCAGCCGACGCGCAGGAGCGCTGGGACCAGCGCATGGCCGAGCTCGATTTTCATGGAGTGGTCGCCGAATATTCGGACAATGCGCTTCTGGCCTTCATCTGCCGCTTCCTTCAGCGACTCCTCAAGGACCTCGCCATTTGCCGGGACATCTATGTCCAGCCCAAGCCCGTCGCCCGCCAGGAAGGAATCGAATATCAGCACCAGCTCATTGCGGCCATGCGCGGCGGTGATGGTGCGGCGGTGCAGAGGATCATGGCCGAGCACATGGCCTATGCCGAAAAAGCGATGCTCGGGCTCCAGGCCGAACTGACTGGCGATTTTCTCCACGATCCCGTGGCGCGAGGGCGCGGCGACAAACGACGGAAGTCCGCACCGTGATCGACACCGCCTACCTCACCACCACCCTCAGGACACTGGTTGAAACACCCTCTCCTGTCGGGATGACCGAACGAGCCGTGGCAAAGACCGCCGAATGGATCGAGGCACTCGGTTATCCCATCGCCTATACAAGACGCGGCGTGCTTCACACCCGGATCGGCAGCGGATCACCCAGGCGCGCACTCGCCGCCCATCTCGATACGCTCGGCGCCATGGTCACGGGCCGCCGCGCCAATGGCCGCCCTACCCTGCGCAATACCGGCACCTGGGCGGCGCGATTTGCCGAAGGTGCGCGCTGCACCGTCTTTACCGATGCGGGCGAAATCCGCGGCACCATTCTCCCGCTCAAGGCGTCGGGGCATCTTTTCAATACGGAAGTCGATACCCAGCCTGCCGATTGGGACAATCTCGAAATCCGCCTCGACACCGGCGAACAAGGATATGAAGCGGTCAACATCGGCGATGTGGTCGCCATTGATGCCCAGCCCGAGTTCCCCGACAACGGCTTCATCGTCTCCCGGCACCTTGACGACAAGGCTGGCGTTGCGTGCCTGCTGACTGCGCTCAAGCATTTCGCCGATTCAGGCAAGGCCCCCGCGATCCCCGCGCAGATCCTCTTTACGATCTCCGAAGAGGTCGGCATCGGCGGCACGCATGGGTTTCGCGAGCAGGTCCAGGAACTGGTCGCCGTCGACAATGGCGTTACCGGACCGGGTCAGGCAACGCGTGATGATGCGGCCACCATCGCCTTCCGCGATCGCACGGGGCCTTTCGATCTGCCCATCGCACGGCACCTGGTGCGCCTGTGCGAGGACAATGGCATTCCCCATGTCCGCGACACCTTCCGCTCCTATCGCTCCGACAGTGCGGCAGCCATCGATGCGGGCTGGGACATCCGGGCGGGTCTCATTTGCTTTTCCCTCGATTCCTCCCACGGTTGGGAGCGCACCCATATCGCCTCGCTCACGGCGCTCACCCGGCTGATTATCGCCTATATCGAGAGCGAACTCGTGCCCCTGCCCAGCGCCGCAAGTGCATCGAGCAGGCAGCTGCCGGATGCCGCGCGTTAGAGCGTGTCCAGCAAAAGCATGTCCCCCGGCTTGACCGGGGATGGAAACGGTTTTGCGGTTCGGACACGCGACAAAATAAAGAGTTAGAGCCAAGGATTTGATTCAATCACATCCTGAACGGCTCTAGACATATTGCAGCCGGTCCCCCAGCGCCGAATAGTGCTCGTTGAACCCGTTGAGGTGATCGATGTCGGCCTGCGAGAGTTCGAAATCGAAGATAGCGATATTCTCAGCCTGATGCTCACGCATCCCCGCCTTGGGCAGCGGCACGGTGCCCATTTGCAGGTTCCAGCGCAGGATGATCTGGGCGGGCTTCTTGCCATAGGCCCTGGCGATCGTCGCCAGCCGCGGACTGGACAGCTGTTCGCCGCGGGTCAGCGGGCTATAGGCCTGGATGATGATGCCATAGCGCTGGCAGAAATCGAGCATCTCGCTTGAATGGCCGAACGGGGTCCATTCGATCTGGTTGACCGCTGGCGTTTCCCCGCTCGTTTCGGTCAGCGCCTCGAGCTGTTGGACCGAATAATTGGAGACCCCGATATCTCTTGTGATGCCGTCCTGCCGGGCGCGCATCAGGCCGTCCCACAGCCGCTCGCCCGCGCCGAACTCCGGCGGACGGTGAATGAGAATGAGATCGGCATGGCCGATATCGAGCTCGCCCACATTGCGCTTGGCCGATTCATAGGCGTCCTCGGTCTCCTCGACCTTGGTGACGATGAAGACATCCTCGCGGCCAATGCCGGACCGGCGCAAGCCATCTGCAATGCCAGGCTGGGTTCCATAATCGCCCGAGGTATCGATCATCTTGTAGCCCAGCTCGAGCGCGCGCTCTATTGCACCTGCCGTGTCTGAGGTGAGCTGCCATGTTCCCAGCCCGATGACCGGCATGGTGCGCCCGGTCCTGAGCCTGACCCTGGTGTTCGTGTCCATCACGCCAGTCTCCGCTGCATAATCATTTGTCTTTCGGGTCACCCGCTCGCCGAAAAGGCGATGAACACAAAGACGGCAAGAATGACCGCTGCGACGCCGACATAGGCGGCGGCACCGATCCAGGGGCTCGCATTGATGTGCCGTGTACCTACGGGTTCCTTGGCAATTTCCTCACCCTCGGGCGGGTTGCCGGCAGCCTCCTCATCGGTGCCCAGGGGCGCTGCCGCGGGGTCAGGGAAATCGACCTTGTCGCCCTGGGCGCCGCGGTCGATCGCGATGCGCAATTGGTCTGTCGTCTGCGGTTTGTCCGTGTTCATCACTCGTCCCCCGTTGGGTTCCAATAGAGGTAAGGCTACCGGGAAATGTCCGGTTCCCGTGGCGGGCGCAAAAAACCGTCGGGGCAGGGGCTTAGCCCTGGCGCTCGAGCCAGCGCAGTGTGAGGCTCTCCGGGCCGTCGAGCCCCTTGCGCCGCTTACGCGAAAGCCCCGACACCTCCTCGCCCAGCCTGCCCTCGAGCCAGCCCTGGGGGATGGCGGGATGGATATAGCATTTGCGACAGACCGAGCGGGTGTTGCCGAGCCGCCTGGCCACCGCGTCCACCGCCGCGTTGAGCGCGATATTGCGGGCGCGCTTGCTGTCCGGCAGCTCGGCCCCGGCAAGAAGCGAGAGCGCGCGCACCGTACCGCCCCAGGTGCGGAAGTGCTTGGAGGTGAAGTCCGCCCCCGACGCCTCCTGGATATAGGCGTTGACATCGCCCGAGCTGACGCCATGCCGGGTGCCATGCTCATCGACATATTGGAACAGCCTTTGCCCGCGCAGCTCCTGGATCGAGCGGAGCACGCGCGCGATGCGCCGATCGGTCAGCTTGAGGTTCCACTGCTTGCCCGACTTGCCTTTGAAAGCAAAGCGCAGCCTCGCCCCTTCGATCTCCACATGCTTGCGGCGCAACGTCGTCAAACCGAAGCTCTGGTTCTCTTCGGCATAGGCAGCATTCCCCACCCGGATCATGGTGTGGTCCAAAAGCCAGACGATGGCGGCAAGGACGCGCTCGCGCGGCAGGCCGCGGCGGCGCAAATCCGCATCGACCCGCTCCCTTATGCGCGGCAGCGCAGCAGCAAATTCGGCAAGGCTCGAATATTTCGCCGCATCCCGTATCTCGGTCCAGCGCTCGTGATAGCGGTACTGCTTGCGCCCGCGCTGGTCGCGCCCGGTCGCCTGAATGTGTCCGGCCGCATCCGCGCATATCCACACATCGGTCCAGGCTGGGGGAATGGCAAGGTGCCGGATACGCGCCAGCGTCTCGGCGTCCCGCACCGGCTTTCCCTCGGGCCCCAAATAGCTAAAGCCCTTGCCGGCCCGGCGGCGTCGTATCCCCGGCTCCTCATCGCTGACATGGATTAGATGGGCTTCCTCGGCGACGAGCGCCGGATCGACACGCACACAGGCGGCAAGCTGCACTTTTCCGCGCCTCCAGTTGAGGGCCGGAATCCGGCCGCCGGGGACAAAGCGCCAATGGCCCTGGAAGTTCCGGCGCCTAGACCTGATCCATGAGCTTTTTGGTGAGCGCCTGGCTGACCTTGTCATAGTCTTGCCACGGGGAGGGCTGTTGGGCCCGCGCCATGCCATCGGCAAGCGAAAAGCCATTGGCGCGATCGAGCCCTGCCAGCTCGTCCCAACTCACAGGAACAGCAATCGGGGCGTCCTTGCGGGCGCGGGTGGAAAAGGGCGCGATCGCCGTAGAGCCGCGCTCATTGCGCAGATAGTCGATAAAGAGCTTCCCCTTGCGTGCCTTTTTTGAAAGTGTGGCCGTGAACCGCTCGGGCTCCTCGCGCGCCATCAGGCGCGCAAGCCCTGCGGCAAAGGCCTTGACCTCGGGCCATTCCGCGCGGCGCGTGAGCGGGGCGATGACATGGATGCCCTTGCCGCCTGTCACCAGCGGGAACGTCGTCAGCCCCATGGTCTTGAGCCGGTCGCGGATGTCGAAAGCGGCCTTTTTTACGTCCTCAAAATCGAGCCCCTCATCAGGATCGACATCGAACACGATGCGGTCGGGCTTTTCGATATTGTCGACCCGCGAGCCCCAGATATGGAATTCCAGCACCCCCATCTGGACGCCGGCCAGCAAGCCTTTGAGGCCCTTGAGATATTGGTAGGTGTCCTTGTCCCCCGATTTCTCGGTGATCTCTACGGGAAACATGCCTTGCGAGAACCCCCCGGTATCGTGCTTTTGAAAAAAGCACGCCTTGGACCGGCCGTCCGGGCACCGTACAAGGCTCAGCGGACGCTCCTTTATGAAGGGCAGCATGGCCGCGGCAATAGCGGCGTAATAAGCGGCAAGCTGCCCCTTGGTTACGCCCTGTTCGGGGTAAAGCACCTTGTCCGCGCTTGAAAGCTTGATGCCGGCGCTCCTGGCTGCCTCGACACCACCTTCATCGCTCAACCTTTCGTCGCCTGCCGCTGCCATGGGCGTCTCCAGATTTATCCCCTTTGCCGGCTTGTCCTCCCTCAGCCCGAGAAATGAGGGATGCCGCAAGGCGCCATCGGGCGTGACCTCTGTATAGGCGATCTCGGCGACAAGCTCGGGCCTTACCCATCGCGCCCGGCGCGCCGCGTCCCGCGGCACGCCCGCGATCGGTGCCGTCTTGCGCGCGCGCTTGGCAAGCTTGCCCTCGAGCTCCTTGCGCAGCGCCTCGTTGAATCCGGTGCCAACGCGGCCCCGATAGACGAGCTTGCCATTGTCTTGGGTGGCAAGGATGAGCGAAGCGAAACTCCCGCGCCGCTTGTCCGAGGGCGTCCACCCCACGATGACGAATTCCTGGCGCAGCGTGCACTTGATCTTGAGCCAGGATTTGCTGCGTGCCGAGAAATACTTCGCCCGTCCATCCTTGGCGATGATGCCTTCGTGGCCGGCCTTGCATACCGCGTCAAAGACCTCCTGGCCCTTGCCCGAGATGGTCGGGGAATATTGCAGCGGGTCGTGCCGCGGGCGTTTACCGATGAGCTTTTCAAGCGCCTTCTTGCGCTCCGTGAGCGGCAGCCCCCGCAAGTTCTCTCCGTTGAGTTCGAGGAGGTCGAAGGCAAAAAAGACGAGCGGGCCGCCATTGGAGAGATGGTCCTTCAAGGTACTGAAGCTCGTGCCGCCATTCTCACCAAAGGCGCAGATTTCGCCATCGATCAGCGCGCTCTGGGCCTTCAGCGACTTGAGCGCCGGCGCGATACGCCCGAACTTCTCGGTCCAGTCGAGCCCGCTGCGGGTATAAAGCCGCACGTTTCCTTCCCCGAGCGCTGCAAGGCACCGATAGCCGTCATATTTCATCTCGAACAGCCAATGGCTGCCCGAGGGCACCCTGTCGACAAGCGTCGCCAGTTGCGGGGCGACAAATTTGGGTATTGGCGCCGCTTTGGAGGCCGGTTCGCCGGCGGCGATCTCCTTCATCTTTCGACCCGTCGCAACGCTGATATCGGCCCTGGTGATATCGCGCTCATCGGCGAATTCGTCCCGCTCCTTGATGAGCAGCCAGTTCTCGCGCTTCTCGCCTTGCTTTGGTTTCATCCGCACAAGCGTCCATCCGCCCTTGAGGCGCTCGCCTGAAAGCGTGAATTTGAGCTTGCCTTCCTTGAAACCCTCGTCGGGATCCCCCTCGGGCTCCCACACTCCCCGGTCCCAGAGCATCACCGTGCCCCCGCCATATTGGCCCTTGGGAATGGTGCCCTCGAACCCGCCATAGTCGAGCGGGTGATCCTCGGTCCTCACCGCTAGGCGCTTGTCCGCCGGGTCGGTGCTCGGCCCCTTGGTCACCGCCCAGCTCTTGAGCACGCCGTCATGTTCGAGCCGGAAATCATAGTGCAGGCGCGTCGCGTCGTGCTTCTGGACCACGAAGCTCCGCCCGTTGGTCTTGCCGCGGCGCCCGCGCGGTTCGCTCGTCTGCCCGAAGTCCCGTTTGCGGCGATAGTCGTTGAGAAGGTGGGCCTGTTGTGCCATCGTCTAGCTCGCCTTCTTGGTCCGCGCCGGCTTTTTCTTACCGCTCCCGGATTTTTCAAGGCTCGACTTGAGCGCGCTCATCAGATCGATGACATTGCCCTTTTCCTGGGCTGCGCTGGGTTCGTCCTTGGCCGCGCTCACCTTTTTGCCGCGGCTCTTGAGCTTTTTGTCGACCACCTCGCGCAGGGCCTGCCGGTAATGATCCTTGAACTGGGCGGCATCAAAGGGTGCGGTCTTGCGCTCGATGAGCTGGGTTGCGACCGTCACCAGTTCCTTGTCCGCCCGCGCCTTCTTGATGGGCGAAAAGAACGGATCCGATTTACGGATTTCGTCCTCATAGTGGAGCGTTTCGAGCAGCATGCCCGAGCCGCACGGCTTGAGTGCGGTTAAATATTCGCGCCCCCTCAGAGCGATCTGCCCCAGCCCAACCGTCTGGGTGTCGCGCAGCGCGTCACGGACCACCCGGAACGCGTCTTCAGCCAGCTCGTCCTGTGGCACGACGTAATAGGATTTGTCGAAATAGATGGGCTCGATGTCGCAGGCACCGACGAACTGCACGAGTTCGAGCGTCTTGCGCGTCTCGAGCTTGACCGCATCGATCTCCTCGTCGCTCAAAAGGACGAAATTGTCCTTCTCGAACTCGAACCCCTTGATGATGTCGGCCGGGTCGACCGGTCCAATCCCCGGAACGACCTTCTCATATTTGACCGGCTTGCCCGAAGGTTCGTGAATCTGCCGGAATGACAGCCGGGCGCCGGTCTTGGAGGTCGAATAGAGCTCGACCGGGATCGCGACCAGCGAAAGCCTGATCTGGCCCTTCCAGACGGGACGCGACGCCATTGTTAGTACTTGGCCGGAGGATCGCTCGCGGGAAACGATTCGTCGACCGCCTCATCGACCGCGTCCCAATCCTCGCCATTGTCGCGCGTGGACTTGATCCCGGCAGGCCGTACCTGCACATCGCCAATTTCCGGACCTGTGGGCTCACCGTCCCTGAACGCAGCGGCGCCGTGACGGCCCTCGTGACCCTCGTCTTGGGGCTCCGGGTCAGCGCCGACCGGATGCGCATCGGCAACATCGCGAGCCTTGTCCCAGCCCGGGGGATTGTCGATCCGGGAATTGTCGTCGATTCCGGGCAGATCGCCCTGCACTTCGAGCGCCGAACGCGGCTCGACCGTCTCATCGGTCGTCTCCTCAACCGGTATCGTCGCCGTGTCCATGCTCTCGCGCACCGCGGCTGCTTCGTCGGCCTCGGTCTGCTGGCGCGTGCGCTGATCGCCGGTCGGTTTGGGTCTCTGGTCGGGGGACATCACTGGCACTCCGCGTTGGATTGGGATCTACAAATCTAACGCTTCGGCCACCGGCCCCGTTCCGGAACCGATGGTGGCGGCGCCGGATTCATTCGGCAGCACTAGCGCCAGAAGAGGCAAAGCACCCTGTCCCCCCAGACGCTCCGCCACTCGATGCTGCGGGATTCTCGCGTTCGAATGGGGCCAAAGGAGAGCTCGAGCTTTCTTTCCCCGCCCTCTCGCCTGAGAACGAAGCCGCCGCCGTTGAGCGACACGCGCGCGCTCGCCCGGTCGAGAAAGCCGCGCTCCTTTGCCCGGAAAGCGAGAAGGAACCGGGTGAGCCGGTTCTTTTCGCCGCCATAGCCGTCCGCATCGGCCAATATCGTCAGGGCCTCCGGGTCGACCGGAAGCCGGTTGTCAGGGTCCGTCAGCGCAAGCAACTCGCCTTCGGTCCCGCGGTAAAAATCAGGGAACCCCGGCATCAGCACCTTCAGGCCCAGCTGGGCAAGGCCCAGCGCCTCGGCGCGGGTGATGAGCCGGTCGAGTTCCACCGGCTCGTGGGACGTCCATGAGGCGCAAAGATCCTCGGCAAATCGGCACGCCGCATCTTCGGCCTGCTGGTTGGGGCGTGTCCAGAAGGTCGCTTCCTTGGCCTCGCGCATTGCCTTGAGCGTGTGCGCGTTGAGCCGCCCGCAGACATCGTGCTGCCGCCAAAGGGCGAGCGCCGACTGGACGATATACCACCGCCATTGCGGCGATACGACCGCAGCACTTGGGAGCTCGTCCGCCCGGCGGACCAGGGCGGCAAAAGCCTCTGGATCATGGGAGATCGCAGCGAGCCGCATGCGCGAATCCTCGGAGCGCTTGGTGTCATGGGTCGAGGTAAGCGTCATCTGGCCCGGCTGCCGCTCGGCGAGGAAGCGATTGGCTTGCTCTTCGGTGATGGTCGCCTCGTCCGGCTCCGCACCCACCTCATTGGCCGCGAGATAGCGGGTCCAGCGAAAGCCGGCCGTATCCTCCTGGGCCTTGGCAAGGAGCGCTCCCGAGACCTGCTGGAAGCGCGCGACAAAGTCATGAGCCGCCCCATTGCGCGGCCCAAGAAACAGGGACACGACAGCGTCGAGCACCGTGTGAGACCGCAACTCCCCCCGAGCCCCCACGGCAATGGTTTCGATCAGCGCCCGGTCTTGCGCCGAACCGCTGCCGGCAACGAAATAGGTCCGATAGCGGGGGACATTCTTGAGAAGCGAAAACACCGCTTCTCGCAGTCTCTCGGGCCCCGGCTCGGCCAGAGGACTCCCGGCAAGCGCCATGCCCGCGAGCTTGATCAGATGATGCAGTTCGGCGGCCAGCTCGTTCTCGATGATGTCGCGCCTTGCCCGGCCCATCGCCTCATCAAAGGACTCCCTGATCCCCGTATGCTGCCGCCACGCGCTGTCCAGCCGTTCAAGACCCGCAGGATCGGTCAAAAGCCGCGCGATGAGCCGCGCCGCCTCATAGCCTGTCGTGCCCGCGGTTTTCCACTGATCGGGCAGGCGCTCCTCGCCCACGACGATCTTTTCCACCCAGACCGGAACGTCCGGCAAGGCATCGGCGAGCCAATCGAGATAGGTCTTGGGGTCGGCCAGCCCGTCGATATGATCGACCCGCAACCCATGGACAAGCCCGGACCTGACAAGATCGAAGATCAGGCTGTGCGTGTCCTCAAAGACTATCCTGTCCTCGACCCTCATGCCGATGAGACCGGTGACATTGAAAAAACGGCGATGGGTGATCCCGTCCCGCTCGATCTCCCAATGGCACAGCCGCCAGTTCTGGCGCTCATGAAGCGCTCTCAGATCGTCCGGGCTCGATACCGGTCCGCCGGTGCCCTCGGCGAGCGGGATGCGCATTTCCCCGACGGCCCAATGGCCATCGGCAACCGTGAAAGCATCCTCGGCCAGCATCTTCTCGAAGGGTTCCGCCAGCATGGGCAGCACCAGCGGACCTGCGTCCCAATCGATATCGAAATGGCGCGCATAATCGCTGCTCCGTCCCTTGCGCAGCACATCGATGAGCCAGCAGTTCTCGAAATTGAACGCGGTGTGATTGGGCACGATGTCGAGGATGATCCCCATCCCGCGGTCGATCGCCGCCCGGGCGAGAGCCTCGAACCCTGCCCGCCCCCCGAGCACCGGATCGATCTCGGTGGGATCGGTGACGTCGTAGCCATGCGTGGAACCCTCGGTCGCCCTGAAGATCGGCGAAAGATAGAGATGGGAAATGCCCAGGCCGGCAAGATAGGGGAGCTGGTCCCGGACGGCGTCGAAATCCACCCCACTCCGCAATTGAATGCGATAACTCGCCTGAGGGATGCGCGCGATCATCGCAGGTCTGCCCTGACCCAGATGGCGTAGCGGTCGTCCCTCAATTCATTTACCTTCAACTGAGCGCCCTCGAGGTCGAGCGTATGCTCCCCGACGGTGCCAAGGTTCAGGCCGAGTTTGAGAGTCCCCTGGCCAAAGCGCCATTCCGCAGCGAGCGCCCTTTCGCCCGTTCGTTCCGCACGCGCTTTGATCCGCCCGCTCTTGAGCAACGGCACGACATGGCCGGAGCGGAATCCAAGACACTGCCGCGTGAGGTGCTGCCAGCTTCGTGCGCGATCATCATCCTGCCATCGAAGCTGAGAGGCAAAGAAGGTCCTGAGCGATGTGGGGTCCGGCACCGCCTCACCCAGCGCTGCAACACTCGGGAACTCGGCGGCCCTTCCCTCCCGCACCATTTCTCCGATCTCTCCCCGATGATCGGCAAAGAACTGGAAGGGAGAGGTTTCACCCTGTTCCTCTCCCATGAAGATCATCGGGATGTAGGGGCTCGCCAGCAGCAACGCAAAGGCGACCCTCACCGCGCCTTCATCGGCCAGCGTAATCAACCGCTCGCCAAACGGACGGTTTCCCACCTGGTCATGGGTCTGCGTGGAATTGACAAAGGCAGTGGGCGGAAGGTGACGGGAAGGCTGGCCGCGGGGCTTGTCCCGGCCCTCACGCTCCTGACCCTCTTCGACATGCCCGTTCTCAAGTGCCAGAACCAGATCGCCGATGGGGTCGACGGCAAAGCTTTTGTAATAGTCCTGATCCTCCCCGGTTAGCGCGGTATGAATCGCGTGGTGAAAATCATCGTTCCAGTTGGCGTTAAGCCCCTCGATCTCGCGCAAATACGGCTCGTTGCGTTCGTCCTCTAGCACGATATGGAGCGGCCGCCCCAGGTCGAGCGACCGCACCGCCCGGGCGAGCTCTTCAAAGAACTGATCGGCACCCGGGCCGCTGATCTGGTGCACGGCATCGAGTCGCAATCCATCCAGATGATAGTCCACAAGCCACATAAGAGCGCATTCGATCCAGAAGTCGCGCACCGCTTCCTGCGAGAAATCGATCGCCGCGCCCCAGGGCGTATGGCGGCCCGAATCAAAAAAACGGGGTGCCGACTGGTGAATATAGGCGCCATCGGGGCCGAAATGGTTCATCACCACATCGAGCAGCACCATGATGCCCTTCAGGTGGGCTTGCTCAACGAAAGCCTTGAACGCATTGGGCGAGCCGTAGGACGGATGCGGTGCAAAGGGCAGAACCCCGTCATAGCCCCAGCCGAAGCCGCCGGGAAAATGGCCGACCGGCATGATTTCGACCGCAGTGATACCCAGCCCCGCCAGATGGTCCAGCTTTTCGGCTGCGGCCGCAAAGCTACCCTCTGGCGTGAACGTCCCCAGATGCAGCTCATAGATGACCGCCTCGGCCCAGTCCCTGCCCTTCCAGTCCTCTCGCCACTGACAGGCATCGTGATCGATCAGCACAGAAGCGCCATGAACATCGCCATATTGCAGCCGGCTGGCAGGATCGGGAACGATGGCGCCGTCAACCGAGAAACAGTAGAGCGAGCCGGCAGGCGCATCGGTCTCAGCGGTCCAGAAGCCGTCCGCATTCCTGCTGCACGGCACCGGCTGGCCCGCAATCAGCACCTCGACCGACCGGGCCTGGGGAGCCCATGTCGATATCGCCCATTTGCCGCCGCTGCGGACCGGACCCCATCTGCGCTGGCGCAATTGAATACCCCTCGGAAAAGCCCGCGGTAAACGGGTGCCGCACGATTGCGTTCCTTGTGGGCGCAACCGTCACGCTCCGCCTTATCTTCTGACGCATTGGCGCGGATGGCGGTTGGAAGACAGCGCCGCTTGCGGTCTGGTGTGTGGACGCGCTGCGGCTGATTTCTCCGGGTTGCCACGGTGGCCATTTCAGAGCCCATGCGGTATGGTCTCTGTATGCAACCCAATACCACAGCAATAGAACGCGCATTCGAACTTGCCCGGTCCGGCCGTTACGAAACGAGTTCAGAAATCAAACAAGCCCTCGTCCGCGAGGGCTATGGCAATGCCCAGATCACGGGCCCTACGCTGATGCGCCAGCTCCGCGAGTTGATCAACAGCGCCCGCCAAGGCACTTCGCCCTGCCCTCCCTCGGGTGGTCCAGGCTAGTCCTGATGCATGACTGAATGCGAGTGCAGGGCTGCACCAGACAAATGACCGGGAGCTGGTCGGAGTGACCCCGTGAAGGGCATGGCGGAGAGGGAGGGACTCTCCGGGAGTTCTGGAAATTCAGCTGCTCCAACGAGATGGGCTCGAAAAGCTAATGTGTATCATGCAC
>CAYSBF010000032.1:0-25534 GCA_964429025.1 uncultured Pelagibacterium sp.
CTCGAATAGAAAAGGGGCGCGGCCGGGAAAACGCCGCGCCCCTGTTTCCGGCCTACGGGGATGAGGCCGGGAAGGGCGCCTGCCAAAGATTGGGGACGGCAGGCGGCCTTGGGGATGGTGCCCGATTGGGCGGTGTTTTCGCCCCTAGAAGGGCAGAATCGCGTCCAGAACTTGCTGCCCGTAGCGGGGCTGCTGGACGTCGGTGATCTGGCCGCGGCCGCCATAGCCGATGCGGGCTTCGGCGATCTTGGTCGAGGGAATCGTGTTGTCCGAACCGATATCCTCGGGCCGCACGATCCCGGCGACGATCAAATCGCGGACCTCGAAATTGACGCGCACTTCCTGGCGCCCCTCGATCACGAGATTGCCATTGGGCAAGACCTGCGTGACGACGGCGGCAACTTGCGTTGTTACGCGTTCGGAGCGGTTCACCGATCCATTGCCGGCGTGGTTGATGCCCGAATTGGTGCCGAGCGCGGCATCAGCCGAGACGTTGGCAGGGGCGACCGAATTGAAGATCGAGCCCATTACGCCTGAAAGGCCCGTTGTATTGGCCGAAGTGCGGCTGGAAGAAGTTGTGTTGCCAATCTGGGCGCGGTCATCAATCGTGACGTGAACGGTCAGGATGTCGCCGACCTTGGATGCGCGCTGATCCTTGAAGAACCCCCGCGCATCTGACCGGAACAGCGAATTGGCCTGGTAGACAGCGGGCTCGGCGACCGGCATGGGCATGGAGACCGGCCGGTAACCGGCAGTGACCGTCGGGTCGACGATCGGCGAGAGCGATGGCGCCTTGCCGACATTGGCGAGCCGGTCGGTCGTATTGCAGGCCGCAAGCGAAGTCACGAGCGCCACTCCGGCCATGATCTTGAACATAGTTTTCATTGGTATTCCCCGTTTTTGATGCCGCGATTCCCCAATCGCGGTGGACGTCCTAGAGACCGGCAACCTGCTGGTTGCCGCTCGATATCTGAACGACGCCGGCCTCGACCGCCGTGCCGTGCAGGACCTTCTTGGTCATCGGATTGAGCACGCTGACCGGCTCGGACATGCTGGCTGCATTGAGCGCCTGGCCGCGGGTGGTCAGGGTCAGCGCGCCCTGGCGGTAGATCACCGTCACCAGCTCGTTGCGCGAGATGAGTTCGGGCGCCGAAATATCGCCCGGCCGGATCAGTACCCCGGCGCGGGTCTGGCGTTGAAGCTGCTTGCCAACCACTTCATCAACCCGCACCAGTCCGGCGTTCTCGGCATAGGTCAGCGGGATCATGCGCAATTCGATGTCATCGGCGCCGATGATGGCGCCAGCCGGAAGCGTACGGGCGAGATGAGGCGCTTCGATCATCATCTGGATCTGGCCCGAGACATCCAGCGGTGCGTCGGCACCGGCGACCTCGAAGCGGGCCGAGAAGCTGGATGATCCCGGCATGTAGCGAAGGATGATGAGCGAGACGGGTTCTTCATCCGCGGCTGCCGTCAACATGGGTAGCGGCGCGTCGAGCGCGATCTGCATGTTCATGTTTTCGTTGAGAATGCCGCGGTTTATGAGGTCGCGTTCGATCAGGTCCGAAATCATCGAAAGATCGACCGCCACCCCAGGCCGCGTCACGCGGATGCGGTCGAGGCCGACAGCGTCGAACTGCTCGATGCCGAGCGGGGAGACCGCCGCCTCGATCTGATCGACCGTCACGACTCCCGCCGTGCCGGGCAGAGGAGCGCGGAAGATGGCATTCTCGGCAACGAGCCCGGCATTCTCGAAAACGTCGCCGACCGTGACCAGTGCGGCATTGACCGTGATGTCGCCGCGCAGGATCGGCATTGCATGGGCCGCATTTGCGAGCGCTGCCAAGGTCAACGTTAGCGCGGCGCGTTTGAACAGTGCCTTGAACATCGGTCAAACCCTCCTTTCAGTCATCAGCGGAGCTGGGCGGTGGCCTGGAGCATCTGGTCGGCGCCGGAAATCACGCGGGCGTTCATTTCGTAGGCGCGCTGGGCGGCGATGAGGTCGGCCATTTCGGTGACGGCGTTGACATTGGCGCTTTCGAGGAACCCCTGAAGGAGGGAGCCCATGCCTTCGGCGCCGGGAAATCCGATCTGCGCCTCGCCGCTGGCCGCGGTCTCGAGGAACAGATTGTCACCCATCGACTCCAGCCCACCCTTGTTGACGAAGCGGGCCATCTGGATTTGGCCAAGTTGGACCGGTGCAGCGTCTCCGTTGAGATAGGCCTCCACCACGCCGTCCCGGCTGATCGAGACGGAGGTGGCATCGCCGGGAATGATGATGCCAGGCTCGATCTGGTAGCCGTCCACGTTGACGAGAAGCCCGGTCGAGTCGCGCTCAAAGGTTCCGTCGCGCGTATAGGCGGTGCGGCCGTCGGGGAGGGCGACGACGAAGAAGCCTTCGCCTCGTATTGCCAGGTCGAGATCCTTTTCCGTGGGGACAACGTTGCCCTGTGTCATGATGCGGGCCGTCGCAGCGAGCTTGACGCCCGAGCCAACTTCGATGCCGACGGGAACTTGCGTACCGGCGTCTGAGGTTGCCGAGCCTGCGCGGCGGTAAGCCTGGTAGAGCAGGTCCTGGAACTCGGCGCGCTGGCGCTTGTAGCCAGTCGTCCGCATGTTGGCGATGTTGTTGGAGATGACTTCGACATTGCGTTCCTGGGCGGACATGCCGGTCGAGGCTATGTAGAGTGCTTTCATCGCTTGGGTCCTCAGGCTTGTGCGTCGCCAAGACGCTGGATTGCGCTTCTGCGGAGTTCGTCCTGCTTGTTCATCAGGTCCGCGAGCGAGGTGTAGGCACGTGTCACGCGGATCATCTCGGCCATTTCCGAGATGCCGGAGACGTTGGAGCGCTCAACGGCGCCCTGTATGACGGCGGTGGATTCTGCATCGAGGGGCGTTCCGCCTTCGAACATGGTGTCCCCGGAGCGGGCGAGTTCCTGCGGGTTGGCAAACTCGACGATCCTCAGCATGCCCTTGTTGCCAGCGCTCGAAGTTATGGCGCCGTTTGCAGCAATCGTGATGTCGGTCTCCTCGACATCGAAGCGGATTTGCTCTCCGGTGCTCGAGAGCACGGGATAGCCGTTCTGGTTGACGAGAACGCCGTCGGCGTTGATCTCGAAAACACCGTTGCGGGTCCACCGTTCACCCTGCGGCGTCTGGAGGGCAAAGAAACCTTCGCCCGAGAGCGCAAGATCGAGAGGATTGCCGGTTTGGGTGATCGAGCCGGGCGCGAGGTCATGCATCGTCGCCCAGTCCTGCACATAGGAAAGGGGCTGGTCGCCGCGCGGAAAGGTGCGGTCGGCGGCGACTGGCATGATGTACTCCTCAAACAGGATCACTTCAGCCTTGAAGCCCGTCGAATTGATATTGGCCATGTTGTTGGCCATCACGTCCATCTGGCGCTGAAGCGCCATCTGGCGCGAAAGGCCGATAAGTTGCGCGTTCTGGATCATGGCGCATTTCCCCGTATTCGTTCGGATGCCCACTTCCCCAAGCGGCCTTCCGGCGATCACATTGCACATGTCGTGCCAGACAAGAAAATTGTGCTGTGGCAATGAGTTAGTTTGAGATTAGGCATGGTTAACGGTGGGTTATCAGGTGCCTGGCGGCAAATCTTGCCGGGTAAATCCTGCCGCTCCGGCCATATTGGTAACTATTCGTTAACCTTGCGGGGATTAGCTGGATGTGCCGGGAAAACCGGCAGTTTTCGGGGGATTCGGGGCCATCATGACCGATGTGACAGACAACGACCTTGGCGAGGGCACGGATGCCGACGGCGCTGCGGCCCGCAAGAAGGGCCGTTCACGGCTGATCATCGGCGGCGCGATCGCCGGTGCGGTGGTTCTGGCCGCCGGTGCCGGAGCGTGGTTCCTGATGGGCTCCGGGGTGGGGCAGGGCGGAGACCGCGTTGCGGCTATCGGTGACCACGAGCCCAATTTCTTTGACCTTCCCTTGATGACTGTCAATCTCAACAATGGCGGCGGTGATCCGGAATTTCTGAGGGTGGCGATTGCCCTTGAGGTGCGCGATCCGGGCATGATTTCCATCATCGAGCCGAGGCTGCCCCGCGTGCTGGATACTTTCCAGGTCTATCTTCGCGAATTGCGCCGCTCGGATCTCGAGGGGTCGGCCGGCGTCTACCGCCTCAAGGAAGAACTGCACCGCCGGATCAATCTGGCGGTCTATCCGGCGGTGGTCGACAACATCCTGTTCAAAGAATTTCTGGTGCAGTAGGGGACGGCATGGCAGACCCCGAAGAACAAGGTGGTATACCCGACGACTGGGCAGCCATGCTCGAAGCCGAGAATGGCGAGGATGGGGTAGACCGCGTCCTCAACCAGGACGAAATCGACTCGCTGCTGGGCTTCGATGCCAATGTGGGCGCCAATGTCGAATTGACGGGCGTCAGGGCGCTGATCAATTCAGCTCTGGTCAGCTATGAACGCCTGCCCATGCTGGAAATCGCCTTCGACCGGCTGGTCCGGCTGGCGACGACCACGCTGCGCAATTTCACCTCGGACAATGTCGAGGTCGCGCTGGACTCGATTTCCTCGGTCCGTTTCGGGGACTATCTCAATTCCATTCCGCTCCCGGCCATCCTCTCGGTCATCAAGGCCGAGGAATGGGACAATTTCGGCCTTTTAACTGTCGATTCCAGTCTCATCTATTCGATGATCGACGTTTTGCTGGGCGGGCGGCGCGGATCGAGCGTCATCCGCATCGAAGGCCGGCCCTATACGACGATCGAGCTGGCGCTTGCGCGGCGCATGATCGAGCATGTGCTCGACGATATGCGAAAGGCGTTCGAGCCCTTGACGCAGGTGACGTTCAAGCTCGACCGCATGGAGACCAATCCGCGCTTTGCGGCAATTTCGCGCCCGGGCAATGCGGCCATTCTCGTCGAACTGCGCATCGACATGGACGATCGCGGCGGCAAGATCGAGATCATGCTGCCCTATGCCACGATCGAGCCCATTCGCGAGCAATTGCTCCAGATGTATATGGGCGAGAAGTTCGGGCGCGATCCCATTTGGGAAGGCCACCTGGCGACCGAAATCTACGCGGCAGACACCGAGATTTCCGCCGTGCTCCATGAAATGGAAGTGCCGCTTTCGCGCATCATGCGTCTTGAGCGCGGCGACACGATCATGTTCGACCGCACGCCCAACGATCCCGTGACGCTGCGCTGCGGAACCGTGGACTTAACCAAGGCCGTGATGGGCCATATCGGGAACAATGTGTCGGTGCGGGTCACCCGTCCCCTCTATCCGCCCAAGGTGACGATGGCGGCTTTCGAGGCCATGGACGAAAAAGCGGAGAACAAGACATGACGGGGTTGCCTCTCGGGCTGATCATTGAAGGCGCTGTGGCCGTGCTTCTGGCAATCACGATCGGCTATTGCATCGTGCTCAATCGCAAGATCACGCGGCTACAGGCCGATCGGACGGCGCTGCAGCAGATGATTGCCGATCTCGTGCAGGCAACGACGATGGCGAACACCGCCATCAGGGGACTCAAGCAGACGGCTGCGGAGGCGGACGAGACGCTCAATCAGCGTCTCAACGAGGCGGAGCGCTTCGCAATCGAGCTCGCCAATCATGTCAACGCGGGGCAGGCCGTCATGGACCGCATTGCGCGGATCACCCAGGCCGCGCGCAGCCAAAGCGGGTCGGACGAAGCGCCGAGAGCATCGGCCGCGCTCAAAACCCTGACCGAACACCAGCGGCGCAGGAGCAGCGCGGCGTGAAGACCCTGAGGCTATTGCCTATCGTCGTTCTGGCTGCCTCGGCGCTCCTTGTCCTCAAGGTGACGGGCCTCGTGACCGGGGGCGGTTACACGCTCACCGGCGTTTCGCCCGTTTTTGCTGCGGGCGCGGAAAGCGCGGCGCCAGGCAATGGCGAGTCGCCATCGCAGCAGGAGGCGGACCTCTCGGCTCAAGAGCAGGCGGCGCGCGTACTCTTTGAGACCATGCCCGCCCCGGCCGAAGGCGAGGAGGCGGTCCCGACGCTGCGCTTTGACGGCGAAACGGCGGGCGGCCCGGTGGCTCTCGAAGTCGATGATACCGAGCGCGTCATCCTCGAGAGACTTGCCGAGCGCCGTGCCGAGCTGGATGCGCTTGCCGAGGAACTGGATTTGCGGCTGTCCGTGGTCGAAGCGGCGGAGACGAGGATCGAGGAGCGCATGGCTGAGCTCTCTGCCATAGAGGCCCGGATCAATGCGGCCATCGATGCCCAGGAGGCGCGCGAAGCCGAGCAGTTCGCGAGTCTTGTGGCTCTCTATGAAACCATGCGCCCAGCCGATGCGGCCACCATTTTCAACAATCTCGACATGAGCGTGCTTTTGCGGGTGAGCAAGGCGATGAGCCCGCGCAAGCTTGGCCCAATCATGGCCAAGATGGACCCGGTCCGGGCGCAGGAACTCACGGTTCGCATGGCCGCACTTCCCGAGGCGGACGAGCCGGCGACAGCGCAGGCGGACTTCTCGCATTTGCCGCAGATCGTGGGCCAGTAGGCTCGGGTTAGCGAGATAAGCGGTAAGGGCATTTTAAGTGCTCGCCTATAGGCTTGCCGGCACCTAACGGCGGCAGGCGAATGCATTTGACCACCAGACGAGCGGGGACTGGCCTCTTTCACGCCGCGCGGGCGACCGTGCGGGTGTTTTTGGTGTGCCTCGCGCTTGCCTTGACGGCACAAGGGGCCGCTGCCCAGGAAAACATCAGTCTCGAGGTGCAACGTCACGAGAATTTCGGCCGTATCATCATCACCTTCAACGACCGGATGTCCCTTCCCGAATACGAGGTGACGAACGAGAACGGGGTGCTGGCCATCCAGTTCGATCGTCCACTGGCAGGCGTGCTGCCGGAAATCGCAGCGGCGCTGGACGGCATCGTTTCGGTGGCGCGGTTCGATCCGGACATGACCGGCATCCGCATGGGCCTGCGTGGGCCGCTCCAGGTCAATACCATCGATGCGGGGGAGCAGCTCTTCATCGATTTCCTGCCACCCGACTGGGTCGGTCTGCCGCCCGGCTTGCCGCCGGAAACAGTGGCACGGCTTGCGCAGCGGGCCGAGGAAGCGGCGCGGCTTGCCGAGGAACGGCGCCGGGCGGAACTGGCTGCCGAATACAATCCAAAGGCGACGATCCGCGTCGGGCGCCACCCGACCTTCTGGCGCATCGTCTTCGACTGGAATGTGGGTACGGGCGCCGAATTCGCGCGTGAAGGGGATACCGCCAGTATCAAGTTCGACTGGCCGGTGCCAATTGACCTTTACGAAATCATCTCGGACATGCCCGAGCAGTTCGAGACGGTTGAGAACACGGTCAATCCCGGCGACAGCGTCGTCAGCTTTCAGGTGGCGCAGGACACTCCCTTGCGCTTTTACGAGGAGAGCCCGACGCGCTTTGTTCTGGATGTCGATCTGGGGGGCGTGTTCGTTGAGGCGATCGACCCTGCCAAGCTGGCACAGGCGGCCGAGGCGTCCCAACATCAGATCGTTTCGGAGAGCGATGCGCGGGAAACCGGCGATGGAAGCGAGCCGGACGCGCAGGCGGCGACGGAAGAAACGCTGATCGAGCCCTTCATCACCACCGTTGGCGCCACTGTGCGCGTCGTCTTCCCTTTCAAGAACGAAACGCCCGCCGCCGCCTTCCGCCGGGGCAATACGCTGTGGCTGGTGTTCGACACGCCTGCCGAGATCGCCGAACCGGTCGATGAATATTCGAGCGGAGCGTTCGAGGCTCTGGTCACGGATTTTGCCGCCGAGGGTCTGGATGGCTCTCGCGTTGTCCGGCTTGAACTCAGCAGTGACCGTTTGGCCGCGATCGGCTCGGAGGGCAGGGCCTGGGTTCTCTCGCTTGGGGATGTTCTCATCAGCGCGACCGAGCCTGTCGTTCTGGAGCGGCGCCAGGCCGTCGGCGGGCTTTATGAGGTTACCGCCGAACTCAGCCGCCCCGGGCGCGTACACACGCTGCGTGACCCCAATGTCGGCGATACCCTGCAGGTCATAACGGCCTATCCGCCTGCACGCGGTGTCGTGCGTGACCTCCACTATGTCGATTTCTCTGCCCCCCGAACTGTCCACGGGCTCGTCTTCCGTCCGAACCACGAAGGCGTGTCGGTGCGGTTGGAAGGCACCAAGGCGGTCGTTGCTGCGGAGGCGGGCCTGATCTTATCGGCAGAGCAGCCGGTCCGTTTTTCGACCACGACGCCCGAAAGCGGCAGCGGGCTGGACCTCGGCAGCCACTTTGCAGCCAATCCCTCCGACCTCCGGGAGCGCCGGGAAGAACTGGTTTCGCGCACGCTGCAGGCTGAAGGGCGGGACCTGGACCGGGCGCGGCTCGATCTTGCCAGTTTCTATCTGGCCAACAATCTGACCCATGAAGCGCTGGGGGTCCTTTCGGTCCTTCGCGCGAGCCTCAGGCAGCCCGAGCTCGAGACTCCGATCAGGATCGTTGAGGGTGCGACCAATGTCATCGCCAACCGCCCCGCAGACGCGCTGAATACGCTCGGTGCCGACGCGCTCTCGGACAACCCGGATGCGAGGTTCTGGCGCACGATCGCGCGGGCGCAACTCGGCGACTGGGAAGGCGCCCGGATCGAGGCTCTGGGCTCGGAATTGCTCGCGTCGAGCTATCCTAACTGGATTCGGACGCGCTTCCTGCTGGCGGGTTTCCGGGCTGCGGTGGAACGCGAAGATGTGACCATGGCCACGCGTTTGCTGCGTCAGGTCGATCTGGCAAGCATGAGCCCCGACCAGATCGCCCAGTTCGAACTGGTGAGCGGCATGCTGGACGAGTTGAACGGCAGGCACGCCGAAGCGCTCGAAAGTTATGGCCGGGTAATTGCCGCAGACCGGCGGCCGGTGACACCGCAGGCCGTCCTGCGCACGATCAACCTGCTCGACCAAATGGGTACGCTCGACGTCGAGAAGGCGGTGGGTACCCTGATGACGCAGTGGACCCTCTGGCGCGGCGATGCGACAGAGCTTGCTGTGATCGAGAAACTGGCGGATCTGCTCTATCGCAGCGGCAATTACCGCGACGCCTTTTCACTCACGCGGCAGGCTGCGGACATCCACTCCAATTCAGATGTGCTCTCGCGGCTCATGGACCGCGCCCAGGTTGAATTCGCAGGGCTTTACCTCGACGGCAAGGCGGATTCGCTGGACGCCATCGAGGCGCTGAGCATCTACTATGATTTCCGCCAGCTTACCCCAGCCGGCAATGACGGTGACCAGATGATCCGCAATCTGGCGCAGCGTCTCATCCGTGTCGACCTGCTCGATCAGGCCGCCGAACTGCTCGAATATCAGGTGGCCAATCGTCTGAGCGGCGCTGCCAAGTCGCAGGTCGCGGCGGACCTGGCGATCATCTACATCGCCAATCGCAATCCGGCCAAGGCGCTCGAAGTCCTCTACCAGACCCGTCTGGCCGGTCTTCCGCCTGCACTGGAACGTCAGCGGCGGGTGCTCGAGGCGCGTGCGCTGATCGATGCGGGGAGGTTCGACCTCGCGCTCGACATGCTCGCAGGCATGGGTGGGCGGGACACCGAATTGTTGCGGGTCGACGCCTATTGGAAAGCCAGACGCCACCGGGAGGCGGCCGAGACAATCGAGACACTCTATGCAGCGGAAGTGGACAGGGGATCGCTGAGCCCGGTCGCCCGCATGAACGTGGTCAAGGCGGCGGTCGGCTACGTAATGGCCAACGATCAGATCGGGCTGTCACGTCTGCGCAACCGCTATTCCGATATCATGTCGCGCACACCGGAATGGCCGATGTTTGCTTTTGTCACCGATACGCTGGATACCAGCGCCCCGGAGTTCCGCGACCTTGCCCGGCAGATCGCCTCGACGGATTCACTCAACGCATTCCTCAATGCCTATCGCGAAATCTATACTGCGGAAGGGGCGATCACACCGCTGCGTGCGGTCCGTGAGGAGGGGCTGACTTGAAACGCCGCTATCCGATGAAACTTCGGATGAGCGAACCGGCGACCAAGTGCCAGCCATCGACCAGCACGAAAAAGATCAGCTTGAACGGCAACGATATGATGATGGGCGGAAGCATCATCATGCCCATACTCATCAGCACCGATGCGACAACCATGTCGATGACGACGAAGGGCAGGAAGAGCAGGAAACCGATCTCGAACGCCCGCCGGAGCTCGGAAATCATGAAGGCGGGGACGAGGATGCGAAGCTCCAGTTCCTCCGGTGTTTCGGGCGGGGGCGTCTCGGTAAGATCGAGAAAGAGCATCACATCACGCTCGCGGACATGCGCGCGCATGAATTCATGCACAGGACCCGATGCCAGCTCGAAGGCTTCGGTGATTTCGACCTCGCCGGCGATCAGGGGCGCGATGCCTTGATCATAGCTCTGCTGGAGTGTTGGCGCCATAATGAAGGCCGTGAGGAACAGCGCCAGCGACACCATCACCGAGTTCGGTGGTGCGGTCTGAAGACCGATTGCGGTACGCAGCAGCGAGAGCACCACGACGATGCGGGTAAAGCTCGTGACCATCACGAGGATGGAGGGCGCCAGCGCAAGAACGGTGATGAGCGCGACGAGCTGAATTGCGCGCTCGGTCAGCGTGGTCTCATCACCGAAATCGATGCTGATGTCCTGCGCAATAGCCACCGCCGGTGTCAGCACGGCGGCAAAGACCGCAGTGACGGCAAGAACGCGCAAAAGCGGGCCGCGCGTCGGGTAGACGCGCAGCCGGTCAGTTATGCCTGCCTTTGTCCGTATCGGCGCTATCGGCTTCCCCTACCTGGGCAACGGTCTCGAACTCGGGCTCGTGCCGGTCGTTCAAACCGCTTGTAGCTGAGTCGGGGGCCTCGGCAGCGAATGGCTCGCGCTTTCCACCAGGAAGTTCGTCATCCGCCTTTTCGCCGCCCCGCAGCAGCCCGGTGTGGCGCAGGGACGTCGGCCTCCCCCTGCCCGCAGCGGGGTCGATGCGAGCAACGTTGCTGGCGGGGGCTTCGGTTTCGGACGTAGCGGAGGGGGGCATCATGCGGCGGGCGGGGCGCCCTTGGGCTGCTGGAAGGGGCGGGGCCTCAAAGCCGCTTTCGACGACGAGGTCATTGGGACCACCGACAACGATGAGGTGCTCCACGCCATCGCGACGGATGATCACCGCCTGCCGCTTCTGGTCTATCGCGATGCTGTCAACGATCGCCAGGCGTCTTTGGCGCCCGCGGCCAACGGACTGCGTTGCCTGTCCCAGAACCTTGAGCAACCAGACCGCCAAAACGATGAGCGCCAGCACGATGGCCAGCGCAACGATTATCGTCAGGTAGTTGGTTTCGCCGCCGAACAGGCTGGTCAGAAATCCCACTGCCGATTCTCCCGAAATGTCGCACTACAAAAACGTCTTCGCTCCGGCTGAGCCTCACGTCCGAGATGAATCGCCGGGCAGAACTTGCCTAGCATAGCGGGAGAAAAGGCCAAAATACGAAGTTTTGCTGCGGTAAAGGAAAACCCGGTTAACGGCTCGTTAACCATGTGGCAGGCAAGATTTGCCGGGTTGGGTATGACAGAGAGTCCTTGATCGATGGCAATTGGCGACATGCCGATCTTTGCAGCGCTCCGGAGCAAGATGCAATGGCATCAGACCCGGCAGACGCTTCTGGCAGAAAACGTGGCCAATGCGGAGACACCCGGCTATCGCGGGCGTGATCTGGCACATTTCAACTACGAGGACCAGGTCCGGCATCCGAACCTGACCGTGGCGACCCGGGCAACTGATGCCCGGCACTTCTCGGTCGGCGGCTCGAATGCGCAGGCGTTCGGGGCGACACGGATGAACAATTTCGAGATCATGCCCGAGGGTAATGGCGTGACGCTCGAAGAAGAGATGATGAAGGTCACCACCAACCAGATGGAATACCAGGCTGCGACCACGCTCTATACGCGTTCGATGCGTCTCATGCGCATCGCGCTGGGCAAGCAAGCCTAGTTCTAAGGCAATAGGGGCAAAGGCAGCGCCATGAACGACTTCATGACCTCGATCAAGATCGCCGGGAGCGGGCTCAACGCCCAGACCGCGCGGATGCGGGTGATCGCCGAGAACATGGCCAACGCGGATTCGGCCGGCAAGGCACCGGGCGAGGATCCTTACCGGCGCAAGATCCCGACGTTTCACGCCATCCTCAATAGCGAAATGGACGCCTATGAAGTGCGGGTGGGGCGGCTTTCCTATGACATGTCCGATTTCGTTCCGCGTTACGAGCCGGGCCATCCGGCGGCCGACGAGTTCGGCTATGTCAAATATCCCAACGTCAACACCCTGATCGAGACGATGGACATGCGCGAGGCCCAGCGCACCTATGAGGCCAATCTCAATGTCGTCACTGTGTCGCGCCAGATGCTTGGCCGTACGCTCGATATTCTTCGCGGTTAGGAGATAGAGGATGTCCACTCCCTTCAACGCCGCTGCGGCTGCCTACGGCAATGTCTCGCGGCTTATCTCCGATCAAGCCGCCGGCAAGACGCCGGGCGTTGCCGCGCCCGCGCAGGGCGGGGCGGATTTCGGGGCAATGCTCGCCGAACAGCTCGATGCCGTGGCGGCTGCCGGGCGGCACACCGACCAGGTGAGCATGGACATGGTCAATGGCAAGGCCAATGTCGTTGACGTCGTGACCGCCCTCGCCGAAACCGAGATGGCAATGGAAACCATGGTCACGATCCGCGATCGCGTGATTTCAGCCTACGAAGAAATCATGCGGATGCCGATTTAAACATTTGAGAATTCGACGGAGTTGCCTGGACGCCTCATTTCGCTTCCCCGGCCTTGAGCCGGGGTCCATGCTTCAACAATCGCAGTTGTGGATGGTTCGCTGTGGGCCCGGCTCAAGGCCGGGACAGCGAAAGGAGGCTACGTCTGTCAAAGCATGAAACGATTTAGCGCCCAATAATCTCCGTGTACCATTGGGCCTCGATTCGGCAGGAGCCTATCCCATGAGCGGTGCCATTACGCTCGACATTGCCCGCGACGGAATCTGGGTGCTCATCATCGTGTCGGCTCCCATGATGCTTGTGGGCCTGGCCGTGGGTGTCGTGATCGCACTGTTTCAGGCCCTGACGCAGATTCAGGAAATGACGCTGGTCTTTGTGCCCAAGATCATCGCCATATTCGTTACCATGCTCGTCGCCCTGCCGTTCATGGGCGCGACCATGTCGGGCTATATGGACCGGGTGGTCGATCTCATCATTACGGGCGGCTAGGGCCGATGACGGTCAGTTGGGGCCCGGATGTCGCCTGGTATTTTTTCCTGCTTTTTGCGCGCGTCGGGACCATGTTCATGCTGTTGCCGGCCATTGGCGAGCGGACGATCCCTGCGCGCATCCGGCTTTCGGTAGCGCTGATCTTCTCGGTCGTTCTCTACCCGCTGATCGCGCCGGAACTGGGGCCTGTGCCGGAGACGTTGGCGGGGCTGGGCGCCGCTCTCGGGCATGAACTGGCGGTGGGGTTCATACTCGGTGGGCTGACACGGCTGGTCCTGGTGGCAGCGCAGGTTGCCGGCGCCGTGATCGCCTATCAGATGGGCCTGTCGATGGCTCAGACGGCAGACCCGACGCAGGGTGGGGTGCAGGGCGCGATCGTGGGCAATTTCCTCGCCTTTACGGGGATTGTGCTGATCTTCACGACCGAAATGCATCACATGCTGCTCGCGGGCATCTACCAGAGCTATTTCTACTTCCCCGTCGATGCGCCGCTGATGCTAGGGGATGCCGCCGACATGGCGACCCGCATTATCGCCGGCGGGTTCATCACGGGCGTACAGATGGCCGCGCCACTTCTGATCTTCGGGCTCGTCTTTTATCTCGGGCTCGGCATCCTGGGCCGGCTCATGCCGCAAATCCAGGTGTTCTTCATGATGATGCCCGCCAACATCATTGTCGGGCTGGTGCTGTTTGCCTTGCTGCTTGTGCTGATGATGACGTGGTATCTCGCTCATATCGAACAGCAATTCGCCGTGATTGGGGGGATATAGGACGATGTCCGATCAGCCCGATCAGAGCGAAAAGACAGAAGACCCGTCCCAAAAACGCCTGCTGGACGCCCACAAGAAGGGAGACGTGGCAAAGAGCCAGGAAGTGACGACCTGGTTCATGATCACCGGCTCGGCGCTGGTCTTTGCGTTTTTCGCCCCGTGGGTGAGCGTCTCGATCACGGAAAGCCTCAAGGGTGTGATGGAGCACTCCCATCACCTCGAAGTCGGCGGGCCGGCGTTCGGGCAGTTTTTCTACACCATCGCGACCAGTATTCTGGGCGTGGTGCTGATCCCCATGGCGTTCCTGGCGCTGTTCGGCATTGCAGGCAACATGGTGCAGCACCGGCTCGTCTTCTCGGTCGATCCTATCAAGCCAAAGCTCTCCAAGATTTCACCGATAGCCGGGTTCAAGCGCCTGTTCTCGAGCGAAGCGCTGGTCAATTTCGGCAAGGGGCTCTTCAAGCTCGTCGTTTTTTCGGTTGTGATGTTCATCGTCATCTGGCCCGAGCGGGACCGGGTCGACACGATGATATCGACCGATCCCTTTCTCGTGCTGGCGGTGTTCCAGGAGATCGGGCTCAAGATTTTCGTCGTCACCATCATCACCATCACGATCATTGCGCTGCTCGACTATCTCTATGTGCGCCACAAATGGTGGCAGCGGCAGATGATGACGGTCAAAGAGGTCAAGGACGAATACAAGCAGATGGAAGGCGACCCGCATGTGAAGGGCCGCATCCGCCAGATCCGCCTCGAGCGCAGCCGCAAGCGCATGATGGCCGCGGTGCCCGAGGCGACAGTCGTCATCACCAACCCGACCCACTACGCGGTGGCGCTCAAATATGAGCGGTCGATGGCCGCACCCGAAGTGGTTGCCAAGGGCGTCGACGCCCTCGCTCTCCGCATCCGGGCGCTGGCGCGGGATCACGATGTCCCGATCGTCGAGAACCCCCCGCTGGCCCGTGCGCTTTATGCGGGCGCGGAGGTGGGCGAGCGCATCCCCGAAGAACAGTTCAAGGCCGTGGCGCAGGTTATCGGCTACGTCATGCGGCTCAAGAACAGGTCGAGCTGGAAGCCGTCATAGCCGCCCTGCTAGTCCGGAATCGTCTCGAGGTCCGTGGTCCGAAATTCGTGGTCGGTTGTGAGGATCGGAACGCGGTAGTATTTCGCGCAGGCGTAGTGCAGGCAATCACCAAGGTTAAGCCTGTTTTTGCCTGCCCTGTAGCGGTCTGCTGCTGACAGCGCGAGTTCGGCCGCTTGTCTGGCGGGAGGCAGGTCGCAAATCTCTATGCCTCGCTCGTCCAGGAATTCCATAACGATGGGTTCGACTGCACCGATGGGCCGGTCGAACTTGTCGGGCCGGGCGAGCCCCATAACAGCTTCGAGCACCGCAACGGGTGAGGTAATTCTCCGACTGGCGCCTGCCAGGGCGTCCGATATGGACTCGGCCTCGTCTTCGTCGGCCAGGATCGCGATAATCGCGCAGGCGTCGACGAACATCAGCGTTCCCACATCTCGTCGAAAGCTTTTTTCGGAAGAGGCTCACGCGCTTGGTCGTTCAGCGTCACCTCGTATTTTTTCCTCAGTCTTACAGCCGTTTGCCGGGGCGTCTCCAGACTGCGCCTGCGTTCAATGGCTTCTTTCATGGCGATGACAATGGCGTCGGTGAGGGAGACACCAGCCATTTTCGCAAATTTGCGTGTCAACCTATCCGCTTCGTCGTTGTTTACGTTCAGTGCCATTGCAGTACCTCATGTAGAATGGAAATGTAGAAGTGTTTTTCTACATGTTCAAGGCTGTCTGCATCGGACGGTTTGCGGGGTCCCGTAGAAGGAGTGCGGGTTCATGTCATCCGGGCAGGGCAGCAAGAAATCCGTGCCAAACACCAAGGCAGGGACGAACCGCACTACCCAAGGCAAAGCCCGTTTTGCTACCAATAGAACGGCTGATTCGTGATTGCCGCGAGGATGCGGCGCAGCAAGGAAGAGCGATATGGCGGTGGCTCCGGCCGGCGAGGACAACTATCCCGAACCCGTGACGGCGCGCGGCGCTTCCAACGGGGCGCTTTGGCGGGTGGTCGGGCTTTCCGCCGTCTTTATCGGCATTGCCGTTGCCTTTGCGCTGCTCGGCGAATCCGCGCCTTCCGACATGGTATTGCTGTTCCTCGGCGTGCTCGCGGTCATCGGCGTTTTCTCCCTGTTTGCGCTGGCGGCGGGGCTGTTCCGCTTCGTGGGCGGGGAGGAAAAGCGCACGCTTTCTCGCGCCATTGTCGACAGCCTGCCGCATGGCGCGCTGGTGACGGACCGCGACGGCAAGATTGTCTATGCCAATGCCCGCTATTCGGAGCTCTCAAGGGACGTCTCGCGGGATGTGCCGGTCGGCGTGCCGCGCCTGCTCGCCGGTTATCCCGAGGCGAGCGAGGCGGTCTACCGGTTGAGCCGGGCAGCGCGCGACGGGCGGTCGATCGTTGAGGATATTCGCTTGCCGCGCGGCGGTGGTACCGCGCGCTGGCTGCGGGTGGGCGTGCGTGCTCTGCCGGAGTTCGAGGGCGCAGGCCGAAAGCACGTCATCTGGACGGTCGAAGATATTTCGCGCGACCGCGAGGCGCAGGAGAATTTCTATGTCGATCTCCAGAAGGTGATCGACTATCTCGACCACGCCCCGGCGGGCTTTTTCTCCGCCAATGCGCGCGGGCGCATCCAGTATATCAACTCCACGCTCGCCGACTGGCTGGGGTATGACCTCGCGGCGTTCGAGACAGGCGCTCTCGATCTGGGTGAGATCGTTCCGGGTGACGGCGCCGGGCTTTTGATGGGCGGCGGTCAGGATGGTACCGTCCGCACCGAGATCATTGACCTCGACCTCGTCCGCCGCGACGGCACGAGCCTTCCGGTCCGGCTGCTTCACCGCGCCGCGCGGCTGGCTGAGGGCGAACTCGGCGAGACTCGCACCATCGTTCTCGACCGCTCCCGCGCCGTCGAGGGTGAGGAAGCGCTGCGTGCCGCGCAGGTGCAGTTCTCCCGATTCTTCAACAACACACCCATCGCGATCGCGGCGCTCGATGCCCAGGGCAGGGTGGTGCGTACCAACGCGCCATTCACGCGTATTTTCGGTCTGACCTCGGGCGAACGCAGCATAGAAGGGCTCGATATTGCCTCGCTGGTCGATGAGGACGGGGCGGCGCGTTTCCGCGAGGCGCTCGCTCAGGCGAAGGCGCATAAATCCGAGATCGACCATGTGGACGCAACCGTGCCCGGCGAGCAGGCTCGGAGTGTGCGGATGTTCATTTCCGGTGTCGAGCAGGGCGGCGATAGTGACGAGGCCGCAATTCTCTACGCACTCGACATGACCGAGCAGCGCCAGCTTGAGGCGCAATTCGCGCAGGGGATGAAGATGCAGGCCGTGGGCCAGCTGGCGGGCGGCGTGGCGCATGATTTCAACAACGTCTTGACGGCTATCATCGGCTTTTCCGAGCTGCTTCTGCTCAAGCACAAGCCTTCCGATCCCTCGTTTGGCGACATCATGTCGATCAAGCAGAGCGCCAATCGCGCCGCGGGGCTGGTCAAGCAATTGCTGGCCTTCTCGCGTCGCCAGACGCTCAGGCCGCAGATTCTGGAAATCCAGCAGCATGTGGACGACCTCACAGTCCTGCTCAAGCGCCTGATCGGCGAGCGGGTGACGCTGAGCGTCGAGCACGCGCCCGACGTCTGGCCGGTCCGGGCCGATCTCGTGCAACTCGAACAGGTCATCATCAATCTCGTCGTCAATGCGCGAGATGCGATGCCCAATGGCGGCGCGGTCACACTGCGCACGCGCAATGTGGACGAAACCGAGGCCGCGACCTTCAACTATCGCGGCATGCCGCCTGCCGATTACGTGCTGATCGAGGTTGAGGATACCGGCACCGGAATGCCGCCCGAGGTGATGGAGAAGATTTTCGAGCCGTTCTTTTCCACCAAGGAACTCGGCAAGGGCACGGGCCTGGGGCTCTCGATGGTCTATGGCATCATCAAGCAGACCGGGGGCTTCATTTATCCCGAATCCGAGGTCGGCAAGGGCACGACCTTCCGCATCTTCCTGCCGCGGCACGTCATGGCCGAGGGCGAGGCGGTAGCCAAACAGGCTGCCGCGCCGGTCAAGGATCTGACTGGCAATGAACGCATTCTCATCGTTGAGGATGAGGAGAGCGTGCGGGCCTTTTCCGCGCGGGCGCTGGGCGTCACCGGCTATGAGGTGTTCGAGGCGGGTTCGGGCGAAGAGGCGCTCGAAGTGCTTGAGGAGATCGATGGCGAACTCGACCTCATGATCTCCGACGTGGTGATGCCCGAGATGGACGGCCCGACGCTTTTGACCGAGGTGCGAAAGAAATATCCGGACCTGAAGGTGATCTTCGTGTCGGGCTATGCCGAGGAAAGCGTTCGGCAGGGATTGGCCGATGACAGGAGCGTGGAATTCCTGCCCAAGCCCTATTCGCTCGACCAGATCAACTCCAAGGTAAAGGAAGTGCTGACCGGGCGGAAGGCCGGCGAGCAGGGAGACTAGGTGGCGTCACTGGGGAGGCTTGTTTCCGCCTGACGACATCGCCACCCCTATCGCGACACCGACGCCAAGCCCGATCGCGATGCCGATGGCGATGCTGTCCATTGCCACGCCGATGGCTGCACCAATGGCAACGCCGATCGCGATTCCCGTGCCAAGCTTTGATGTGTTCATTGCGATTCCCTCCATTCAGTCTGCGAGAGCTTAGCATAGGGAGCGCCGCTTATCCCCACCCGATCCAGGGCCAGTACTCTGAGGAGTCGGTTGGCGAGGAGAATGGGGACAGGAATTGAATTGCGGATTTTTCCTGAACGACTTGAACGAAAATCGTTCAAGTCGTTCATTAAAGATGCAGGCGCGTGACATTGCCGAAGCGTTGATCCCAGGGGAATGTTCTCTTTTTGTCCTTGACAGAGCGGGAATAAAATGAGAACAAACGGGAAACTTGATATTTCTTGTTGAGGGACGCCAGTCGCGTTGCACGCGCAGGGCATAGGTGAAATAAGGAGAGACAAATGGCGGTTTCACAGCTTCGCGTGGTGGACGGGGGTTCGATGGACAAGAACAAGGCTCTCGAGGCGGCACTGGGCCAGATCGAGCGCAGCTTCGGCAAGGGATCGATCATGCGGCTGGGCGAGAACGCCTCGGTGCAGGTCGAGTCCATATCCACCGGATCGCTCGGGCTCGATATCGCGCTCGGCATCGGCGGCTTGCCGCGAGGGCGTATCATCGAAGTGTTCGGGCCGGAAAGCTCGGGCAAGACCACGCTGGCGCTGCATGTGGTGGCTGAAGCGCAGAGGGCAGGCGGCATCTGTGCCTTTGTGGATGCTGAGCACGCGCTCGACCCCATTTATGCCCGCAAGCTCGGCGTCAATGTCGATGATCTCCTGATCTCGCAGCCCGACGCCGGCGAGCAGGCGCTCGAGATTGCCGATACGCTGGTGCGTTCGGGCGCCATCGACGTTCTGGTGGTCGACTCGGTGGCCGCGCTCACCCCGCGCGCCGAACTCGAAGGTGAGATGGGCGACTCGCTTCCCGGCCTGCAGGCGCGGCTGATGAGCCAGGCCATGCGCAAGCTGACGGCCTCGATCTCCAAATCCAAGGCCATGGTCATCTTCATCAACCAGATCCGCATGAAGATCGGGGTGATGTTCGGCTCGCCCGAGACGACGACAGGCGGCAATGCGCTTAAGTTCTATTCCTCTGTCCGCCTCGATATCCGCCGTATCGGCACGATCAAGGAGCGCGACGAGGCGATCGGGAACCAGACGCGGGTGAAGGTGGTCAAGAACAAGCTTGCGCCTCCGTTCCGCCAGGTCGAGTTCGACATCATGTATGGCGAAGGCATATCCAAGACCGGCGAATTGCTCGATCTCGGCGTGAAGTCCGGCATCGTTGACAAATCCGGTGCCTGGTTCTCCTATGACAGCCAGCGGCTGGGGCAGGGCCGGGAGAATGCAAGGCAGTTCCTCAAGGACAATCCCGAGATTGCCGCGCAGATCGAAAGCGGCATCCGCGAGAGCGCGGGGCTGCTGGCCGCAGAGCTGATTGCGGCGGGCGAGGAAAGCGACAGTGCCGGCGACGACTGATCGTTGCCCCTGTCGTCTCCGATGACCTCCTGGCGCCGGGTGACCGGCGCCTTTCTTGTTTGGCGTACGCCCGCCGTGGCGCCATTGCGCTGACCCGTCCGCCGCGATAGAAGGCTTGGCGAAAAAGGGCGGGGGCTACGGGCCTTCGCGAAAAGAAGAATAACGCACCATCCGAAGGGTGTTGCAGACAGGGTTACCGGGCAACAGATGACCAGTGTAAACGATATCCGATCCACCTTTCTCGACTATTTTGCCAGCAATGGCCATGAGAAGGTGGCGTCGAGCCCGCTCGTGCCCCGCAACGACCCCACCCTCATGTTCACCAATGCGGGCATGGTGCAGTTCAAGAACGTCTTTACCGGCCTCGAAAAGCGCCCCTATTCGCGCGCGACCACGTCCCAGAAATGCGTGCGCGCCGGCGGCAAGCACAACGACCTCGACAATGTCGGCTATACCGCGCGCCATCTCACCTTTTTCGAGATGCTGGGAAATTTCTCGTTCGGGGATTATTTCAAGGAAAACGCGATCGAGCTGGCCTGGAACCTCGTCACAAGGGAATTCGGTCTCAGTCCCGAAAAGCTGCTCGTCACCGTTTATCACACTGATGATGAAGCTGCGGAGTACTGGAAGAAGATCGCCGGGTTCTCCGATGACCGGATCATCCGCATCCCCACTTCGGACAATTTCTGGTCCATGGGCGATACCGGGCCCTGTGGCCCGTGCTCGGAAATTTTCATCGACCGTGGCGAACACATCTGGGGCGGACCTCCCGGTTCGCCGGAAGAGGATGGCGACAGGTTCCTGGAGTTCTGGAACCTCGTGTTCATGCAATACGACCAGCAGCCGGGCGGCGAACAATTGCCGCTGCCGCGTCCCTCGATCGATACGGGCATGGGGCTCGAGCGCATGGCGTCGATCCTGCAGGGGGTCGAGAGTGTCTTTGAAACCGACCTCTTCAAGCACCTGATCGAGGCAACGGCTTCGGCTGTCGGCAAGGCCCCAACGGGTGAGACCGTCGCTTCCTATCGGGTTATTGCCGATCATCTGCGCTCGATGGCGTTCCTTGTTGCCGATGGCGTTCTGCCCTCCAATGAAGGGCGTGGCTATGTCTTGCGGCGCATAATGCGGCGCGCCATGCGGCACGCAACGCTGCTCGGAACGAGCCAGCCCACGATCTTCAAGCTCATCCCCGCGCTTGTGCGCGAGATGGGGCAGGCCTATCCCGAGCTTTCGCGCGGCGAGGCGATGATTTCCGAGACTGTCCGCCTCGAAGAGGAGCGCTTTCTCAAGACCTTGAGCAGAGGTCTTCAGATACTGGAAGAGGAAACGTCCGGCCTCTCGAAAGGCGACACACTGGCGGGCGAGACGGCCTTCCGGCTCTACGACACATTCGGATTCCCGCTCGATCTTACGCAGGACGCGCTGCGCGCGCGTGGCATCGGCGTCGATCAGGCCGGGTTTGATGCGGCCATGGCGCAGCAGAAGGCCGAGGCGCGCAAGAACTGGGCGGGTTCGGGCGATGCCGCAACGAGCGCTGTCTGGTTCGCCGTTGCCGACCGCACGGGGCCCACGGAGTTCCTGGGCTACGACACCGAGGAAAGCGACGGCGCGGTGACCGCGCTCGTCAGGGATGGCGCTGAGGTCGATGCACTGGAAGCGGGCGAGGAGGGTTTTCTCGTTCTCAACCAGACACCGTTCTACGCCGAAAGCGGTGGGCAGGTGGGCGACACAGGCACCATGTCCGGCGAGGGCATAGAGATAGAGGTGCTCGACACTATCAAGCAGGCCGGGGGCGTTTTCGCCCACAAGGTGAAAGTTCTTTTCGGGAGTGTGAACCAGGGGGTTCCGCTGACCCTCCGGGTTGACCACAAGCGCCGCACGGCGATCCGTGCCAACCATTCGGCGACCCATCTGCTGCATGAGGCGCTGCGCGAAGTGCTGGGGACGCATGTGGCGCAAAAGGGCTCGCTGGTTTCACCGGACCGTCTGCGCTTCGACTTTTCGCACACCAAACCGATCGGCCCTGAAGAAATCGCCGAGATCGAGCGGCTGGCAAACGCGATCGTGCTTCAGAACGCGCCGGTCGAGACGCGCCTGATGGCGGTCGATGATGCGCGCGCAGCAGGGGCCATGGCGCTGTTTGGGGAAAAATACGGCGACGAGGTGCGCGTTGTGTCGATGGGCACAGCCATCGAAGGCGAGAAAGCGGGCAAGGTCTATTCGATGGAACTCTGCGGCGGCACGCATGTCGGCCGCACCGGCGAGATCGGTCTGGTGACGATCGTTCAGGAGACATCCGTCGCTGCTGGCGTTCGGCGCGTCGAGGCGCTGACAGCCGATGCGGCGCGCGCATATCTCAACGAGCAGGATGCGCAATTGCGTGCAGTCGCCGCAGCGCTCAAAGTCACGCCGCGCGATGCGCTGGCGCGGGTCGAAGCTCTGGTCGAAGAGCGCCGCCAGCTCGAGCGGCAGCTCGCCGAAGCTCGTCAGAAGCTCGCCATGGGCGGCGGCGGTGGCGGAGGATCGGCCAGCGAGACCGTCAACGGTGTCACCTTCATGGGCCGGGTCGTCGAGGGCCTCCAACCCAAGGACCTTCGCGGTCTGGTCGATCAGGGCAAGAAGCAGATCGGTTCGGGTGTCGTCGTCATCGTCGGGACCACCGAGGACGGCAAAGCCGGAATTTCGGTGGGTGTCAGCGATGATCTCACCGGCAAGTACAGCGCCGTCGAACTCGTTCGCCTCGGCTCTGCGGCTTTGGGCGGGCAGGGCGGCGGCGGGCGGCCGGACATGGCGCAGGCCGGCGGTCCGGATGGTTCGAGGGCTGCCGAGGCCGTGGCGGCAATCAAGGCAGCGCTCGCCGGCTGATCAGTCCGTCTGTTCCTTGGGCAGTTTGTGCCGCCCGAAACGCGCGAGGCGGGCGCCGAGGATGGCGCGCGCCGCTTCGACTCCGGGTGTGCCGATGCCGGCAATGACCACGATGACCAGCCCGATAATCGCGACCAGGTCTGGATACTCCTGATAGAATATCCCGCCCAGCAATATCGCCCAGAAGATCTGGCTGTACTGGGTGGGAGCGATCTGGTTGGCCGCTGCGCGGCGGGTGGCGGCGATCATCACGAGTTGCCCGGTGCCGCCGAACAGTCCGATGAGCACGAATGTGCCCATCTGTTCGAGTGTCGGCATCTCGAAGGTCGGGATCATCGCGATGCCGTTGAAGATGAGGGCATAGAGCAACAGCACGCCGAGCAGCGATACGCGCCGCTCGTTGGCGGAGATGCGCCGCAGGATCACGGCGCTGAACGATGCCGCGACCGCCGCGCCCATGGCCGTGAGGTGCCCGAGTTCCAGCGCCCGGAAGCCTGGCCGGACGACCAGCATGACGCCCGCGAAGCCCACCGCCAGCAGAAGCCAGCGCATTGGCGTCATCGATTCCTTGAGCAGAACGACGGAAAGTACGGTGACGAGGATCGGCGTGAGAAACACCAGCGCATAGGTTTCGGCCAGAGGGATGGTGGTAAAGGAAACCGTCACCATCACCATCGAGCAGATGCCGAGAACGCCGCGTATCTGGGTAAGCACGGGGTGGCGCAGGCGCCAGGCGTCGCGCCAGCGCTCGCCGCGCGGCTTGACGATCAGAGCGGGCAAAAAAGAGAACAGTGTCACGAAAAAGGCGATCTCGAACACCGAGAGCGAGTCGCCAAAGCTTTTGATCAGGGCGTCGCCAAAGGCAAAACTGCCATAGGCGAGGAAGCCAAGGAGAACGCCGACGGACACAGGGAAAACCGCGCTGAAAAGGCCAGGAAGGAAACGCAACTCGCCAAGCTATAGGCTGGATCGGCGGGAGCGTCGAGCGCAAATCGGACAGCGGTTACCGCGCCTTTAAGGCCGGTCCGATCCGCTCGATCCTGTTGGTCCAGACATAGCCCGAGAAGGTGTCCGGTACGGCAGCAAGCGTTTCGAGATCGTCTATGCCCGCAGTGCCGGGATCGCCGGCTTCGAATGGACCGAGCAAAATGATTTCGCTGCCGGCTTCCCTCATGCGCTGCTGGAAGAGGTTGGGCCAGCCCCAAAGCCAGGGCGCAATGTTGATGGGCACCATCACATAGGTATTCCGGCAGGCGGCAGGTACGATGCCGGTCCAGCCATAGCCGACATACTGGATGAGGCAGTCCATGAGCGCCCGCCGCGACCAGACGGCGAGATCGGGGATCAGCGCTTGCGCGCGCATTGTGGGCGCATCGCCGCCATAAGCGCCCCAGATGGCGTCCCGCCACTCGGGATGTTCGGCGATGAGCGCGGCGAGCATGTCGCCTTCGCGCGCGTCATTGGACTTGTAGTTGATGAGGAAGCGCCCGTCCGGCATCGTCGAGAGCACCTCATCGAGAGAGGGCATCAGTCCCACCCCCTTGCCGCGCAGCGGATAGGTCTGGCCGCCGTCAGGGGTATAGCCATACCCGATGTCGAGGGTCCGGAGATAAGCCATTTCATGGCTGCGCGTCTCGCCGGTGCCCTCGGTGCGGCAGTCGATCGTCCAATCGTGGAAGATGGCGAACTGGCCGTCGGTCGTCGGGTGCACGTCGATTTCGACAATTTCGGCGCCCGCTGCAAAGGCGGCTTGCATGGACGCTATCGTGTTCTCGAACAGGGTGTGCTCTGGCGGATAAATCCGCTCGGCTGTGCAGGTGTCGTTATCGAGATTGGAGCGGTCGAAGGTGTGGTGCACGCCGCGATGTGCGATCAGCCGGACCTGGGGGTCTTCGGGTGGTGTGACGCGCCAGGAGGCGTTCCAGACCCAGATGGCGCCGGCAATGACGGCGGCAACCACAAGCATGCGCAGCAGAATCGCCCTCATCGCGTCCCCTCCGGCTATCGATGCGGCGGGATTGTTCGGCGAGCTTGTTGGTAAAAATGCGGCGGAGGGGAGCCTCCGCCGCCTGTTTCTCCATGGCTGGCGGGTTCGAACTCAGCCCATCGCCTTCTGCAGATTTGCGTCGATCGCGTCGAGGAAACCCAGCGTCGAGAGCCAGGGCTGGTCTGGGCCGACCAGGAGTGCGAGGTCCTTGGTCATCTGGCCGCCTTCGATGGTATCGACCACGACCTTTTCCAGCGTCGCCGCAAATTTGGCGAGCTCGGCATTGTCGTCGAGCTTGGCGCGATGGGCGAGCCCACGGGTCCAGGCGAAGATCGAGGCCGTGGAATTGGTGGAGGTTTCCTTGCCTTGTTGATGCTGGCGGTAGTGGCGGGTTACCGTCCCGTGGGCTGCTTCGGCTTCGACGGTCTTTCCATCGGGCGTCATCAGAACCGAGGTCATGAGGCCGAGCGAACCATAGCCTTGGGCCACCGTATCGGACTGCACGTCGCCATCATAGTTCTTGCAGGCCCAGACATAGCCGCCGGACCACTTGAGGC
>CAYSBF010000033.1:0-25385 GCA_964429025.1 uncultured Pelagibacterium sp.
TCTCCCCTTGAGGGAGAAGGTGGGCCGGCGAAGCCGGGTCGGATGAGGGGTGCGCTGACGTGGCGGCAGACGGCAAAGTCTGGAGTATTCCGAGAGTCCGCGCACCCCTCACCCCCGACCCCTCTCCCTCAAGGGGAGAGGGGGGCTCGTGGGGCAAACCCAGCGGCTCAATCACTCGCTCAGAAAGCGTTTCGGAAATCCCCTGTTCCCGATCCCAAAATCCAAACGCCGGGAAGGGTTTTGCCCCTTGCGGTATCGGCTTCCCCTCAGCCAGCGCCCGAAACGCATCAAGGATCGCGTCGGCATTGTCCGGACCTCCGGCAAGAAACAGCCTGTGCAGCGCGTGCCAGTCCGGATCGGGAATGGTGGACCGCGCCAAAAGCACCGGGTCGGGATTCGCATCGCCGGGGAGGAAGGCGAGGCGGATGTTGTTTTGCCGCGCGAGCATTTCGACCTCGTCGCAGCCATAGGGCCAATAGGCTGTGCCGCCGATCAGGCGGATGACAATGAGCTTTGCATGGGCGAGCGTATTTTCGCACCAGAGATCAACCGAGAAATTGTGCGCAAGGCGCATGAGGTTGGCCAGCCGCAAGCCCTCCTCCCCTGCCCTGTCTGCGGCGGCGGCGAGCATCGCCAGTTCGCTATCGGCCGAGGAGGCAAAGACGTAAGGGCCGGGAGTCTGGGCGAGGTCGATGGCCTCGCCCTCCTGCTGCAATGCGCCGGCCTGTGCGGCAAGGAGGTGCATGGCGTCAGGCCGCCTGCGCGATCCTTTTAAGGCTCGCCTCTATGGCCTCGCGCGCCAGCGGGCTTTCGCCGATGACGACCAGCCGCGTCACCCGCTCCTCGCCCTCTTTCCAATCGCGATCAAAATAGGCGTTGATGCGCGGGCCGACGGCCTGGATGGCAAGGCGGGCCCTGGCTCCGGGAATGGCGGCAAAGCCCTTGAGGCGCAGGATATCGTGGGCGCTGATGGTTTCACCGATGACGGAGAGAAGCTGGTCGCGGCTCGGGCCGGCGGAGAGCGTCAGCGAGAAGCTGTCGAAGTCGTCGTGCTCATGCCCTTCGCCCTCATGCTCCATCTCGTGATGGCTCTCGCGGCCCTCGAGGTGATCTTCTGAACCGATGCCGAGGCCGAGCAGGGCGCGGGCGTCGACATGGCCGTTGGCGGCACGGACGATGCCGGTGCCTTGGCGCATGTGCTCGCGCAGTTCTTCCTCGACTTTGGCAATCGCGGCCTCATCGACGAGGTCGGTCTTGTTAAGGACGATCATGTCGGCGGCTACAAGCTGGTCCTCGAACAATTCGCCCAATGGCGTGTCGTGGTCGAGCATGTCGTCGGCCTGGCGCTGTGCATCCACCGCCGCCTCATTGGCGGCAAAGCGGCCTTCGGCGAGCGCGGCGGCATCGACGACGGTGACGACACCATCGATGGTCACTTCGGCCTTGATCTCGGGCCAGTTGAAGGCGCGGATCAGGGGCTGGGGCAATGCAAGGCCCGAGGTCTCAATGACGATGTGGTCCGGTCGGTCCGGCCGGGCGAGAAGCGCGGTCATGGTGGGAATGAAATCATCAGCCACGGTGCAGCAGATGCAGCCATTGGCGAGTTCGATCATGTCCTCCTCGCGGCAGGTTTCGTCGCCGCATCCGGCAAGGATGTCGCGGTCCACCCCGATATCGCCGAATTCGTTGATGATCAGCGCAATGCGCTTGCCCTGCGCGTGGGCGAGGAGATGACGCACAAGCGTTGTCTTGCCAGCGCCGAGGAACCCCGTGATGACGGTGGTCGGTATCTTGGTTGTCATGGCTCAAATCCATCGCTGCCCGTGCCCACTACGAATGAGCGGACACGGGTGATTGCGGTCCGGCGGGCTCAGGCGAGGCCGGTAACGACCAGCGCCTCGACACTCTCGATGGCGAAGGCCAGACCGATGCCTGCGACCAGCGCGCCGCCAAGGCGTGCGTTGAGCGCGAGCTTCTCGTTCTGCCAGAGCGCTTTGACCAGCATCATGGCACCAATGGCGATTGCCGACTGGATGATGGCAAAGCCGATGAGATAGGCAACGATCGGGCTCATCTCAGCCCCGATCACCGCTTCGGCATAGGCCATGCCGTGAAAGAGGCCCGCAAGGGCGAAGCCGCCCATTTCGAGCGGGCCGAAACGGTTATGGCCGAAAGCCACCGCGCCGCCGAGAATCAGGACCGAAGCAAGCACCAGCCATTCATTGATGGCGAGCTCGAACCCGGCAACGGCAGCAAGGCATCCCAGAAGCGTGCCGGCAACAAAGAGCACCGGCGCCCAGATGGGCGCCCGGGCGACGGCCGCCAGCAGGCCGACGGCGAGAATGAAGGCAAGATGGTCGGCGCCGATGATGGGATGGCCCACACCCGAGAGCAGGCCCTCGATGAAGTTGTCGGGAGTTTCCCCGCCCATGGGATGGTGCGCAAGGGCAGCGGAAGTGGTTGCAGCAAAGGCGAAAAAAGGCGCAGCGAGGCGCAGGGCGAGTCTGTTCATAATTCCTCCGTGTCCGTCCACCCGACGGACAATGGGTTGATCAAGGAGCCACTGGCTCCGGCCGGTGTGCTGGCAGGTCTCCTGGCTCGCCGCTCCATCGGATTTCGTCACCTTCCCGGCGAAACTCACGCCAGTGGCAATGCGCGAAATCCATCGCGGCTTACAGTTGCGGGGGCAGCCACGGCATTGGCCCCTTTTGGGTCGTCCGCACCGTGTTCCCTTTTGCTTCCCCATCCGACTCTTGCAACGAAAGGGGAACCAACACGGTTAGATCAGTGGCACGCGCCCCAAACGGAGTCAATTGCGCTTGCCGGTTTGCAACGGGGCGGCCACTCGCTTATCAACATTGCGCAGGCACGGAGAGGAAACAATGAAAACGAGGCGTCTGGGCAAGACCGGATATGAGGTGACGGAAATAGGGCTGGGTTGCTGGCAGCTCGGTGGCGAGTTCGGACCCATCGGCGATGAGGACGCTTCGACGATACTTGCGACGGCCGCCCGGTGCGGGATCAATTTCTGGGACACCGCGGATGTTTACGGCAACGGGCTTTCCGAACACCGGATCGGGACCTTCTATGGCAAGCCCGAAGATCTCGTGGTGGCCACAAAGGTCGGCCGCTCGTCCGCGCTTTATCCCGACAAATACACCAAAGCCGGGGTGCGCGAGTGCCTTGAAGCCTCCGCTCATCGCCTCTGCACCGAGACGATCGACCTCGTCCAGCTTCACTGCATTCCGCGCGAGGTGATCGAGGACGGGGAGATTTTCACCTGGCTCGACGACTTCGTTGCCGAAGGCCTGATCCGGCACTACGGGGCCAGCGTGGAGACCATCGAGGAAGCCTTTGTCTGCCTCGCCCATGAAAGGCTGGCCAGCCTCCAGATCATCTTCAACATTTTCCGCCAGGACGCCAATGAAGCGCTGCTCGATGCAGCCAAGGCGCGGGACGTGGGCATCATCGTGCGTTTGCCGCTGGCCTCGGGTCTGCTGTCGGGCAAGTTCAGCAAGGACACCGAGTTCACCCCATCCGATCATCGCAGCTATAACCGCGACGGCTCGGCCTTTTCCGTGGGCGAGACGTTTGGCGGCATTCCGTTCGAAAAGGGCGTTGAACTGGTCGAGGCGATGAAGGCAAGGCTGCCCGAGGGACTCGACATGGCGCAGATGGCGTTGCGCTGGATCCTCGACCACGAAGCGGTGTCGACCGTCATTGCAGGAGTTTCGCGGGCAGATCAGGTGCCGGTCAATGTCGAAGCCAGCACCCTGGCACCGCTGCCAGAGGACCTGCACCACTGGCTGGCCCGGTACTACCGCGAGGAGGTGCGCCCGCATATTCGCGGGTCCATCTAGAAGGGAGCGCATCTGGCTTGCGGAGCTGCCGCAAACCCACCACAATTTCCGCGCTCACTGGCATCTCGCCGGGGGGCCGGTAGTGGGGATGGAAAACAATCATGGACTTTGTGGGCAGGGTTATTGCCGCTGCGCTCATCGCGGTGGGGCTTGCGGGTGCGGGCTGGCTTGGGGGGCAGGCGCTGATCGAAAGCCGCCAGCCGATCAGGACGGTGACGGTCAAGGGGTTGTCGGAGCGGCCGGTGATGGCCGATCTCGGCTTCTGGCCGATCAAATTCGTTGCGACCGGGCCGACGCTCGAGGATGCGCGGGCCGAACTCGAGGCGGCCGATGCCGCCGTGCGGCAGTTCCTCATCGGTCAGGGCTTTCCCGAGGACGCGATGCGGGTCCAGAACATATTCGTCGAGGACAGGCTGGCGGGATACAACGCCTCGAACACACCCGACCTTGCGCGTTTCGTGCTGACTGAGGAGTTCCTCGTCACCTCAAACGACGTCCAGGCGATTGCACGGGCGGCGCGCAATGTAGGGGAAATGCTGCGGATGGGGGTGGTATTCTCGTCCGACACCTACAATGCCGGCCCCTCCTATATCTTTACCGGGCTCAACGACCTCAAGACCGACATGCTGGCCGAGGCGACGCAAAGGGCGCGCGAAGCGGCGGAAGAGTTCGCGCGCGAGGCCGGGGCAAGCGTGGGCACGATCCAGACGGCCAATCAGGGCGTGTTCGAGATCCTGGCGGCGGTCGAAATTCCGGACCAGCGCAGCGAGAAGCAGATCGACAAGAAGGTGCGGGTCGTAACGACGATCACCTATTTCCTGGAGTAGGCAGCCGCCCCACACGTATTAGCGGCAGCAGACAGGCTCGTTCATCTCGCTGTCCCGGGCTCGATCCGGGACCAGTGCGAACGATCAGCTACCGAAGATGTTGCAAGCAGGCCCCGGCTCGAGGCCGGGGCAGCGAGCGGTGTGGGGCGCCGATCCCGCCAATCCACCAGATGCTCTAGGCGGCACACCTGCGGCATTCGCCGCGGATTTCCATGGTTGTGCGTGTAGGCCGGAATCCCTCGGCGCTGGCCCAATTGTCAAGCCGTTGGCGGACGATTTCGTCGGAAAATTCGGAAACCTGTCCGCATTTCTCGCAGATCGCAAAGGCGATGAGGCCCGAGGCGTGGCAATGGGGGTGGGCGCAGGCGACAAAGGCGTTGATGCTTTCGAGCCGGTGGGCGAGCCCCATGTCGAGCAGTTTTTCCAGGGCGCGATAAACCTGCAGGGGCGCACGCAGCCCATCGCCACGCAACTCGTCGAGAATGGCATAGGCGCTCATCGGACCCTCGGCCTTTTCCAGGGCACCCAGGACCAGCGACTGGTTGCGGGTGAGATCGGTTTGCGCGTTCATGCGGACAGTCCTTTCTCGCCCAGCGGCACAAGCGAGGTGATTGCAAAGATCAACAGCGCGGCGACGACGATCGACGGCCCGGAGGGGGTATCGAAATGGAGCGAGCCCCAAAGCCCCATCAGGACGGCGGCGATCCCGCCAAGGCTGGCGTAAACTGCCATCTGCTCGGGCGTGCGCGCAAGGCGGCGGGCGGCGGTCGCGGGGATGATCAGCATGGCGGTGATGAGCATCACGCCAAGGATTTTCATCGAGATTGCGATCAGCCCCGCGAGCAGCACCATGAAGACGAGCCGCGTGCGCTCGGGGTGAAATCCCTCGGCCTGGGCTATGTCCTCGGAGACGGTTCCCGCGAGCATGGGCCGCCAGAGCCAGGCAAGCACCCCCAGCACCAGCGCGCCTCCCCCATAGATGACGGCGAGATCGGCGACCGAGACGGCGAGGATGTCCCCGAACAGAAGGCCCATCAGATCGATGCGGACATTGGGCATAAGCGAGACCAGCACCAGCCCCAAGGCCAGGGTGGAGTGACTGAGAAGACCTAAAAGAGAATCCGCCGAGAGCGTGCCTCGGCGCTGGAGGAAGGCGAGGATCAGCGCGACCAGCACCGCGATGGCAAAGACGCCCGCAATGGGGGAGAGCGAAAAGAACAGCGCCAGCGCCACACCGAGAATGGCCGAATGAGCCATGGTATCGCCGAAATAGGCAAGGCGCCGCCAGACGATGAAGCTGCCCAAGGGACCCGTTATCGCCGCGACGCCAACACCGGCGATGATCGCGCGGGTGAAAAAGCTCTCAAGCATTGCCGCGCTTCTCCCCATGATCGTGATCGCAATGGGGCCCGTGTGCGTGATGGTCGAAATGAAGCTGACCCTCGGCATCGCGCACGGTGCCGTCCGGCAGATGGGCGTGGTCGTGGTCGTGCCTGTAAAGCGCGAGCGTCTGGGCGGCGCGCGGGCCGAACAGCGCGACGTATTCGGAGCTCACCGACACGGCTTCGGGCGTGCCCGAACAGCACACATGGCCATTGAGGCAGATCACCGTATCGGTGCGCGCCATCACGACGTGGAGGTCGTGAGAGATCAGAAGCACGCCGCACCCGGTCTCGTCGCGAATGCGGCCGATAAGATCGTAAAGCGCGACCTCGCCGGAAAAGTCGACGCCCTGCACCGGCTCATCGAGAACGAGAAGATCGGGCCGGCCGATGATGGCGCGTGCGATGAGCGCGCGCTGGAACTCACCTCCGGACAATGAGTGGACCTGGGCGTTGTGCAGATGAGCGATGCCAACCTGCTCAAGCGCGGCCGTGATCTGGGCCCTGGTGTGACGGCCCGTGAGGGTCATCAAACGGTCGACCGTCATGGGCAGCGAGCGGTCCATCGCAACCCTTTGCGGGACATAGCCAACGCGCAGTTTCGGCGCGCGCCACACCTTGCCCTCATCGGGCGCCATGATGCCCAGGGCGGTCTTAACGGTCGTTGATTTGCCCGAGCCGTTGGGGCCGATCAGCGTCACGATTTCCCGGCGCGCGATGGACATGTCGATGCCGCGCACGAGCCAGCGCCCGTCGCGCCGGACGCCGACGCCGGTGACTTTGATGATTTCGTCGCGCTCAGGCGCCCGGAAATTTTCCATCGGGTTCTCGTATCCGGATTGACAAGCGATCAAATGTTATAGCATTACATCCAAACGTAATGTCATAACATAATTGCCGGGAGCGCCGTTGACAATGCCCTGTACCCGCCTCGCTGTGATTGCCCCTGCTGCAATCGCCCTGTTCGCCGCCAGTCCAGCGCTTGCCGCGCCAAATGTGGTGGCGACTGTAAAGCCGCTTCATTCGCTTGTCGCCGCCGTCATGGACGGTGTGGGCTCACCCGAGTTGCTGGTGCACGGCGCGGCGAGCCCGCATGGCTTTTCGCTCAGGCCTTCGGACGCGGCAAAGCTCGAGAGTGCGGATGTCGTTTTCTGGATCGGAGAGGATCTCGAGACATTCCTGCCCGGACCGCTGGCTTCGCTCGCGGGCAATGCCAATGTCGTCGAGATGATGGATGTGGAGGGCATGACAATTCTCGAGATGCGCGAGGGCGGTCTTTTCGAGGCCCACAGCCATGATCATGAACCAGAGCATGACCACGGGCACAATCGTGACGAACACGATCATGGGCACGATGACCATGAGGACGATCACGACCATCATGATCACGAGCACGACTCTCATACCCATGAGCATGACCACGCCCACGGGGACGGGCATATCTGGCTCGACCCGCAGAATGCCCGGCTGATGGTGGCGGCAATTGCCGACACGCTTATCGTGGCCGATCCCGAGAACGCGGCAGCCTATGACGCAAACGGCCGGGCAGTGGTGGCCCGGCTTGCGGAACTGGAAGCAGAAATCGACGCAGCTCTGGAACCTGCGCGGGGCCAGCCATTCTTTGTATTCCACGATGCCTATCACTATTTCGAGGCGCGCTTTGGCATCGAGGCGACGGGGAGTTTTACGGTCAATCCCGAAATCGCGCCAGGGGCGGCGCGGCTGACGGAAATCCAGGAGACGGTCAACGAGAATGAGGCGGCGTGCCTTTTCTCAGAGCCCCAGTTCAGCCCGGCCATTATCAGTACCATCGCCGAGGGTACCTCCGCAAAAATCGGTGTTCTCGATCCGCTGGGCGCCGATATCGAAGACGGGCCGGAGCTCTATTTCACGCTGCTGCGCAACCTAGCGGCCAGCCTTTCAGCCTGTCTCGCGTAGTAGCGCCGGCGACCTGTTTCATCGAGGGATGCTCGGGGCACGTTCATTGAGAAACCAGGCGGGGCCGATCTCTGCGGCCCCGCTATTTCAGCGGACCCTTGAAGATGAAGAAGGCGCCGAGCGCGATGAAGGCGAAGCCCAGGGCGTGATTGAGCGTGAACTTCTCGCCAAGGTAGAAGATCGCAAAGAGGGCGAAGACGGAAAGGGAGATGACTTCCTGAATGGTCTTGAGCTCGGCACCCGAATAAACGCCATAGCCGATGCGGTTGGCGGGTACCGCGAGCCAGTATTCGAAAAAGGCGATACCCCAGCTTGCCAAAACCACGGTCCAGAGCGCGGCGCCAGGAAATTTCAGGTGACCATACCAGGCGAAGGTCATGAAGACGTTGGAGGCGGCAAGCAGCAGGATCGGCGCAACGAACGCAAAGAGCGAAGGCACGGTGGCGGGCATCTGACACTCGTTTGAATGAGCGCCGGGCGCCGGCGCGGCGGGATTCAAAGCGCCGATTTCGCGCAGAGTGCAAGCGGAATTTCAATCGAGGTCAGGCCGGCTCTTCTCCCGAGGAGAGAAGAGCCGGATCGCGAGGCAGGTGCGTCCCCCTACGCCACCTTCGAAATGTCGGGCACCGCGTCGAGCAGCATCCGCGTATAGTCGGCCTGCGGATTGGAGAAAATCTCCTCGACCGGGCCGTTTTCGACCAGGACGCCGTGGTGGAGCACGCCAACCGAATCCGCCATCTGGCGGACCACCGCAAGGTTGTGGCTGATGAGCAGATAGGTGAGGCCGAACTCTTCCTGGAGCGCGGTCATCAGTTCGAGCACCTGGGCCTGGACTGAGACGTCAAGGGCCGAGGTCGGTTCGTCGCAGATGATGAATTCGGGCTGGCTCGACAGCGCGCGGGCGATGGCGATGCGCTGGCGCTGGCCGCCCGAGAATTCATGCGGGTATTTGCTCATGACCGCCGGATCGAGCCTGACCTTGGTCAAAAGGTCCGCAACGCGATCGGTTATTTCGGACCGGCTGGACGAAAGCCCCAGGGCCCTGATGGGTTCAGCGATGATGTCGCCCACGCGCCAGCGGGGATTGAGGCTGGCATAGGGATCCTGAAAGATCATCTGGATGGAGCGCCGGCGTTTGGCCGATGCCCCGCGATCCTTCCAGATATCGACGCCTTCGAGCCTGACGCTGCCTGCGGTCGGGGGCTGGAGGCCAACCATCATGCGCGCGCAGGTGGATTTGCCCGATCCGGATTCGCCGACAAGCCCGTAGGTGGAGCCGCGCCTGATCGTAAACGAAACGTCGTTGACGGCCTTGACGATCTTGCGGTTGCCGCCGAACAGACGCGAAAGAACTGATGGCGAAAGGTCGAACTCGCAATAGAGGTTCTCGACCGTCACCAGGGGCGCATCGTCATCATTGGCGGCAGTGACTTCGCCTTTTGCTGCAGCCGCCACATAGCGCGGGTTCTGGGACTTGATCGAAGGAATGGCCTCGATCAGCTTGATCGTATAGGGCTCCTTGGGGCGCTTGATGATGTCGCCCACAGTACCGGTCTCGACGATCTCGCCCTTGTTCATCACGATCATGCGATCGGCCGCTTCGGCGATGACGCCCATGTCGTGGGTGATGAGCATCACACCGACACCGCGCGAGGCACAAAGTTCTTTGAGCACCTTGATGATCTGGGCCTGCACCGAGACGTCGAGGGCAGAAGTCGGCTCGTCGGCGATGACGAGATCGGGCTCGGCGGCGAGCGCGAGCGAGATCACGACGCGCTGACGCATGCCACCCGAGAACTGATGAGGGTAAGCGTCGATCCGCTCTTCAGGGCTCGGAATGCCGGCTTCGGCGAGCAGCTTGATGGCGCGCTCGCGGGCCTGGGCCTGATTGAGCGGGAGGTGGCGCTGAATGGTCTCAATAAGCTGCTCACCAACGGTATAGAGCGGATTGAGGCTGGTGAGCGGGTCCTGCATGACCATGCCGATCCGCTTGCCGCGGATCTTGCGATAGCCTTCCTCATCAAGACCATCAATGCGTTCGCCCTTGAGGCTGATCTGGCCGACGGTGACTTCTCCGGGATGATCGATGAGGCCCATGATGGCGGTGCCGGTCATGGATTTTCCTGCCCCGGATTCCCCGACAACGCCCAGCACTTCGCCCGGCATGATGTCAAAGGAGATGCCGTTGACGGCGGTGAAATCACCGCGCCGGAGGTGGAAGACGACCTTGAGGTCGCGGACCGAAAGTAGCGGTTCAGTCATCAGCGGAGCCTCGGGTTCAGAGCGTCACGCAGCCAGTCGCCAAGCAGGTTGACCGAGAGCGCGAGCAAAATGAGGGTGAAAGCCGGGAAGGCGAGAATCCACCATTCGCCCGAGAACAGGAATTGCTGCCCAATGCGGATGAGCGTTCCGAGCGAGGGCTGGGTGGGTGGTACGCCGACCCCCAGGAAGGAAAGCGTTGCTTCCTCGATGATGGCGAGCGCAAGCCCGATGGTTGCGATGACCAGAACCGGCCCGACCACATTGGGCAGGATATGCTTTATGAGGATGAAGATCGGCGGGACACCCATGATGCGGGCAGCCGAGACATAATCCTTCTGGCGCTCGACCATGGTTGCGCCGCGCACGGTGCGGGCGAACTGGGCCCAATTTGAGAGCCCGATGGCGAGGATGAGCACCCAGAGCACCACATTTTCCTGCTGGTTGGCCGGAATGAGCCCGCGCGCCACGCCGAAGATCAAGAGCGCGATCAGAATGGCGGGGAAGGAAAGCTGGATGTCGGCAACCCGCATGATGATGGCATCGAGCAGGCCGCCGCGATAACCGGCGATGAGCCCCAGCGACACGCCGAGCGTCATGGCAAACAGCGTCGCGGAAAGGCCCACGAACAGCGAGACCCGCGAGCCGTAAAGGATGGTCGAGAGCACGTCGCGGCCCTGATGGTCCGAACCGAGCAGGAAGTAATTGCCCGCAAAGGAGGTGGACATGGGCTTGGTGAAGCCGTCCATCAAGTTGAGCGTGCGCGGGTTAAAGGGATTATAGGGCGCAATCCAGGGCGCGAAGATCGCGGCCAGGATCAGAACGAGCGCCACGATCGAGGCGATGATCGCGATTGGCGACTTGCGATAGGAGAAAACGAGGTCGGAATCGAGCACGCGCACCAGACGGCTTTGCGGCTTGTCGGGAGTGGAGACGTCGGACATGGATTATCTCCCGCCCGCGACGCGAAGGCGCGGGTCGACGATGTAATAGAGGATGTCGACGATCAGATTGATCGCAACAAAGACGAAGGCGACGAACATCAGATAGGCCGCCATGACGGGCACATCGACGACGGCAACCGAGTTGACAAAGAGCGAGCCGACGCCCGGCCACTGGAACACGGTCTCGGTCACGATGGCAAAGGCGATCACCGAACCGAGCTGAAGGCCCGTGATGGTGATGACCGGAACCAGCGTGTTTTTGAGTGCGTGGCCGAAATTGATGGCGCGCTTGGACAGGCCGCGGGCGCGGGCGAACTTGATGTAGTCCTGCCTGAGCACCTCGAGCATTTCAGCGCGCACCAGGCGCATGATGAGCGTCATCTGGAACAGGGACAGCGTGATCGCCGGCAGGATGATCGAACGCAGCCCGGATTCGGTGAGGAAACCCGTCCGCCACCAGCCCAGATCAACGACCTGGCCCCGGCCGAAGGATGGGAGCCATTTGAGCTCGACGGCAAAGATGTAGATGAGACCGATGCCGATAAGGAAGGTCGGGAGCGACACGCCGATCAGCGAGGCCGTCATGATGGCGCCGGTCGACCAGCTTTTGGGCCGCAGGGCGGTGAAGACGCCGAGCACGAGACCGACAACCAGAGCAAGGGTCGCCGAAACAAAGGCAAGCTCGATGGTTGCAGGGAGGCGCGACATGATGAGCTCGGTCACGGGCTGCTGCAGACGGTAGGAGATGCCGAACTGGCCCTGTAGCGCGTTGCCCACAAAGCGGAAGAACTGGATGTAGAAGGGGTCATTGAGCCCCAGCCGCTCGCGCAATTGCTCCTGATCGGCCATGGTCGCTTCCTGGCTGACGAGGGAGGCGATCGGGTCGCCGACATAGCGGAACATCAGAAATGAAATCATGGCGACGACGAGCATCACCAGCGCGGCTTGCCCGAGTCGTCTTATGATGAAGGCCAACATCGTCTGTGGTCTCCGTTTCAGATCAGGCGATTGCAGAACCGCGCCGCGCCGTCCGGCACGTTGTCGAGCGATCAGCGCCTGTCTGGAAGTGTAGCGTCTAACCCGACGCCGTCATATCCCCCTGCCATTCGGCAGAAACTGCCGCGCAACGGGAACGTGGACAATGAAACGCCGCGCCATAACTTTTTGAAAGTCACGGCGCGGCGGCTCATGTGTTTGACGAACCTAGTCGAAGGTCACCATGGTCATCAGCGGCTGGTTTTCCGGATGGACCGGCAGCGTGATGTCATCGCGCATCGCGTAGGCGAGAACCTGGTTGTGGATGGTCAGGAACACATGGTCTTCCTGAACCTGCTCCCAGATCTCGGCGATCACCTGATCACGGGCCTCAAGATCGGTCATGGTGCCCAGCGAGACGATCTTTTCGTCGACTTCGGGGTTGGAATAGAGACCGATATTGTAGGTGCCGAGGCCGGAATCGTCCTTGGTGTGGACGAGGCCGTCGAAGATATAGGCCGAGTCAAAGGTGGGGACGCCCCAGCCAAGGAGATAGAAATCCGTCTCGTTGTTGAGGATCAGCGGCGAGTGCTGAGCGACCGGACGCGAAGCGAGGGTCACATCGATGCCGATCTGGCCGAGCATGCCGACCACAGCCTGCGCAATGGCTTCGTCATTGACGTAGCGGTCATTGGGCGTGTCGAGGGTGACAGAGAAGCCGTCAGCATAGCCAGCTTCGGCCATCAGCTCACGGGCGCGCTCGAGGTCGGGCGCCGGGCAGGCGTCGAGCTCGGGGGTCCAGCCGTTGACGAACGGAGGCATGTTGACACAGGTGGGGATCGACATGCCGCGCATGACGACCTGACGGATGGCTTCGCGGTCGACGGCAAGGTTCATCGCCTCGAGGACGCGAACGTCAGCGAAGGGGTTCTCGCCATTGGTGCCCGAGATCGAGGTGCCGTCGCGCAGGTCACCGAAGCGATAGCCGAAATAGATCGAGCGGTTTTCAGGGCCGGTTTCGATCTTGATGCCTTCAGTGCCAGCGAGGCGCTCGACGTCCTGGACGGGCACGTCCTGAACGATGTCGACTTCGCCCGAAAGCAGCGCGGCGACGCGGGTCGCGGCGTCGGCGATCGGAAGATAGATGATCTCGGTGACTTCAGGGGCTTCGTCCCAGTGGCCGTCAAAATACTGGAGAACCGAACGCACATCCGGGTCGCGCTCGACCAGGACATAGGGGCCAGTGCCGTTTGCGTTGCGGACGGCGTAATTGTCTTCGCCGGCGCCGAAATCCTGAACCTCGACGACGTCGTGCTCTTCGGACCAGCCCTTATCCATGATGAAGGTATTGGTCACATTGTTGGGATAGAGCGGCGAGGGGCCGGACATCTGGATTTCGACGGTGTAGTCGTCCACCGCGCGCACTTCCGTGACGTTGGCGTGCAGCTGGCGCATGTTCGAGCCTTCCGAACGCGCACGGTCAAGCGAGAACACGACGTCTTCTGCGGTGAAGTCTTCGCCACCGTGGAATTTCACGCCTTCGCGCAGCTTGAACACCCAGACGGTGTCGTCGCCTTCCTTGACGTACCATTCGGTCGCCAGTCGCGGCTGGAGCGAGCCGTCGACATCGCGCTCAAGCAGCGTCTCATAGATGTGGTGGTTGAAGTTGTGGGTCGGACCCTGGTTCTGGGAATGGGGGTCCAGTGTCAGAGCGTCCGAAGAGCGCGCCCAGCGAATGGTTTCCGCGCTGGCGGCGCCAACAAGCATGGAAGAGGCCAAAAGCGCCGCTACGATGCCGGTCAGAGTTTTGTTCATGTCTTTTCAATCCCCTTGAGCTGCCCACCGCCGGAGACAAAAGCCTCCGGCGGTGAAGACGAATGCAAACAGAACACGCCAAACGATACCGGCAGATCGATCACGCGAACTCCGTCAGGGAGGTCATCGATTTCGAACGTGTCGGGTCACCCGTGTGGCGCACTCTCTTTGACGATATGCAGGGAATATCGTTTGCATGATGATTCCTCCCTGCGACTTGGGGCTCGCAACGCTGGACGCGCTGCACGCCGAGACCGCAACAAAGCGTCTTTTGTTTGATCGCGCAATGGGTATCTGGCGCCCCTTTACGTCAACGAATCTGACCTTTCTTGACCGCTTGGTCAAAAAACCTAGGATTTACATGGAGTAAGGGGCGTAACGCTGAGTACCACCTGCCTGCGAGAAGAGCAAAAATTTTTTGGTGCCTCGCCAGTGATCACGCAGATTGGGCCGGATTATCCCCTTAACTGCTGATTTCTCACGCGGTTTTACCCTTCGTGATACCGCAAATGTAGCGGGGCGGGGCCGGCTCAGCGGGCAGAGCGGCGGAGGTGATCGAGGAGAAGGTCCTTGGCCTCGTTGATGCGGGCAGCAAGGAAGGCGGAGCCGCCATGGTCGGGGTGAACCTTCTTCATCAGAGCCCGATGCGCCTTGCGGATGTCCTCGGCACTCGCACCGGGCTTGAGCCCCAGCATCTCATAGGCCTCGTCGACACCCGCAAGGCCCGAGCCGGGCCGCTCCGGAGCATCATGCCGGTCCATGCCTTCGGTATCCATGCCGAAATGCTCGGCGAACCATTCGCGCCAGCCCGCGCGGTTGGCGTCGAGCCAGCTTTCGAACAGCGCGAGGGAATCCGGGTCCTCGCCGACCTCGTCATAAAGGGCCCAGCATTCCTCGGCCGTGAGCGAGGCCAGATCGCGGCCAGAAAACAGGCCCTTTGTGACAGTGCCCGAGACGGAACCCGTCTCGTGATCGAGGCGCATCGCGAGGTACAGGCTCTTTACGGTCGAGGCGTTGTTGGGGCTCGACATGCCGGCGCCGAAATCGATGGGACCGAGCCTGCCTCGCGCAAGAACGCCGGCGGCCGCCACGCCGATGAAGCTGGCGACCATCATGTTGCCGCGCAGCCCGATAATCGCGGCCAAGGCGGCAAGCACACCGCCCACCACCCAGCGCAGCGTCCGAACGAGCTTGCGAAGTTCGCCCTGGGTGTAGAGGGAATAGAGATAGGTCAGGAGAACGAGCGCCCCGGCTCCGAGAACGACCCAGGTCATCGCAATTGCTCGAGAAGCTTTTGCGCCTGCCCGCCGCCTTGCAGTTTGAGCGCCTGCCGCCCGCCGGTCGCATAGGCGGCCACTGCGCGCAGGAGCGCCGCAAGTTCGCGCGGAGCGCTAGCGTCAAAGCGCGCATAGGCGCCTTTCGAGAGCCGGGCGAATTCACGGAATGCCGTTTCAGCGACCGGATCGTGCCCCTCCTGGAACACAAAGATCGGGCAGCCGAGTAGACCGAGCTCCCCTGCCTTCTGGGCGAGCTTGTCGATATCCTCCTCCATCGCATCGCCGACATAGACGATGGCGTTGATCTTTTCTTTATTGTGCTCGTTGCGGGCGTGGGAGAAGACCTTGGATATTTGGGTGTGCCCGCCGCGGCAGTCGATGCCGGTCATGAGTCCGGCAAGGGCCCGCGCATCGGCGACCCATTTCGAGGCGCGGCACTCGCCAAAGCCCCGGAAGTAGATGAGCTGCACGGAAAGGCCGGCCGTGTCGGCAACGGAATTGAACATTTCCGCCTGAAGCTGACAGGCCAGATCCCAGGTCGGCTGCCGGCTCATGGTCGCATCGAGCGCAAACAGCAGACGGCCCTTGCCCGTCCCTTCTCCTTGCCTTGCGGTGGTCATGGCACCGACCTGGGCAATGAAATCGGCAACAGCGCCCGATTTCGGACGCGCCGTGCGCGCCGAAACGGCGTCTTCGCGCTTGGTCGGAGGCTTGGTCTTCATCATTCTCCCTTATTTCAGGGCAATATGGTCCCGACGGGACTGCCCCGCAAGAGTGCGGCCTGCCGCCTCAGCCTGCCCAGCCATCATCGCCTTGCGCGCACTCGCGAATTACGGCACAACACCGCACGGTTTCCGCCAATTCCGGCCATATTCTGAACAATGCCCATTACGTCCCGGGGTTTCGCCCGAACAAGCCTGATTTTCATCGTCGTCGGCCTCATGGCGCTGATCGGGATCGTCGCGACCGCCGTCTGGCTGGTTGAGCGGACGCAGGTCTATTTCGAGGAAGTGGTCGAGGCGCGTGACGCGCGGCGCGCGGCGGTCGAGTTGCGTGCCCTTTTGCAGGATGCAGTGGCGGGGCAGCGCGGCTTCCTGCTGACCCGCGACGTTGCTTATCTCGCACCTTATGAAGCGGCGATTGCCGGCATTCCACCCGCCCTTGCGCGCCTCGAGACCATTCTTGCGCCCTATCCTCAGGCGCAGGAGCCCTTGCAGCAATTCAAGGCGCAGCTCGAAGGCAAGCTCGATGAAATGGCGAGCACCATAGGGCTTGCCCAGGAAGGGCGGCTGGGCGAAGCGATCGCAATTGTTCAGACCGACAGGGGTTTGGCGCTGAGTGAAGAGATGCGCCTTCTGCTGGACGCGATCATCGATGCGGCCGACACAAGGTCTTTTGATGGGGTGGTTGAACAGCGCGCTACGGCCGACAGTCTTCGGCTGGTCTCGATCATCGGCGGCCTCATCATTATCGGCGTCGTCGGGGCGGCAGTTCTGACGGTGGTCCGGTACACGCGCGACATCGAGGTGGCGCGCGCCGAGGTGGAGAGCCTCAATGCCGATCTCGAGCAGCGCGTCGCCGAGCGCACGACAGAGGTGATGCGCGCCAATGAAGAAGTTCAGCGCTTCGCCTATATCGTGACTCACGATCTGCGCGCACCGCTCGTCAACATCATGGGCTTTACCAGCGAGCTTGAGACGGCGATCGCGCCGCTCCAGACATTGGTTGACCGAACTCCCGAAGTCGAGGACGATCCCGACCTTACGGCGGCCCGCCAAGCGGCTCGGGAGGACCTGCCCGAGGCGATCGCGTTCATCCGCTCCTCGACGCGCAAGATGGATGGGCTCATCAACGCCATTCTCAAGATTTCGCGCGAGGGGCAGCGCCAATTGAGGGCAGAACGCGTGGACCTTGCGGAAACGGTGGAAGCCGCGCTCGCCTCGGTCCGGCACCAGATCGACGAGCATGACGGCAGCGTCACCGTTTCGGTCAAGGCGCCGCCGGTCTTTACCGACCGCCTCGCGCTGGAGCAGATCCTGGGCAATCTCCTCGACAATGTCATAAAGTACCGCCATCCCGGGCGCCCTGTCGCTCTCACCATAGAAGGTTATCAGGAAGCCAATGGCCGCATCGTGATTGCCGTTGGCGACAATGGCCGGGGGATAGCCCCGGAAGATCATGAACGCGTATTTGAGCTGTTCCGCCGCTCGGGCACGCAGGACGTCCCCGGGGAGGGCATCGGCCTTGCCCATGTGCGGATCATGGCGCGCAATCTGGGGGGTGATATCACCCTTGAATCGACACCGGGTGAGGGCACGACCTTCCTTGTGACAATTGCCCCCGACCTGCGCGCGATCGTCAGGAACAAGAGGTAAACCATGGTAGAATCCAAACCCGTGACCATTCTGATGGTCGAAGACGATGAGGGGCATGCGCGTCTCATCGAGAAAAATATCCGGCGCGCGGGGGTCAACAACGACATCATCCCCTTCGTCACAGGCAATGACGCCATCAGCTACCTCTTCGGTCCTGATGGCTCGGGCGAGGTCAGCGCCGGGCGGCACCTGCTGATCCTGCTCGATCTCAACCTACCGGACATGACCGGGGTTTCGATCCTTGAAAGGGTAAAGGCCAACGAGCACACCAAGCGCACGCCTGTCATCGTTCTCACCACGACCGATGACGAGCGCGAAATCCAGCGGTGCTATGATCTGGGCGCCAATGTCTATATCACCAAGCCGGTCGACTATGACGGTTTTGCCAATGCCATCCGGCAGCTCGGACTGTTCTTTGCGGTGATGCAGGTACCGGAGACCGCATAGAAAGTGCCACAGGGTCACGCAAGGATACTTTACATCGATGACGATCCCGCTCTCGGGCGCCTCGTGCAAAAGGCGCTCGGACGGCAGGGGCGCGATGTGGAATGCGTCACGAGCCCCAAGGACGGGCTCGAACGCATCCTGTCGGGCGATTACGACGTGGTGGTTCTCGACCACTATTTCGGCGACCAGACGGGGCTGGCGATCCTCGAGGCCCTGAGCACGCAACCCGAGGCGCCGCCGGTGGTCTATGTGACCGCCTCGACCGAAGCAAGTGTTGCCGTCGCAGCACTCAAGGCGGGCGCGACCGACTATGTGCTCAAGACGGTCGGAGAGGATTTTCCGACCCTGCTCCATACCGCCGTCGAACAGGCAATTCAGACCGCGCGGCTCCACAAGGCACGCGAAATGGCCGAGCAGGAAATGCGCGAGGCAAAGGAGCGGGCGGAGTTGGCCCTGGCGGAGGTCAACCATCGTGTAGGCAATTCGCTTGCGCTGGTCGCTGCGCTTGTGCGGCTTCAGACTTCGGTTGTAACCGATCCGGCGGCCAAGGAAGCGCTGGTCGAAACGCAGGGCCGAATTTCGGCCATCGCGGGCATCCACAAGCGCCTTTATACAACCGACGATGTGCGCTTTGTCGACATGGACGCCTATCTTGGCAATCTGGCCAGCGATATCCACGCAAGCATGTCCATGGACGGCACCAAGGCCGACATCCGCCTCATCGCCGATCCGGTGCAATTGCCCACGGACAAGGCGGTGTCAGTCGGCGTCATCGTCAACGAACTCGTGACAAATGCCGTCAAATACGCCTATGGCAATGGCGAAACCGGGGAAATCCGCATACGCGCCAGCAAGCCCGACGACGGCACCGTGGAGATTATCGTAGAGGATGATGGCATCGGATGGACCGGCACCGGGCCGGCCAAGGGCACAGGCGTCGGTTCACGCGTCATCTCGGCCACTGCCCAGGGTCTTGGCGCTGCGCTGACCTATGATGTGGTGGAAAAGGGCACGCGGGCGCGGCTCACCATCCCGCTCCAGTCCTAGCGCCGCTCAGGATTTAATTGAATCAAATCCTTGGCTCTAACTCATTATTTTGTCGCGTGTCCGAACCGCAAAACCGTCTCCATCCCCGGTCGAGCCGGGGACATGCTTTTGCTGGGCACGCTCTAGCGCGCATCCCCGTCTGCTGTCGCAAAGGCGAAGGCTTCGAGACCCTCGGGCGTGCGGACCTGTTAATCCATGACGACGACAACGCTGCCGCGCTTGTGCCCCGAACCGGCACGAGCATGGGCCTTGCCGATCTCGGCCAGCGGAAAAGTGGTGTCGATCTGGGGAAGATAGGCCCCCTCTCGCGCAAGGTCGGCGAGGTACTCGATATCGGCCTGCCGTTCACCCGCCATGCCCGCTATCTGGCGCTTGCCCGACCTTCCCCGATAAAAGAGATCGAACAGCCCCCCGGCAATGGCGAGGAAACGGCCGCCGGGTTCTAGCGCATCAAAACAGTCGTTGAACGAAGTCGCGCCAACAGTATCGGCGATGATGTCATAGGCCGCGCGCGCACTTGTGTAGTCGGTCTGGCGGTAGTCGATCACAGTGTGTGCTCCAAGGCACTTTGCAAGCTCCATATTGCCCGCACTTGTCGCGGCAGTAACCTCGGCGCCGAAATGGCGGCCGATCTGGATCAGGGCTGAGCCGACCGTGCCGGTGCCGCCGATCACCAGCAATCTCTCACCCCGCTGAACACCCGCCTTGCGCAGGAAGTGGAGCGCTGTCGAGCCGCCGAAGGAGAGTGCAGCGGCCTGCTGGAAACTGAGACTGGCCGGCTTGGCGACCACGGCCTTTCCCTGCCCCACCGCCCGATATTGCTGGTGCGTACCAAGCCCCGGCATCCCCATAACCTCATCGCCGACGCTGAAGCGTGTGACCTTGCTGCCCGTGGCAACCACCGTGCCGGAAAATTCGGCGCCCAGCACCTTTACGCGCGGTCTCGTGATCCCCAGTGCCAGCCGCCCGAGGAGACCGAATCCCTTGGGCAGGTCGAGCGTGCGAATGCGGACATCGCCCGAATTTACCGATGTCGCCGCGACCTTGACGAGGATCTCATCGTCTCTTGGCTGCGGTACGGGCCGCGTCTCGAGGACGATTTTTTCAGGCCCGCCATAACCGGTAAGCACGGCAGCCAGCATGGTATCGGGAATGTTCATTTCGGCTGCTCCTTTTTGCCGGCCTTCCATTGGAAGACCTCGCCGATTTCCACGCCGAACACTTCGGCAATGCGAAATGCTGCCTCGAGCGAGGGCGAGTATTTGTTGTGCTCGATAGCCGCCACCGTCTGCCGCGTCATGCCGATCTTCTCGGCAAGTTCGGCCTGGGTCATTTCCCCATGGTCGAAGCGCAGGCGGCGGATATTGTTGGTGATCGGCGGCGGTGTCATGCGACGCCCGTCCTGCGGAACTGGACGATGAGGACGGCCTCTCGGGCCAGGCCCGCCAGCATGCCGACGACGATGATCGCATTGGCCATGAGGATGGCGGTGGCGCCGCCGGGATCGGCGGTAAACGCATCGCGGGCGAAATCACTGATCCAGAGGCTCGCGATCGCCACGACCGCGATACCCGGCTCAAGAACCCGCAGGCCCATCTTGTCCGCTCGCGCCTCGATCATACGTTCGAGCTCATCGGGCGGTGCGTCGAAATCCTCGCGGGTCAGGCGGGTGACTATGACGGCAAGACCCAATAGCAGAACCACGTGGATGCCGAGCGTCCAGAGAAACACCTCGAGCAACGCCCAGCCATCCAGGACGCCGCTCACGATCGATGAGGCAAGGACCACGAAATAGTAGGGCCAGAGCAGCAGGGTGGTGACCAGTGCAAACCAGGCCTGTTTTTCACGGGTGGACATCGGCGCCTCGCAAGCGTGTAAAGGATATACGCCTTCATATCCACTATTCTTGTCTTTATGTCAAATATTTTTGTCATCTGATGGCGCAAAACACCGCTGCCACTCCGCAAATCGGGCGTCAGGTCGGCCTGTCAGACAGACGAAAGGCGTTTGGTGTCATCCTCTACGGGAGCGTCCGGCGCGTTCTTCTGGATCGACTGTGCGCAGTTGATCGCGTTGCGCTTGTCCGTGTAGGTCTCGGAGATGACCATGGGTTCGCCATTGGAGGCAACGAAGCGCACGAAGAACTGGTCGTTCTTGGACTTTGCGATTTCGAAGCGATAGCCCTTGCCCTGCTCGTCCTTGCTGAGATCGACGATCGCAGCCCCCGGAGCGTTCTTCTTAATGGAGTCAATGCAGTTCGTGGCGCTGGACTTCTGCTTGTAGCTTTCGGACCAGACCATGATTTCGCTGTTGTAGAGAAACTGGACGCCGAACTGGCCGTCCTTGCGGTCGACGATCTTGAACTTGTGCATGCCCTTTTCCTCGTGGCAGTTACTGGCGCGGACTCCCATGCCCGCAACAGCAAGACTGTGCCATGATCGGGCATCTGGCAAGTAGAGGTTTCCCCATAGGCGTAGAGGGCAGGCATGAGCGAAGGGCCACGGATCACCATCACCTATTGCACGCAATGCAACTGGCTGCTGCGGGCCGGCTGGATGGCCCAGGAGTTGCTCTCAACGTTCAGCACCGATATCGGCGCCGTGACGCTGGTTCCCGGCACGGGCGGGGTGTTCGAGATCATGTGCAATGACCAGAGCATCTGGGAGCGCAAGCGCGATGGCGGCTTTCCGGACGTCAAGACGCTCAAGCAGCGTGTGCGCGATCACATCGACCCCGAACGCGACCTAGGCCATCTGGACCGAGGCTGAACCATCATTCCGCCTTGCGGCATAGACGCGAAATCCGATACCGGCTTGCCGTCCCAAAAGACCAAACAGTTCCTCTTTCGGGCACTGCCAGGAGCAAGTAACCGCACCATATTATCGGGACGGAAAGATTTACGCCTTCCGCGCGTTAGTGTGCGAAACGGAAAGGAGACAAGCATGTCTGTTCTCATCGGCGACATCGCCCCCGATTTTACCGCCCAGACCACCGAAGGCGAAATCCGCTTTCACGATTATATCGAGGGCAGCTGGGCCGTGCTGTTCTCGCACCCAAAGAACTTTACGCCAGTCTGCACGACCGAATTGGGGTACACGGCAAAGCTCAAGCCCGAGTTCGAAAAGCGGGGCGTCAAGGTTCTGGGTCTTTCGGTCGACAAGATCGAGGACCATGCGGGCTGGGCGTGGGACATCGAGGAGACCCAGGGCGCCGCGCTGAATTTCCCGCTGATTGCGGATGACGGCTCGATCGCCCGGCTCTATGACATGATCCATCCCAATGCCAGCGACACGCTGACCGTGCGGTCGGTATTCGTCATCGGCCCGGACAAGAAGATCAAGCTCAAGCTCGAATATCCCGCCTCGACCGGCCGGAACTTCGACGAGATCCTGCGCGTGATCGACAGCCTGCAACTGACGGCCAAGCACCAGGTCGCAACGCCGGTCAACTGGAAGAATGGCGAGGACGTCATCATCGTCCCCGCTGTCTCCAACGAGCAGGCCAAGGAGAAATTCCCCGGCGGCTGGAACGAGGTGCGCCCCTATCTGCGCATCGTTCCGCAGCCGCAGGGCTAAGCTCGGTTTAGTCTCGAACAGCGGAAAAGGCGGCCAACGGGCCGCCTTTTTTCAATGCGCATCAATACGGAATATTGGCTGCTGCGAGCCGCACCTCTTCGGTGCGGCGGATGGTGGCAAGTTCGGTTTCGCGCGCCGACCGCTCGCGCTCGAGCACGAGTCTTGTATCCTGGAGCGAGCGGATCTTGATGCGGAGCGCCTCGCGCTGCTCGGGCTTCAAATCGGGCTTGGCGAGATCGGAAACGGCCGAGTTGATCTCGGCGTCCAGCGAGGTGATGCGGGCATTGAGATCGTAGAGCGCGCGGCCGGCGGTGTGGACGCGATTGAAGGCCACGCCGATCTCGCCCTGGCAGGTGTTGAAATTGGTGCGCCCTGCCCGGCCATCGGTTTCGGCCTTCTCCAGTCGGCAATAGGAGCGTAGCCCTTCCTGCCGGCCCGCTTCATAAAGCTCGCGATTGAGCGAGATGCCATGTTCGGCGCAGGCGGAAATATGATTGTCGACATAGGAGGCAGGGTATCCGTTCGCGCCATCGCCGACACCGATCGAGCGCCAATCGCCGGCTGTGCATTCGGCTTTTGTCAATGTCGCGCAGGACGCAAGGATGGCAGCCGCGCAGAATGCAGCCGCAATCAAGGTAAAACGAAGCATGAGACCCCCCCGGTCGAGGGCCTATATTGCGCGTTCGCGTTCGTTACGCAACAGGGGGCACGTGCCCCAGACGCTCGCGAAGGGCTTTGGGCAGCGTCAAGAAAACGAGCCGGTGAGCCTCAGTGATATAGGCGGCGATCGCCTGTTGCTCGAGTTCGGACCCCGGCGCAACCTGCACCCATTTGGCGCGAGCAAGGTAGGGCGCGGGCCGCACGCCCTTGAGCGTCGGCAGCATCTCAAAGCTCATGTCCGAGCATTTGAACGAGACGGATGGCTGGTCCGTCGACCAATCGGAAAGCAGCGCAAATATTTTTGCTGTTTGAGGTGTGCCGAGTTTGGCAACACTCGCATCGCCCCATTGATGGACGATGAAGCAATGAGGCAGGCTCTTTGCGAAAGCTTCGAAATCCTCGCGCTCGAACAGGTTCATGCGGCAGGAAGCGGACAGGAAACGCCGGTGCCTTTGAGCCCGCAATAGCCATTGGGATTCTTGGCCAGATATTGCTGGTGATAGGTTTCGGCGAAATAGAAGGGACCTGCGGGCGCAATCTCGGTCGTGATCTCCCCTGCCCCGGCGGCGTTCAATTCGGCCTGATAGCGCGCGCGGCTTGCGGTGACGGATTCGGCCTGGGCGCTGTTGGTCGTGTAGATCGCGGAGCGGTATTGCGTGCCGACATCATTGCCCTGGCGCATGCCCTGCGTCGGGTCATGCTCTTCCCAGAAGGTCTTGAGCAGCGTGTCGAGCGCGACCCTGGAGGGTTCGTAAACCACCATCACAGCCTCGGTGTGGCCGGTGCGGCCAGAGCATACCTCCTCATACGTGGGGTTGGGAGTGAACCCGCCCTGATAGCCGACCGCTGTCACCCAGACACCTGGCATGGTCCAGAAGAGACGCTCGGCACCCCAAAAACAGCCAAGGCCGAAATAGATCGTCTCTGCTCCATCGGGATAGGAGCCCTTGAGCGGCCGGCCGGAAACGAAATGGTCCGGAGCGACATCCATCGGCGCCTGCCGCCCGGGCAGCGCCTCCTTGGGGCTCGGCAGGTCAGCGGGTTTGGAAAAGAGCGAGAAAATCATCGGGCAACTCCCTTGATGCGCCCAATACGCTCGCTGGCTGTTCAGAACTGGTCGATCCTGACCAGCCGGCGGCGGTTGGGCGTGCGGCCGAGCAGCGCAAATGCGATCCCCAAGCCGCCGAACACGGCCCAGCCGGGCCAGGAGAGTAATGTGGTAATCAAAGGATCCCAAAGCAAGGGATGGGCGGACGTCTCGACATAGGTCTGGGCTGCCTCGATCGTGCCGGGAAAGAAGCCGTCCCAAGTGCCGCCGAGCGATGTAACGAACAGCGCGCCCGAAGCGAGCATGCGCGTGCCGTCGATCACCAGAAGGATCATCGCTGTTGCCAGAAGCAGCGCACTCACGATGCGGAAGAGCCGTCTCATCTTGCCAGTCGCGTCCCCTTGGCTTTCGCTGGACCTATCACAGCCTGCGTCGAACCGTAAGAGGCTTGCTCATCAGACGCAGGGAGCCTGAGAGCCCATACGATCATCACAGACATCCGTCCGGTAAAGCCGCCCATGGCCCAAAAGTTTCCCATTACCCCCTTGGCATGAGGGGGAAAGCCGGATAATCGAGCACTCGCACGGAGAGATGGCCGAGTGGTCGAAGGCGCACGCCTGGAACGCGTGTAGGCGGGCAACCGTCTCGAGGGTTCGAATCCCTCTCTCTCCGCCATTATCTTGTAGCGAACCCGAGATGAGGCTCCCGATGGGGGCCTTTTTCTTTTTGTTTCAAAGGCGTTTAGCCGATGCAGTCGAACCTCGGAGACTGGCGCCGGGTCCAATTTCTGTCTCCAAATGGCCCTTCGTCTCTAACCGAGCGAACCTCGCTCCGAGCGGTTCGGCTTCGCGAAAGCCAGCGTTTTCAGCCAGTTCCATCCATCGGATCGGCGCACCTTCTGCGGCCGTTCTCCCGGCTGGCGTCGCCAGCCAGAGAACGCGCGGTAGGCGTTTCAT
>CAYSBF010000034.1:0-24550 GCA_964429025.1 uncultured Pelagibacterium sp.
CCCGGCATCAGGCAAGCCGGCACGTAAGGCAGTTCATGTCGATTGGCGGGATTTGGCCTCTTCCAATGCTGCGCGGGTGAGCGTCCGTGCTGCCCAATCGAGTATCTCGCGGGCCTTGGCGGGCGTTAGGCCGCAGACATCGTTGAGTACAATGTGAGCCTCGATCCCGCATAAAAGCGAGAGAGCGGGCGTTGCCCGCGCCTTCACGTCCTTGGGAATGCCTGCCCGGTCGAGCAGGGCGTCGATCCAGCCCACCCGCCGGCCGCCCCTTCCGCTGCCCTGGGGGTCAAGCGACAGGCGAAGCATCGTCCGGAAGGCCGTTTCGTGGTCTATCGACATCTGGTGAACCCTCCCGATCAGCGCTGCGACCGCGTCCTCAGTCGTCAGCCCGCTGGACGTATCGAGAGGTAAATCAGCGACCCGCTTGGCAATGGCATCCAGGGCTGCCTCGTTCTGCAACTGCTCGGGCGAGGAAAAATACCTGTAGGCGGTGGCACGCTTCGGCCTTTTTCTATTGCGCCCTCCTTCGTTGTCTCTGGCCCCGAGACACATGATCGAACCTCGTCCGGTTCCGTCCCCATTGCCTTGCAGCGGGCTGGCAAATACCTTTCCGGTCCCACCAATCAGCGAGGCCCCCATGATCCTCCCCAGCTATGTGCAAACGATGGCCGCCTATAATGCCGAGCTCAACCGCCGGATTTACGGGGCGGCGCTGCGTCTTTCGGACGAGCAGCGCAAGGCGGATCGGGGGTTGTTCTGGAAATCCATCCACGGGACGCTCAGCCACATTCTCTGGGCGGACAATCTGTGGCTTTCGCGCTTCGGCGCGGCGGAGGCGCCCGATGTGCCGCTCCAGGACAGCGGCGCGATGGTGGAGGATTTCGACGAACTCTGGGCGCGCCGGCAGGGACTGGATGCCGGGATCATCGCCTGGGGCGAGAGGATAACGCCCGCCGATATCGAGGGCGAGTTGCGCTGGTATAGCGGCGCGGTCGCACGCGAGATGAGCAAGCCGCGCGCGCTCTGCATCATGCAGATCTTCAACCACCAGACCCACCATCGCGGACAGGTCCACGCGGCACTGACGGCGCTGGGGGAAAAGACTGGCGACACTGACCTGCCGTTCGTTCTGCCGGACTGAGCCCTCGCCAAACATTCCGCGCGCCGATAAACAGGCGCGATGGAAAATCGGTTTGAAATCTTCCTCGTCGCGGTGCCCGGGCTCGAGGATGCGCTTTGCGATGAGGCGCGGGAGACGGGCTTTGCCGATGCCCGCGCCGTGCCGGGAGGCGTCGTCATCAAGGGCGGCTGGTCCGACGTCATGCGCGCCAATCTCGTGCTGCGCGGCGCGAGCCGGGTGCTGGTGCGGATTGCGGCCTTCAGGGCCATGCATCTCGCGCAACTCGACAAGCGGGCGCGCAAGGTGCCGTGGGGGGATTTTCTGAGTGCGGATGTGCCGGTGAGCGTCGAGGCAACGTGCCGCAAGTCGCGGATATATCACGCCGGGGCTGCGGCGCAGCGGATCGGGCGGGCGATTGCCGAAGAACTGGGTGCGCCGGTCACGGGCGATGCGGCGATCGGCATCAAGGCGCGGATCGAGGATGATCTCTGCACGATCAGCATCGACACCTCCGGGGAAGGCCTGCACAAGCGCGGGCACAAGCAGGCGGTGAACCGGGCGCCCATGCGCGAGACGCTGGCAGCGCTGTTCCTGCGTCAAAGCGGCTATGATGGCAGCGAGCCCGTGCTGGACCCCATGTGCGGCTCGGGCACCTTTGTCATCGAGGCAGCCGAAATCGCGGCACGGCTGATGCCGGGCCGGGCGCGCAGCTTTGCCTTCGAGCAGCTCAAGACGTTCGACGCGGCGGCTTGGGCAAGGATGCGGGGCGCCACGCAGGCGAAAACGCCTGCCGTCCGCTTCCATGGCAGCGACCGGGATGCGGGCGCGGTGCGGATGAGCCGGGAGAATGCGGAGCGGGCAGGGGTGGCGGATTTCTGCTCCTTCGAGCAGCGTCCGGTCTCCGAGTTGCTGCCGCCCGATGGCCCGCCAGGGCTGGTCATCATCAACCCGCCATACGGAACGCGGATCGGCGAGCGCCAGAAGCTCTTTCCGCTCTACCGCGAATTGGGGCAGGTGCTGATGGCGCGGTTTTCCGGCTGGCGCGTGGGGCTGGTCGCGGCAGATGCAACGCTCGCCAAGGCGACGGGATTGCCGTTCCTTGCGCCCGGAAGGTCGGTCGACAATGGGGGGATCAGCGTGACGTTGTGGAGGACTGGGGTGTTGTAGGGTGGACCAAGTCAGAGACCCTCCGACCTTTGCTGATACCGCAGCCCCCTCATCCGACCTTTCGCTTGCGCGAAAGCCCACCTTCTCCCACGAGGGGAGAAGGGGAACCGTGGGCAGCCTCACGAGCCCTCTCACCCAAAGGGGAAAGGCGTGCTCCTGAGCCGCGATATCCACGGAGTCGCCCTTCTCCCCTCGTGGGAGAAGGTGGCCGCGAAGCGGTCGGATGAGGGGGGAGCGATGCTGGCCAGGCACGCCGGCGGCGCACTACAACCGCCCCGCCTCGATGATCCGCTGCAAAAATTGCTGCGTCCGCACGTTCTGGGGGGACTTGAACATCACCTTCGGGTCGCCCTGTTCATAAATCCGCCCGCCTTCGAGGAAGCACACCTTGTCGGCGACGTCGCGGGCGAAGCCCATTTCGTGGGTGACGATGACCATGGTCATGCCGTCATCCTTTAGTTTGCGGATAATGCGCAGGATTTCCCCGATCAGCTCGGGATCGAGCGCGGCGGTGATCTCGTCGAGCAGCAGCACGTCCGGATTGGTCGCCAGAGACCGCACGATAGCGACGCGCTGCTGCTGGCCGCCCGAAAGCTGCTCGGGATAGCTTAGCGCATGGTCGGCCATGCCGAACATCGCCAGCAGCTCCCGGGCCTTCGCCTCGGTTTGTGCGCGCGGCAGGCGGTGCACCTTGCGCGGGGCGAGGGTGATGTTGTCGAGAACCGTCATGTGCGGGAAGAGATTGTAGGACTGGAAGACGATGCCGATGCGCTTTTGCAGCCCCGTGGCGCCGAAGCTCTCGTCCTCGATCGAGACGCCATCGAGCCGGATGGTGCCATGGTCGAAATCGACCAGCCGGTTGATGCAGCGCAGAAGGGTGGATTTTCCCGAGCCCGAGGCGCCGATGAGGCAGACGACCTCATGCCGGGCGACCTCCAGGCTGATGCCGTCGAGCACCAGCGTCTCCCCGTAATATTTGGTGATGTCGTCGATTTCGATACGGGGGGTGGTCATCCGGCCCTCTGCAGCCGCCGCTCGCGGTCCTTGCGGGTGACGTAATCGGCCAGCCGCGCCATGGGAATGGTGGCGAGCATGAAAAGCCCTGCCGCAACGACGAGCGAGGAATAGTTGAAGGTCTGGGCGGTATAGATCTGCGCCTCGCGCACCGCGTCGCGCACCCCGATCACCGAGAGCAGCGCCACGTCCTTCTGCAGCGCCACGACGATGTTCATCAGCGCGGGCAGGACGTTGCGCAACGCCTGGGGCAGGATGGCGTAGATCATCGTCTGCCATTCGCTGAGTCCCAGCGACTTGGCGGCGGCCCATTGGCCTTCGTGAACAGCATCGATGCCCGAGCGGTAAATCTCGGCGACATAGGCCGAATAGGAAAGGATCATCGCCACCGTGCCCCAGAACAGCCCGCTATTGGGCAGGCCGGGAAGGTTGAGCGCTGGGATGCCGAACCCGAAGAGCAGCACGAGCAGCAGCGCCGGGATGCCGCGGAAGATGTCGATATAGATGGTGACGAGCAGCCGGAACGGGGTGAACCACGGCGCACGCAGGGAACGCAGAACGGCAAGCACCAGCGCCCATATTGCCATGCAGAACAACGCCGTGAGCCAGATGCGCAGGCTCACCCAGAACCCCTGAAGCACGCGCGGGAAGGCAGCGATCATCGCGTCGGGGTTGAAGAACTGAAGCTGCACGCGCGGCCATTGCTCGGCGGACGTTACCCACCACGCCAGCAGGCCGAAGACGATGATGACGCTGACAATGCTGACGATGGTCGGCAGCACCGCCGCACGCCACTCATTGCGGCGGCGCGGCGGACGCGGAGTGCGCACCGCCGCCCCATCGGGGGGTACGCCTCCAGGGGCGGCGGGTATTTGGGTCATTCAGTGATAACCGGCAGATCCGGATCGGCAACCAGCCAGGTGTTCTTGAGCTCTTCGATGACGCCGCGCTCGATCAGCGCATCGAGGCCCTGGTCGATCCATTCGACCAGCGGATTGCCGTGCTCGAACAGCAGGCCGTGGCCCTGGTCGTTCTCGTCGGGCGGCAGCAGCGCAACGATCTCGGCATCGGGCACCTGGACGGCGGTGAGGAACAGAGCCGTGGGCAGCGCGACGACAGTGGCGTCGATCTGGTTGGCCTGCATGGCCTGGAACACGCCGATCTGGTCGTCATATACTGCCGCATCGGCAACACCTAGCACCTCTTCGAGATAGGTGAAATCGGTGGTGCCGACGGCTGCGCCCCAGCGGGCTTCGCGCAGATCGGCAAAGCTCGTGGCGTCCTCAACCGGGCTGCCGGGCAGGGCAACGACGGCCTTTTCAGGCTGGTAGTAGACCTGGCTGAAGGTGACCACTTCCGCGCGCGCCTCGGTCACTGAAATCTGCTGGATGGCGAAGTCGTAGTTCTTGGCGCCGGGCGCAATGGACTGATCGAAGGTCTCGCGGACCCAGACCACGTCCTCGCGCGCAAAGCCAAGTTCCTCGGCCAGGGCGTAGATCATGGCGTTCTCGAAGCCTTCCCCGCTGGCCGGATCGTCATTGAGCATCCAGGGCGGGTAAACCACGTCGCCAGTGGCGACGGTCAGCTTGCCCGGTGTGTGAAGGCGCGGGTCGTTGGGCGTCCCTTCCTGCGCCAGCGCAGCGCCGCTCGCGAGCAGGGAACCTGCCGCTGCGAAGGCCGCGATGTATCTCGATACGTTTGCCATCCCCGAAAATCTCCTTGGTGTTTCGGCTTCTTTTGCCAGAGCCGGAATCGACATTAGCCTTGAGCCAATTTTTGACGCAAGCTCCTTTGGCGACACCGGTTTGCGAACTCTGGCGGAGATTGGAAATGAACGTGCTGATCGGATTGCTGCGCGCGGTCAATGTCGGGGGCACCGGCAAACTGCCGATGGAGGAACTGCGCGCAATGTGCATCGACGCGGGGTTCGAAAATCCGCGCACCTATATCGCGAGCGGCAATGTCGTCTTTGCCACTCCGCTTTCGCCCCAGGCCGCAAAGGCGGAGCTGGAGCAGCGGCTGGAGGCCTATGCGGGAAAGAAGGTGGGCGTGATGGTGCGCACGGGCTCCGAAATGGCGGCGGTGCTCAAGGCCAACCCTTTCCCCCATGGCGCCGGCAACCGCGTCGTCGCCATCTTCCTCGATGCACCCCCGCCCCCCGATGCGCTTGACCACGTAACCCACCGGAACGACGAGGAAATCGCTCTCGGCACCCGGGAAATCTACGTGCATTACGGCGAAGGCATGGGCCAGTCCAAGCTCAAAATCCCTGCCGCCAGGGAGGGCACCGCCCGGAACATGAACACGGTCGCCAAGCTGGTGGAGATGGCGGGAGAGGGTGGTTAGGGCGCGGCCGCACCGGCGCATTCTCCCAAAGAGAGAGCGGGAGAGCGGTCCGTGCGCCGTCCACCCGTGCTTCACCACCCCATTTTCCTTGACCGCGTGAGGGAAATCCGATTTCCCTCACGGCCAGTTGCGGGTCTTGCGGGTTCGATATGCGCGGTCGCCTTTCCATTTTTCTGAGCTCCCGCCGCTGGGAGCAATTCATCATCACGATCATCATCATCAACGCCATAACCCTGGGGCTTGAGACGGTGCCGGAGATCACGGCGGTGGCCGGGGACTTTCTGGTGATGCTCGACCGGTTGATCCTGGGGATATTCATCGTCGAGATCGCGCTGCGGCTTTATGCCTTCGGCTGGCGCTTTTTCCGCGATCCGTGGTCGATCTTCGATTTTTCGATCGTGGCCATCGCGCTCATCCCTGCGTCCGGTCCGTTCACGGTGCTGCGCGCTCTGCGCATCCTGCGCGTTCTGCGGCTGATCTCGGTCGTCCCCTCGCTGCGCAAGGTGGTGGGCGGGCTCATCAGCGCGCTGCCCGGGCTGGGCTCGATCATGGTCCTGCTTTTTGCTGGTGTTCTACGTCTTCGCGGTGATGGCGACCAAGTTGTTCGGCGCGAGCTTCCCCGAATGGTTCGGCTCGATCGGCGCGTCCCTCTATTCGCTGTTCCAGATCATGACGCTCGAAAGCTGGTCCATGGGCATCGTGCGGCCGGTGATGGAGGTCTATCCCTGGGCCTGGATGTTCTTTGTCCCCTTCATTGCCTGCACGGCCTTCACCGTGCTCAACCTTTTCATCGGTGTCATCGTTTCGGCCATGCAGGAAGAGCATGAAGCGATCGTGGAGGCCGACCGCCAGGCGCTGCAATCGGAAACCGAACTGGTGCTGGCCGAGGTGCGCGCGCTGCGGGCGGAGGTCAATGAACTGCTCAAGGCCCGCGAGAAAGGGTAGCCATGCAGGACACCATCCGGCGCATCCTCTCCTCATCGGTCTACGATGTCGCCGTCGAGACGCCGCTCGAACGGATGGGGCCGCTCTCGGACCGGTTGGGAAGGACGGTGCTGCTCAAGCGTGAAGACCTGCAGCCGGTTTTCTCGTTCAAGCTGCGCGGCGCCCACAACAAGCTCGCAGCGCTTACCGCAGAGGAAAGGGCGCGCGGGGTGATCTGCGCCTCGGCGGGCAATCACGCGCAGGGGCTGGCCTATTCGGCGAGCCGGATGGGCGTGCGTTCGGTAATCGTCATGCCGCGCACCACCCCTTCGATCAAGATCGAGGCGGTAAAGCGCCTCGGCGGCGAGGTGGTGATCCATGGCGACGCATTCGATGATGCGCGCGTCCATGCGCTCAGGCTGTGCGAGGAACAGGGGCTGGTTTTCGTCCATCCCTTTGACGATCCCGATGTCATCGCGGGGCAGGGGACGGTGGCGGTGGAGATCCTGCGCCAGCATTCGGGCCCGCTGGCGGCGGTCTATGCGCCGGTTGGCGGTGGCGGGCTGGCGGCCGGGATTGCGACCTACATCAAGTTCCTGCGGCCCGAAACCAGGGTCATCGGCGTCGAGCCGGAGGACGCCGCTTCGATGAAGGCGGCGCTCGAGGCGGGCCGGCCGGTGCCGCTCAACGAGGTCGGCATTTTCGCCGATGGGGTCGCCGTGCGGCAGGCGGGGGACGAAACCTTCCGGCTTTGCAGCCAGTATCTCGACGGCATCGTAACGGTGACGACCGACGAGATCTGTGCGGCGATCAAGGACATCTTCGACCATACCCGTGCCATCGCGGAGCCTGCGGGCGCCGTGGCGCTCGCCGGGCTGCGCACACATGCCGGCAAACTCGATGGTCCGGGCGCGGTGGTCGCCATCGCATCCGGCGCAAACATCAATTTCGACCGGCTGCGCCACGTCGCCGAGCGGGCCGAAATCGGCGAGCGGGCCGAGGCGCTTCTGGCCGTGACGATCCCGGAACGTCCTGGCGCCTATCGCGCCTTCATTGGGTTGCTGGGCGAGCGGGCGATCACCGAATTCAACTACAGGATCGCCCCCGGCGCCTCGGCGCAGATCTTCGTCGGCATCCAGCTCAAGAATGGCGACGCCGAAAAGCAGGCGATCATCGACATGCTCGGGGAGCACGGGCACCGCGTGGTCGACATGACCGACAACGAAGTGGCCAAGCTCCATATCCGCTACATGGTCGGCGGACGGGTCGAGGGGCTGGAGAACGAGCTGCTGTTCCGCTTCGAGTTTCCCGAACGGCCCGGCGCCCTGCTCAAATTCCTCGAGGGCCTGCGCTCGGACTGGAACATCTCGCTGTTCCACTACCGCAATCACGGTTCGGACTATGGAAGGGTGCTGGCCGGCATCCAGGTGCCGCCCGACGAACGCGAGGCGTTCGAAGCCTATCTCGACGAGCTGGGCTATGCGCATTGGGACGAGACGGAGAATCCCGCTTACGCGATGTTCCTTGCGGCTGGCGGATAGCGCCCATAGTGGCGTGGCCGGCTGTTCTAGGGTCGGGCCACAAGCTTCGAAGGCCGTCGCTGCTTGCCGTCCGCTTCGCCCTTCCGCAAACAGCAAATCCGATCTAGCATCCTTGTGGGACGTGTACTCTTCTCAAGGAGAACATCATGCGACCAAGGATCAGACATGGGCTCTTGCTCATGGCCGGCGCGATGATAATGGCGCCGTTCGCCATCGCCCAGGACCAGCCCCAACCCGAAGACACGACCGCAATTGCCGAGCGCAGCTCGGTGACAGCGCAGGAATTCATGGTCGCCAGCGCCCACCCGCTGGCCACCGAGGCGGGCTACGCGGTGCTCGAAGCGGGCGGCAGCGCGGCTGACGCAGCGGTGGCGGTGCAGGTCATGCTGGGGCTTGTCGAGCCGCAGAGTTCGGGGCTCGGCGGCGGGGCCTTCCTGCTCTACTGGGACGCCGACACCGGCACGCTCACGAGCTATGACGCGCGCGAAAAAGCTCCGCTGGCGGCCGATGAAACCTATTGGCTGGGCGAGGATGGCGAGCCGATGGCCTTCATGGACGCGGTGATCGGAGGGCGCTCGGCCGGTGTGCCGGGAACGCCCAAGCTGCTTGAGGTCCTGCATCGCGATCACGGGCAGCTTGAATGGGCCGAACTTCTCCAGCCGGCGATTGAGACAGCGGAAAACGGCTTCACGGTCACCCAGCGGCTTGCCGATGCCGTCGCTGGCGCGCAGGGCCTCGATACCTTTGTCGAGACGTCCGATTACTTCCTCCCCGGCGGCAGCCCGATCGCAGAGGGCGACACGCTGCGCAACCCGGCCTATGCCGAGACGCTGCGCATCTTTGCGGCGGAAGGCGCCGAGCCTTTCTATACGGGCGAGATCGCAGAGGACATCGTTGCCGCACTCAACACCAATATCAATCCCGGCATCCTGACCATGGAGGATTTCGCCGCCTATGAGGTGGTGATGCGCGATCCGGTCTGTTTCGACTACCGGGGCTATGATGTCTGTGGCATGGGGCCCCCGAGCTCGGGCGCGCTGACCATCGGTCAGATCCTGGGCATTCTCGAGCAGTTCGAGATCGCGGAAATGAGCGATGGGCCCGAATTCCGGCACCTTTTCGCGGAGGCCTCGCGGCTGGCCTTTGCCGATCGGGGGCTCTTCATGGCCGATAGTGATTTCGTAGAGGTTCCCGAGGGGCTGCTCGATGAAGCCTATCTGGCTGAGCGGGCGCGCCTGATCGATCCGGACCGCTCGATGGGCGTTGCCCAGCCAGGCTCACCGCCGGGATGGGATGAGGCCGTGCTTTCGCCCGACAGCGAACGCCCGCGAGCCGGCACCTCGCATTTCGTCATCGTCGATGGCGAGGGCAACATGGTCTCGGCCACGACCACCATCGAGAGCGGATTCGGAAGCAGGGTGATGACCCGAGGCTTCCTGCTCAACAACGAGTTGACCGACTTCGCTTTCACGCCGGAAGCCGATGGTGCGCCGGTGGCGAACAGGGTCGAGCCGGGCAAGCGCCCGCGTTCGTCCATGGCGCCGACGATTGTCTTTGAGGAGGGCGAACCGGTTCTTCTGACCGGCAGCCCCGGCGGTGCAGCCATAATCCACTACACCGCGCTGTCGCTGATCTCGATCCTCGACTGGGGTATGGACCCTCAGGACGCCATTGATCTGCAGCACGTCACCAACGCCAACGGGCGCACCAATATCGAGGAGGGCGAAGGCGCCGAGGAACTGGCCGCGGCTCTCGAAGCGCTCGGCCATGAGGTTGCCATCACCAACCTCAACTCAGGCCTGCACGTCATCCAGATCACGGACGAGGGCCTGATCGGTGCAGCCGACAAGCGGCGCGAAGGCATAGCGATGGGCAAGTGATGCTTCCTGGGTGCGGCCTGCGGGCCGCACCTCACTTCGCTCACCAAACGCCACCCTACCAGCCGCAGGCCTCTCTTACCGGCCCAAGCGCCTCCTCGATTCCATCGAGCTGAAAGCTGACCGTGACCGAGCGCTGCGCCTGGGGCTGGGCGCGGACGTAGAGGCGTTCGGATTGCAGGAGCTGGTCGATGAAGGCCTTGGCCTGGGCGTCGGTAAAAAAGCCCAGCGTCGTGCGGTCGGGGCCGAGTTCGAGCGACTGGCTGCGGCTGGGGAGGCGGTCGAACTGGATGGTGAGCGTGCCGCTGTTCGAGGTGGGGGTGCCAAGCGCATAGCCGGCAAAGCTGAACTGGACGGCAGTCGAGCCGTCGAGGCACAGGATCGTCATGCGCGCCGGAGCGCGGCCGCGGGGCAGGGCAGGGATGAGCTGTTCGGACTGGAGAGTCGCAAAGGGCCGCTCGGTCCCTTCGATCTGGGAGATTTCGACCCCGCTCGCCCACATGCCCTGTTCGGGTTCCGGCTCGTCTTCATCGCCGCCGGTGAACTGGTCGGAGCGGAAGAGATTGTCATAGCAGGCAAGGCGTTCGGTTGCCGGGCCAATGAGCGCGCAGCGCTCGGGCGTTGTCTGCTGTGCCGGGACAGGTGCAGCAGCCATAAGTGCCGCCAGCGCCACGCCCATTGCCAGCCCACGTCCTGCCATATGCCCGATCTCCTGTCCTCGTCCGCCCCAATGTGGGGGCAGGGTTGCGCCAAGTCCATATGTTTTCACACTATTGTTTGGCGAGGCGATCAAACGGTTTGCGCTCCACCAACTTGTGCCTACATGATTGGCTACCGCGTTTTCGAGGAGCCAGCCATGCCGAACCACCCCGCATTCGATCTCATTGCAGAAGAACAGATACCGGAGGTCAATGCGCTGGCGCGGCACTACCGGCACAAAAAAACCGGCGCCGAAGTGCTTTCGCTCATCAATGACGATGAGAACAAGGTGTTCGGCATCTCCTTTGCAACCCCGCCCGAGGACTCGACGGGGATAGCGCATATCCTGGAACACTCGGTGCTGTGCGGGTCCGAGAAATTCCCGGTTAAAAAGCCGTTCGTGGAGATGCTCAAGGGCTCGCTCCACACCTTCCTCAACGCCATGACTTTCCCCGACAAGACGGTCTATCCGGTGGCGAGCCAGAATCTGGCGGATTTCTACAACCTCACCGAAGTCTATCTCGATGCGGTCTTCTTCCCGCTGATTTCCAAGGAAACCTTCCTCCAGGAAGGCTGGCACTATGAGCTTGAAAGCCCTGACGCCCCGCTGATCTACAAGGGCGTGGTGTTCAACGAGATGAAGGGCGCCTATTCCTCGCCCGACATGGTGTTCCGGGTGACGGCGCAGTCATCGCTGTTTCCCGACAACACTTACGGCCTGTCATCGGGCGGCGATCCGAGGGTGATGCCGGACCTCACCTATGAGCAGTTCAAGACCTTCCACGAGCGCTATTACCACCCCTCCAACGCGCAGATCATCTTTTATGGCGACGACGACCCGGCTCGGCGGCTCGAGCTGCTCGACAGCGTGCTGTCGCGGTTCGAGCGCACCGAGCGCGCGCCGCTCGTGCCGCTCCAGAAGCGGTTCGAAACGCCCGTGCGAGTGGAGGCGACCTATCCGGCCGACGAGGACAACAAGCGTAATGCCTTTGTCTCGGTCAACTGGATGCTCGATCCCACCGACGACATCGAGGAGAATCTGGCGCGCCACATCATGGCGCTGGCGATGTTCGGGACGCAGGCCGCGCCACTCTACAAGAAGCTGACCGATTCCGGGCTGGGCGAGGCCGTGATGGCCCAGCTCAACGGCACCTATCGCCAGCCATGGTTCTATGCCGGCATGCGCGGGGTGGACCCTGAAGATGCCAGCAAGCTCGAAGCCCTGATCCTCGAGGGGCTGGAGGAACTGGCGCGGGACGGCATCGACAGGGCGACCGTCGAAGCCACGGTGAACACCTATGAGTTCCAGCTGCGCGAGAACAATTTCGGCGGTTATCCGCGCGGCATCGTCTTCTTCTTTTCCGCGCTCAGCAGATGGCTCTATGGCGGCAACCCGCTGGACGCGTTGAAATATGAATCAGCACTTGAACGCCTTAAGGCGCGGCTTGAGTCCGGTGAATCAGTTCTGGAGGATTTGATCCGTAAGCTGTTGATCGAAAACGGACATCGCTCCACGGTCGTGGTGAAGGCGGACAAGGCGCAGGCCGAGCGCGAAGCCGCGGCGGAACGCGCCAAGCTGGATGCGGCGCGTGCGGCCATGAACGATAATGACGTGCAGGCGACGATCGAGACGACCCGGAAACTCAAGGCGCTCCAGAACGCCCCGGACAAGCCCGAGCACCTCGCGAAAATCCCGACCCTGACGCTCAAGGACCTGCCGCGCGAGGGAATGGCAATACCCACCGAGGAGGTGGATGTGGCGGGCGTGCGCACGCTGTTCCACGACCTGCCGACCAACGGCATCGTCTATTTCGACCTCGGCTTCGACCTCAAGACACTGCCGCGCGAGCTGGTGCCCTATCTGCCGATCTTCACCCAGGCGCTGTCGCAGACCGGGACATCGAAAGAAGATTTCGTCTCGCTTTCCCAGCGGATCGGACGCTCGACCGGCGGCATCACGGCGGCCCGGCTGATTTCGCCGATGCGCGATGCCGACGAGGCGGCGGCCTATGTGGTCATCCGCGGCAAGGCGGTGGCGGACAGGGCGCCTGAACTGCTTGCCATATTGACCGATACGCTGACCGATGCCCGGCTCGACAATCGCGACCGTATTCGCCAGATGGTGGCGCAGAACAAGGCGCATATGGAGGCCGGGCTGGTGCCATCCGGACATCAGATCGTGTTCTCGCGCCTGCGCGCAGCGCTCCACGAAGCGGATTGGGCCAACGAGCAGTGTTCGGGCGTCTCCCAGCTGTTTTTCCTGCGCGAACTGGCCCAGCGCATCGAGAACGACTGGGCGTCGGTCGAGGCGGATCTCGTGGCGATCCGCGACCATCTGGTCAATGCCGGTGCGGCGGTGTTCAACGTCACGACCGATGCCCCGATTTTCGAGGGGTTCAGCAGGGAATTGGCCGGTTTCGCCGGCACGCTACCGCGAAAGAGCTTCGTGCGACAGGACTGGTCACCACTCCCGCCGCCGGCCAATGAAGGGCTGACCATCCCCGCGCAGGTCAACTATGTGGCCAAGGGCGTCAATCTCAAAAGACTCGGGCACGAGCCGAGTGCGGCTCTGTCCGTGGTGACCAAATATCTCGGCACCGCCTATCTCTGGGACAAGGTGCGCGTCGAGGGCGGGGCCTATGGCGGATTCGCCAGCTACAATCCGCTCGCCGACACCTACGCCTTCGGCTCCTATCGCGACCCCAACCTCGTTGCCACGCTCGATGTCTACGATCAGGCGCCGGACTTCCTGCGCAAGGGCGTCTCCGAGAACGATATCGTGCGCTCGATCATCGGCACGATCGGCGACCTCGATCCGTATCTTCTTCCCGATGCCAAGGGCTATGCCGCGCTCACCCGGGCCCTGGCCGGTGTGACCGAGGAATACCGCCAGGCGCGGCGCGAGCAGGTGCTGGGGGCGAGTGCAAAGGATTTCGCCGAGGCCGCCGATCTGCTGGCCGAGGTGGCGCGGAACGGGCATGTCGTGGTGATGGGTTCGGAAACCGCCCTCACGGCGGCGAACCGCGAGAGGAACGGGTTTTTGAAGCTGACGAAGGTGCTTTAGGGGCCGTTGGAAGGGGCAGCATCGCGTCCCCCTCATCCGACCTTTCGCTTCGCGAAAGCCCACCTTCTCCCACAAGGGGAGAAGGGGTACGGAGCGTGCCATTTCCCTCAGAGGCTTCGACTCTCGAGCCCCCTCTCCCCTCGTGGGAGAGGGGCTGGGGGTGAGGGGGCCGGGAGCCTGCCCCGACTTCTGAGCTCAACAAAACTTATCCCCGCGTCACGCAGGTCCGATATAGTCCTGCTATGGTCAGACAATTGCGTTCAAAGGGTGCCCCGGCAGCGGTGGTGCCCTTTTTCTTTGGAGGGACGATGGTGGACAGGGGCAGGCCGGATTGGGATGCGATACGCATCGAATATGAGGAAGGCGTGACGCCGGTTGCCGAGCTGTTGGAGAAGTTCGGGATCACCGCGCGGCTCTTGCGGCAGCGGCGGATCGCCGAGGGCTGGCAGCTTCGGCATACGCAGCGGTCGGGGGCGGGGCACGAAGCCCTGATCGGGCAGTTGTTCGGGCTCTTTGAAACCCAACTCGGGCAGATGAGCGATATCGCCGATGAGGACCGCCCGCCCGAAGTGCAGGCGCTTGGGCATATGGCGCGCACGCTCGAAAAGCTGATCGAGCTCGATCTGGCATGCAAATCCGCCAAGCGCACCAAGCCCTCCCCGCCCCAGCTCGAGGAGATGCGCAAGAAGCTCTCGCGGCGGATATACGAGCTTGAGAAACAGACTGTCTAGCCAGACCAAGGCGCATCTTCGGATGGACGATGATGCCGAGGACGGGCTGATCGACAGCCTGTCACTGCAGCGCGCATTCATATCGAGGGCGTGACGGGTCATCCGCGCGTCCGCCCTGGCCGACGCCGCGAGCGCACCTGCAACCGATCAACCCCTGGGAGTGAACGACATGAATTTTCTCGATGGCTACAAGACCTATGCTGTGGGCGTGCTGATGCTGCTCGTCGGCGCGGCCCAACTCGCCGGGCTCAACATCCCGGTCTTTGGCGAATATTCCGGCACCCAGCTGATCATGGAGGCGCTGGCCATCATCTTCCTACGCAAGGGCATCAAGAGCGAGGTGGGGCGGGCGTGAGTTGATATTACCGGATATCCGTTGTATATACTTCTCATCTTCAATGAGACAGCATACGCCAAATGGACGCTCACGTCGCAAAATGGGGGAACAGCTACGCTTTGCGCATTCCAGCTGCAATCGCGCGGTCCCTTAACGTCAAGGACGGATCACGGGTGGAACTCGCCATCGATGATGGCGCGCTCGTCGTGAGGCCCGTTGTTGAACGCCCCCGAATCTCGCTCGATGAACTTCTCGCGGATATGACTACGGACAGTGTTCATTCCGAGACGGCCACGGGTCGGGCTGTCGGCAATGAGTCCTGACGCGCCCTATGTGCCGGATCGTTTCGATGTGGTCTGGCTCGATTTCGATCCGCAGGCCGGCCGGGAGCAGGCAGGCCGCCGGCCGGCCTACGTGCTTTCGCCCCAGCGCTACAACCGGCTGTCCGGACTGTTCCTAGTTTGCCCAATGACCAATCAGGCCAAAGGATATCCCTTTGAAGTGCCTATGCCGGACGGTTATCCGGTGGGCGGGGTAATTCTGGCAGATCACATAAAGTCGCTCTCCTGGCAGGTGCGAAGGGCGGAATATATCTGCGCCTGCGACGAGGTGAGCGAGGCTGTGCTCGCGCGCGTATTGGCATTGCTGGAGGCGTGATGCCACCCATTCATTTGCAGTTCAGCAAACTCGCGCTATTGATGCGGGCATGAAAAAAGCTCTTCTCTCCGGTCTGTTGTCTGCCACATTCGCTGCCGCGTCTGCCTTGTCCCTCGGGGCAGGGTCTGCTGTCGCGCAGGATGCGTGCTGGGACAATGCCGCCATCCAGTCCGCCGTCGCCGCCGGGCAAATCCGTCCCGTGGCGGAAGTGCTGGCGCGCGAGGAAATTCCCGACACAACTCAGATATTGAACGTCAAGGTCTGCGAACAGCAGGGGGCGCCCGTCTATGTGCTCGCCGTGCTTGAAGCGTCCGGCGAGGCGCGCAACGTTACGGTGAGCGCACAATAGATTCTTTTCGGCCAGGGGCGGGGCGGATGCGGATACTGGTTGTCGAAGACGACGAAAATCTCAACAGGCAGCTCGTTACGGCGCTGACTGACGCCGGCTATGTCGTAGACAGTGCGACCGACGGCGAGGAAGGTCACTTTCTGGGCGACACCGAGCCCTATGACGCGGTGGTGCTCGATATCGGGCTTCCGCTCATGGATGGCATCTCCGTGCTCGAAGCCTGGCGGCGCGAAGGCCGCGCCATGCCCGTCCTTCTCCTCACGGCGCGTGACCGCTGGAGCGACAAGGTTCAGGGCATCGATGCGGGCGCCGACGACTACGTTGCCAAACCCTTCCACATGGAAGAAGTGCTGGCGCGCCTGCGCGCATTGGTGCGCCGCGCGGCCGGTCATGCGTCCAACGAGATCACGGCCGGTCCCGTGAGGCTCGACGTCAAGGCGGGACGCGTCACCGTGGATGGCCAGGCCATCAAGTTGACATCCCACGAGTTCCGGCTGCTCTGCTACCTGATGATGCACAAGGGCAAGGTCGTCTCGCGCACCGAATTGACCGAGCATTTGTACGATCAGGATTTCGACCGCGATTCCAACACGATCGAAGTCTTTGTCGGCCGCCTGCGCAAGAAGCTGCCGGACGATCTTATCCAGACGATCAGGGGCCTCGGCTATCAGATTCTGGCGGATTGATGCAGCGCGGCTCGATCGCATTCAGGCTGTTCTGGCTCTCGGCGGGCTGGCTGATCGTGACGCTTGTGGCGACGGCCTTCCTTCTCACCGAGCTTTATTCGCAGGCGCTGGACCGCGATTTGTCGGAAAGCCTTGAGTTCCACATCGCCTCGCTCGTCGGCCAGACCCTTTCTGCCGAGTCGCCAACGTCTCCCGATCTCGCCGTTGCCGACGCCCGTTTCACCCGCCCCACCTCGGGCTGGTACTGGCAGATCCGCAACGAGGCGGGCGAGATCGTCAATTTCTCCCCTTCGCTTGTCGGCAGCGTCCTGCCGGAGTTGACCGGCTCGTTCAGCGCGACGGGCTCGCGCAGTGGCGTCATCACCGATTCGTTCGGGCAGCGCCTGCGTGTCGTCGAGCGCTGGATCACGCTCGATGATATCGGCCGCATCTCGATCCTCGTCACCGGCAATCTTTCCGACCTCGAAAGTCAGGCCGCAGCCTTTCGAGGTCAGGCAATCATCGTTCTGGCTGTCGTTGCGCTCATTCTCTCCGCCATGAGCGCCATGCTGACCCGCTTCGCCCTGCGCCCTATCGAGAGGCTGCGCGAGGCGGTGGAGGCCGTGCGGGAAGGTGAGCGGCCGACGGTCGAAGGCGACTTCCCCCAGGAAATCGCCCCACTGGCCGAGGAGGTCAACGAGCTCCTGCGCTCCAATACCCAGATCATCGAACGCGCCCGCAACCAGGTCGGCAATCTCGCCCACGGGCTCAAGACCCCGCTTGCCGTGTTGCGCAACGAGGCGGGCGGAGACGACAGCCTGCTTGGCCGCACGGTCCTGGCCGAAACCGAGAACATGTCCCGCATTGTCTCGACCTATCTCGACAAGGCGCGCCTCGCTGCCCGTTCGAGCGTCGTGGGCAAACGGGCGGATACGGCCGCCATCCTCACGCGACTGAGCCGCGTCATGGCCAAGATCAACAAAGGGTGCGATCTTGCAACCGCGATCGAGGATGGAACGCCCTGGTTCCGGGGCGATGAAAGCGATCTCGAGGAAATGGTGGGCAACCTGCTCGACAACGCCTGCAAATGGGCAAAGTCGTCCGTCCGCCTGTCGGCATCGGCCGACGGCGCAAGGCAGGTCGTGGTGTCCGTCGAGGATGATGGGCCCGGTCTCACGCCCGAGGAGTCCGCGCAAGTGTTGCGCAGAGGTGTCAGGCTCGACGAAAAAACACCGGGAAGCGGGCTTGGACTCGATATCGTCAAGGAACTTGTGGATGTGTACGGCGGTTCACTCACATTGGCCCGGTCCGAAATGGGTGGCCTCAAGGCGACGCTTCTACTCCCCGCAGCACGCAGCGGATCGCGTTCGCGAACCGGCACTTAATTTCGCCGCATTGGGCCAAGAGGAAGACACAAAGCGGGCGTGAACCCGGAGAGGTGATCAAGGATGAAGTTCTTCAAAGCGATAATACTGCTGGCTGTTGCCGTGAGCCTGGCCGCCTGTAGCCGCACGGCCAACTTTTCCACCACCCGGACAACGTTGCCGCCGGCAACCGCCGTTCCCGCGCTTCCACAAGACCCGCAAACGCAGCCGGCCCAGTCCGCGCCGATCCAGCAGGCACGGCTCGATCCGGGCAATTACGCCTATCTCGACACGGCTGCACTCAACCAGCTCAGCGCCGCCCAGCGCAGTGCAGCCAACGATGCCCAGTTCTACGCGCTTCAGTTCGGCCGCCCCGGCGCGCCACGCAACTGGAGCGCCGCCGGCGCCAGTGGCCAGGTGTCCGTGGGACCCTATGTCCGCGTCAACAATCTCGATTGCCGCGAGTTCTCGCACCGCGTGACCGTGGGCGGGCAGACCTACACCAAGTCCGGCACTGCCTGCCGCGAGACTGACGGCGCCTGGGGCGTGGTCAACGCCTGATCGCGGCTGGGGCCGATAGAGTGGGAGGGGGCGCCGAACCGCCTTCCAGCTTGATCGCCTTTCCGGCAAACGCCGGGTTCGGTTCAGGAAAAGACGCCGGAGCACAAGCTCCGGCGTTTGCATTTTCGGCCGCGCCCACAAAGGTTTGTTTACGTTCCGGGCTTAGTTTCCGAGGGTGCACGAAACCCGTCCAAGCCTCCTGGTAAGTTGATGCTGAAAGGCAAAATCCGCGTCGGCGCCGCTCCCGGTACGCAGCCCCCGGCCAGCACCGCTGGGGCCGCCAAAAAGCATGTGGGTGAGCCGCCCGCGCTCGACGCCTTTCTTGCCGCCTTCGACCATGTTCTTGTCGATCCGCCAGTCTATCATCACCTCGGCGGCGCCATAGACAAGGACCTTGCCAAGACCATCTGGAAGTGGATCGCGCGCGATCTGGCGCCGGACGAGGTCGCCCGGTTGGCCGATGCCATAGAGTCGGGCGCCGAGCCGCGCTCGGCGGTCGTGCTGATGCTTCCTGAAATTCTGGATCGCCTGAAGGCCAATGCCGCGGCCGAAAAGGAAGACTGGGAAGCCGAGCGCCGCAACACCATGCAGATGGGCGGTGAGCAGGCCCGTCAGCGCTTGCCCTACCTCATCATGGCCATGCGCCGCCATGCGCTGCTCGAGCAGGCGGTGAACTTCGGCAAGGCCGTCGGCAAGCTCCAGGACGAGACGACGCTCACTGTGGCGCTGCAGACGGTCAACATGTCCAACCAGCTCACCCGCGCGCTCTGGATGCAGGCCATGGTCGGCCACATGGCCAATCCAAGCCGGGTGATGGCGGCCGTAACCAGGATTGCGGGCGGCAATACCGAATCCCACATCGCCAATTCCGGCTACGCGCCGCTGGTTGAAGCCATCCTGAGCCATGCGCAAAGCCAGATCGGGCGGCTCTCCCCGCAACCGGGCATGTTCGCCGACCACGATCTGGCCTGCAAGGCGATCGACAGGTTCCATCGCCTCATGCGTTCGGTCAGCTACAATCTCGAAATCGACCGCAAATCGCTCTGGGGCACCATCATCACCGATCTCACGGCCCGCTTTTCCGAGCGGCTCGAACGTCCCATGAAGGAAATCAGCCTCCACGTGACCCAGGCGCTCCGCCGCCCGCGCGACGGTGTCGACAAGCTCGATCCCGGCGACGTGCTGATGGCGCTCAATGGGCTCTATCTGCTACTGACCATCCGCAAGAGCCGGGATTCCCTCGCGGTCAACGCGCTGCTCGACAAGGCATGGTCGGATACGGGGCAGGCCGTCGAGGTGCTGGTGACGCGTGCTCTCGACTATTTCCGGGCAAATCCGGCCGATCCCGTTGCGCGCGAACGGCTCGATGCCGGGATCAAGATGGCGGAAATCCGCTACAATCCCGAATATGCCGACATCCTGCGACGCGCCCGCGACGGCGCCGACCGCCGCCTCGCGCAGGGCTAGGACTTTCCTTAGTGCCGCCTGCGCAGCCGGGCTGCCGTGCAACTCGTCCCGTCGCGGATATAGACGATGTCCCCCTCGGCGAATTCGGTTCGGGCCATGAGCGCCACGCAAGCCTTGGTGTCGGTCGAGACGACAGTGCCAATGGCGGAACGCGGATGGGTGTCGTCGGTGTTGATGAATATGAGGCACCCCGGCTCGAAAGCGCGCTCGAACTGAAGCGAGAGATCCCATAGCGCCTGCCCGATGCCGAAACGGCCGGCGAGATATTGGGGGAGCGGCGTCGTGGCGGGCGGATGCATTTCCGGAAGCGCGCCAGCGGCAAACTGGCGTGGGACAACGCACCATTGGCGGCAATAGGCGGATGCTTCCTGTTCCGGCAGGATGCCCGCGGCGACCGCGCCGGCGACGCTGGCGAGATCCGCGTTCCGCACCTCGTCGGACCGCTCCTGGGCCTGACGTAAAAGGAGCGCTTTAAGGCCGCGGCGCGCTGGCTCTGGCACTGCCATTCGCCTGCTCGCCGCGAGCCAGGCAGGCGGCAAACCGCGCGCGGCAGGTGCGCTGACCGTCATTGGGCTATCGCGGCTCTCATAGATTTCCTCGATCTGCGGATCGGAAATCGCGCGGCGCTCGCCATTGAGACGCTCGGCAATGCTCGCCTTCCCGCTCTCGATACAGGCCGTCGTGCCGGAGAATCCGGCGACCGAGCCGGCCAGCACAACCCCTCGGGCAGCACCTGTGGGGAGAAGCTGCTGGCGCCGGGCATCCCATGCCACCTCGCCCCCAGCCAGAAGCCACAATGCGGCGGCTGGTTGCCAGCCTCCCGAGACGATGAGCGCGTCGGCCCGTACCGGGTCGTTCTGGACCTTTCCGAACTGGTCGTCGGCCAGCGTGACGGTGAGGCTGCTGCGATTCGGCACGATCTGGGCAATGCGCGCGCCCCAGCCAAGGCGAAAGCCATAGGCCTTGCAGAATTCGATGAAGCGCGTCCGCGGGTCGAGCCGCGGATCGCTCGCGCGGTTGACGGTCCTCCCGGCCTCCGAGCCGAGCATGGCAAGGCGATAGCCGGCGTTGGTTGCGGTATGAAGGTGGAAGCTTCGCCCCGGCCACACTCCATATTGCCGCGCCATTCTCCAAAGGAACACCGCGCCCATAACGCCCGGCAGACGATTGCCGGGAAAGACCGGCAGCCGCTCCCCGGTGCCTGTCGCGAGCACGGCGTGGGTATGGCCGATTGCGAGATGCCGGGGTTGAGGCTGGCCGTCACGGACGATGACCTGTACAGCCCGGAGCATTCCATCATGGAGATCGAAAGCTTCGGTAGAGGTGAGGACCGTGATGCGGTCTTCGCTCCCGATGCGGGCCGATAGCGTTGCGACGAGCTCTTCGGGCGGCGTCTCGCCCTCGGCCTTCCCGAACATCACCGCGATCCCGCCCAGTACCGGTTCGCGCTCGATCAGGATAACGCGCGAGCGCGTTTGCGCTGCCGCCAATGCAGCAGACATTCCGGCCACGCCGCCGCCGATGATGACGAAGTCGGTCTCGAGCGTTTCGCCGGGTGCCGCATCGATCCAGGCGCCGGGCGCGTGCTGGGAGTCGAAATCGTGCTCAAGGCTTCGCCGATGCCCCATCAACAGGCGCTTGACCGGTGCGGATTTGCGCTTTGGTCCCACCGTGCTGAAACGTGCGCCGTCGATCGCAGGGCAGAGCACCATCGGCATCTGCGCATAGCTCCCCTCGGCGGCGACCGGCGGTGCGGAGTCAGCGTCCAGCGCCACATCGTGTCCGGACTGCGTGCCGGCGCTCACAATGCCATTGGCGAGCAGGGCCGATAGGACCGTATCGCCTTGATAGGCGTCGAGCCATACGCCGTTGACGGCGAGACGGATGGGCCGCCCCCTGTCGATCAGGGGTGCGCCGAACTCCGCGGGCACATCGGCGCCGAGCCGGTTGGGCTGGCTCATGCCGCCGCCCCGCTTGCGATATCTGCAACGATAGAGCCCGTCATGTCCCGGCCGGGCGAGCGCAATCCGCACCACTCGGCCTCAAAGCCGTGCGCCTTGCCGCAGATGTGCCGCGCGATGACTGGAGCGAGCGCGATATCCAGCGTGCCAAGACCGGCTGCGATATAGACCCGGCTGCGGCGCGGCATGCCGATGAGGGGGGCGCCATCATGCGAACGCAGCACGCGGTAACGCCGCGTTGCCGCACGCCGGGCTGCCGCCCCATCCGGAAGACAGGCCGCCACGCGGGCTTCGGCCAGCCCGCCCGAATTGTCGGCATAAAGGCTGAGCGCGCTATCCTTTCGGGGATTGAGCAGAACCCCGTCCGGAACGGCCAGCGCAGGAACACCCACGCCGTGCCCTCGCTCGGCAACATATGCCATGTGTTCGACGGCTACCCCAAGATCGCCGGCCACTGTCTCATCGAGATGGCGGAGAATGGCCTCGTCATCCGCCAGGACGACCTGATCTATGGCGGTGTCGCCAAGCGCCGCCGTCCCGTTTCGCCGCACCGTCAGCGCATCCGGCGCGACCCATTCCAGCCCGATATTGCTCGCCCAAGCGCGGACATTTTCGAAATATGGCCGGGGCGAGAGCTTCAGCGTGTCGCGGATGCGCACGGTCATGCCCTGTCCGTCCGCTGCGCCGGCGAGCCGCTCGACCACCTGGCCGAACCCGGCGGCGAGGTGGCGGAAATGGCTGAGCGCGGTCGCGTGATAGGCCGTTGTGGCGCGAATGACGACGTCGGTGCGCTCGATGCTCTCGGGGGCGGCCCTCCCGATGCGCCGCATCATGTCGGGGGCGTTGACCGTCGCAAGGTGCAGCGTTTCGGGCCGCGTGACCGGAGCGAGGGCAAAGGATGGCGGGGGCGGGACGGCATGGGCCGACGGCGTCTCGGCCACGACGAACACCTTGCGCCCATGATCGGCGGCAAGCAGTCCGGCCAGCACGAAGGCGAACGGGGTCGCGCCTGCAACGGCAATGCTCTGCTGCGGTTCGCCCATGATACGCCCAGATTCCCCGATACTTTGCGCACGCCAAGCAAGGTGCGGCAAAGCGCGCCCTCTCAAAGGCCTGCAACCGGCGCGGATTTTGGCCTATAGAAACAGGATCGCTCCGCTTTTCAAGGGTTTGCCGCGCACTTGCTCTGGTTATTCGCCGTTTTGCTGACGCTTGCCGTCCTCGCCGCACTCTATGCCGGCATGCGTCGTCCCGGTTCCGCTGTGGAGGGCGACGCCTCGGCGCGCGCTTTCCTGCGCAGCCAGCTCGACGGCATCGAAGAGGATTTGCGGATCGGCCGGATATCGGAGCCCGAAGCGGTGGCTGCCCGTGCCGAACTTGCCCGCGAGGTCATCCGGTTCGAGCGCGAAGCAAAGGCCCCGGCAGGCCAGGCGGGTTCGAAACTGCCGGTCCTTCTTGCGCTGCCTGTTGCCGCCGTTCTGGCCTTCGGCGTCTATCTCGCCATTGGCCGCGCCGATCTTCCCGGCCAGCCGCTCGCCGGCCGCGACCTCACCGCTCTCAGCGAGGAGATGAGCGTCGAGGAGGCAGTCGCACAGGTCGAGGCAAGGCTAGTCGAGACGCCGAACGATGTGCGGGGATGGCGTGTCCTGGGACCGGTCTACATGCAATTGGGCCGCTATTCGGAGGCTGCGAATGCCTTCCGCCGCGTGCTCGAACTCGAGCCGCCGAGCGCCGATATCGAGACGGACCTGGCCGAAGCGATGATGATGATCAATGACGGGTTTGCCGATGAGGAGGCCCTTGATCTGTTGCGCTCGGCCGCGGCGCGCGAACCGCTGCACGTGCGCTCGCGCTTCTATCTTGCAAGCGAGCTCACGCGGCTTGAGGAGTACGACGAGGCGGCAGATGTCTGGCGCTATCTGCTCGACATCGCGGAGGGGAGTGAGCCATGGGTGGCGGCGGCACAGGCAGGGCTGGCAACTGCCGAGGCCGGCGGTACGGGTGAGGCGCTGGCCGACCCCGTGCCCGACGCCACTCAAGAGGTTATGATCCGGGGCATGGTTGAGAGCCTCGCCGCGCGCCTTTATGACACCGGGGGAAGCACCGAGGAGTGGATGCGCCTCATACGCTCGCGCCTCGAGCTGGACGGCCCGCAAGCGGCTCGGGAGGATCTGGAGCGCGCCTGGGAGGCCGTGGCGCCGCAGGAGCGCGCGGCGTTGAACGATCTGGCCCGGGAGTTGGGCCTGTGAGTGGAGAAGTATCTTGGCAATGACCCGCAAGCAGAAGCGTTTGGCTGTCATCGCCGGACTTGGCGTCGTATTGGCGCTGTCCGCAGCCCTCATCTTCACCGCGCTGCGCGACCAGATCGTCTTTTTCTATTCCCCCAGCGAAATCGCCGAAAGGGGCGTGCAGCCGGGAACGCCGATCCGGATCGGCGGGTTAGTCCTTGAGGGAAGCTGGCAGCAGGACGGGGAGTCCAATGTCTTCATCGTCCATGACGGCGAAACGCAGATGACCGCGCGCTACACCGGCATTCTCCCGGACCTCTTCCGCGAAGGCCAGGGCGTCGTCGCCGAAGGCAGCGTGCAGGGAGATGGCAGCTTCCTCGCCACCAACGTCCTTGCCCGTCACGACGAAAACTACATGCCACGCGAGGTGGCGGACACCCTGCGCGAGCAGGGCGTCTGGCAGGGGGAGGGCGAATGA
>CAYSBF010000035.1:0-873 GCA_964429025.1 uncultured Pelagibacterium sp.
CGTGGCATGCCGGCCAGGCCCAGGAAGTGCTGCGGGAAGAAGATCAGGTTGACGCCGACGAACATGATCCAGAAGTGCAGCTTGCCCAGAAGCTCATTGTAGTTGATGCCGAACATCTTGGGGAACCAGTAGTACCAGCCCGCAAAGATGGTGAAGACGGCACCGAGCGAAAGCACGTAGTGGAAGTGCGCGACGACGTAGTAGGTGTCGTGGAGCGCGCGGTCCGCGCCCGCATTGGCCAGAACCACGCCGGTCACGCCGCCCACGGTGAAGAGGAAGATAAAGCCCACCGCCCACAGCATGGGCGTGGTGAACCGCATCGAGCCGCCCCACATGGTCGCGATCCAGCTGAAGATCTTTACGCCGGTGGGCACTGCGATGATCATGGTCGCGGCCACGAAATAGCGCTGCGTGTTGAGCGAGATGCCGGTGGTGTACATGTGGTGCGCCCACACGATGAAGCCGACCGCTCCGATCGCCACCATGGCGTAGACCATCGCGAGGTAGCCAAAGATCGGCTTGCGCGAGAAGGTCGCGATGATGTGGCTCACGATGCCGAAGCCGGGAAGGATCATAATGTAAACTTCCGGGTGCCCGAAGAACCAAAACAGGTGCTGGAACAGGATCGGGTCACCGCCGCCGGCCGGATCAAAGAAGGTCGTGCCGAAATTGCGGTCGGTCAGCAGCATGGTGATCGCGCCGGCCAGCACGGGCAGGGCGAGCAGAAGAAGGAAGGCCGTCACCAGAACCGCCCAGGGGAAGAGCGGCATCTTGAACATGGTCATGCCGGGGGCACGCATGTTGAAGATCGTGGTGATGAAGTTGATCGCGCCGAGGATCGAGGAGGCACCCGCGATGTGGAGCGAAAGGATC
>CAYSBF010000035.1:883-24335 GCA_964429025.1 uncultured Pelagibacterium sp.
GCCGGCGGCAGGAGCCAGAACGAGATGTTGTTCATGCGGGGGAAGGCCATGTCCGGCGCACCGATCATGATCGGCACGAAGAAGTTGGCGAACCCGCCGATAACAGCCGGCATGACCACGAAGAACACCATGATCAGGCCATGGGCCGTGGTGAACACATTGTACATGTGCTTGCCCGCATCGATCGATGCGTCGCCGCCCACGCCATAGACCATCTGGGCGAGGCCCGGGAAAATCTGGATGCCCGGTTCAGCCAGCTCCCAGCGCATGAAGCCCGAGAGCGCGCCCCCAATGATCCCCGCGAAGATCGCGAAGTACAAATAGAGCAGGCCGATGTCCTTGTGGTTGGTCGAATAGAGCCAACGCTTCAAGCCCGTGGGCGTGCCGTGGTGATCGTCGTGGGCAGTATCTGCGTTCGCGTAAGCCATTGTATTCCCTCTTAATCTTCCTGCCGACCGATCAGTTGGCCTGCGCCAGAAGCATGTTGGCGCCATTGAGATCGCCAGCCTCGGCTTGTGCGAGCCAGGCATCGAACTGATCCTGCTCGACCACCCGAACCGCAATCGGCATGAAGGCATGATCCTTGCCGCACAATTCCGAGCACTGGCCGTAATACATGCCGGTGCGCTGGGCATAGAACCAGGTTTCGTTGAGACGGCCGGTGACCGCATCGACCTTGACGCCGAACGACGGCACCGCAAACGCATGCAGCACGTCGGCGGCAGTCACGAGGACACGCACGGTCGTGTTGACGGGGACAACGAGTTCTTGATCGACGGCCAGAAGGCGCGGCTCTTCGGGCTTGCTTGCCTGGCGCTGCTCCTCATTGAGCATTACGGAGACGAAATCGAAGCCCTGGTCGACATATTCATAGCCCCAATACCACTGATAGCCGGTGGCCTTGATGGTGAGGGCAGGCTCCGGGATCTCGACATCGCCGCCCGAGAAGATGGCCGACCCGAGATAGCGGCGCTCGCCATCGGGAACCGTTTCCTGATCGGCAAGCACGCCGAAGGAAGGAATCGCGATCACGATCAGGATGAGGACAGGAACGACGGTCCAGATGACTTCGATCAGCGTGTTGTGGGTGAACCGGGACGGCACCGGGTTGGCGCGCTGGTTGAACCGGACGATCACGACCACCAGCAAAGCGAGAACGAGCAGCACAATCGCGGTGATGATCCACATCAACAGGTTGTCATGGAAGGCGACGATGGACTCCATGATCGGGGTTACCGGGGTCTGAAGCCCAATCTGGCCCGGAGCGGGCTGCCCGACCTGCGCAAAGGCTGTTGCCGGAAGCAGCGCCAAGAACGCAGCGAGCGAGGCCTGGACGAGACGGAAAGACAATCCTGTCACCTGGATCTCTCCTGAACGTGTTGTTTTTTGTGCCCCTATACCGAAACGTTCGCGCGTGACAAATGCCGCACGCTCCCGACTCACGTCTAGGGTGCAGGTTGTTTTCCCGGTCAGCTAAACCACATCCGGCTTTTCAAGGCAATTGACCACGATGCCACATTTTGTGCGTCATATTGCGCCAAGACGGTGGCGCCGCGATGGCTGGGGCGGGCGGTTGACAAGCCCTCACCCGCTGGCCGACATGAAACACTTGAATATGCCAGTTGCCGGATTCGGCAGGAGACACGCCTTGAGCATGCGCATCAACGCCATTTTTTTAGCCCTTGCCGTATTCGCGGCGCTCGTTCTTGCCCCCATGACCGCCCTTGCGCAGGGCACGGTCCGCTCCCAGCACGGCGACTGGCAGATGAGCTGCGACATGCTGCCTGGGGCGAGCGAAGAACAATGCGCGCTGATCCAGAACGTGACGGCCGAGGATCAGCCCAATGTCGCACTGTCGGTCATCGTGCTCAAGACAGCCGACAAGCAGGCCCGGCTTTTGCGGGTTCTCGCTCCACTCGGCGTGCTTTTGCCCAACGGGCTCGGCCTCAATATCGATGGCGAAGACCAGGGGCGCGTGGCGTTCGTGCGCTGCCTGCCCAATGGGTGCATCGCCGAGGTCGTCATGGACGATGAATTGATCGAGAAGCTCTCGGCGGGGACGACCGGGTATTTCATCGTCTTCAAGACGCCCGAGGAAGGCATAGGCATCCCCGTCTCGCTCACCGGGTTCGGCGAGGGCTTCGCGGCGCTGCCCTAAGCCGGCAATCCCTGCAGCATAATGAAAAAGCCGGACCTTTCGGTCCGGCTGGGGTCAGGAAACGGGGCCAAAGGCAATTGGCTCTGCTTCTTGCGGGCTCCGTGCCTTTCGGCGTGGAGCGGGCGTCGGCAAAAACGCTTCGCTCCCGAAACCCCCATCAAAGGAACGGACGGCCTCAAGGGGACAAGGCCGCCGCTCCGATCTTTTTCAGCGCATCCAGGAGGAGGCGCGGGCGCTGCGGCGGGCGGCAAGGAACTCGCCGGCATTGCCGCTGCGCACAGCCTCGGCGATGTCGTAACGGGTGATTCCCAGATCGCTGAGCCGTGCAGCATCCATATTGAAGAGTTCACGCAGGGTGGAGCGGCGCATTCCCGCGCCCTTGCGAGACCAGTTGAAGAAAAGAGCCATTGTTCTCTACCTGATAAGTCGTCTTTAGCTTCATCCGGTAGATAGGCCCTTGCATCTCATTATTCAAACAAATAGATTTCATTCGTCCGATCAAAATTCGTGATGAGTCCCGGCAATGAGCAGCCCTCTCGATCTCGACCAGTTGCAGACCTTTTGCGCCATTGCCGATTGCGGCAGCTTCACCGAGGCGGCGCGGCGCGTTTACAAGACGCAATCCGCGGTCTCGATGCAGATCAAGCGGCTCGAAGAGCGGCTGGGACAGGCGCTGTTCTCCCGCGATGGCCGGCGCGTGACGCTAACCACCGAGGGCGAAGCGCTTTATGCGCGTGCGCGGCGCATGCTCAAGATCAATGCCGAGATCGTCGATATGTTTTCAAAGGACGACCTGTCGGGCAATATCCGGTTCGGCGTGCCGGACGATTATGCGGTCAAGCTTCTTCCGGTCATCCTTTCGAGCTTCCAGCGCACCCACCCGAAGATCACGGTGGATGTGCGCTGCCAGCCATCCGAGGAACTGCTCGAAGGGATGCGCTCGGGCAAGTACGACATCATCGTCTTCACGCAGGGCACGATGCATGAATATGGCGAGTTGTTTCGCACCGAGAAGATGTATTGGGTCGCCAGCCATGGCGGCGCTGCATTGGCGACGGACCCGCTGCCGCTGGCCTGCGGGCCGAGCTATTGCATATGGCGCGCCGATGCGCTCGAGGCGTTGAGCCGCGCCAACCGGGATTTCCGGGTCGCCTACACCTCATCGAACGCAACGGCGATCACGAGCGCCGTGCTGTCGGACCTTGCCGTCGGCTTCCTGCCCGAGAGCGCGATCTCGCCTGGCATGAAGATCGTCTCGGACGATTACGGGTTGCCGCGTCTCGCCGACGCGCAGATTGCGATCATGCGGGCGAGCCATGCCTATGGCGGCATTTATGATGCACTGGCGCGCCATATCGTTGAGAGCATGGGCAATTTGCCAGGCCGCATGATCGAGGCACAACCCGAGGAAGCGGCCGAGTAAGGCGGCCTCTACTGGCTGACCATCGCCTTTTCGCGGAAGATGCGGGTAACGTCCCCGCCCCATTCGCCGTAATAGCGGTCGAGCAGGCGCTCTGCGGGGGTCTTGCCGAGGTCGAGCGTGCGGTCGATCGGCCTGAGGAAAACCGTTTCGTCCGCGCCTTCCCAGTTGAGCCTGTTGCGGGCCTTGAGGCCGCTGCGCGAGATCTCCACCACTTCCCTCGCGATATCGAGAACGGTGCGGTTCCGGAAGGACGTTTTGAGCGCGGTGCGCGGCACCCCCAGGCGCAGCGTCTCGCGTTCTTCCTGTGTCCAGTCCTTGACCAGTTCCCAGGCCGCATCGAGCGCGGCCTGATCGTAGAGCAGACCGACCCAGAAAGCGGGCAGCGCACAAATACCCTCCCACGGCCCGCCATCGGCGCCGCGCATCTCGAGGAACTGCTTCATCCGCACTTCGGGGAACAGCGTCGAGAGATGATCTTCCCAATCCTTGACCGTCGGTTTTTCGCCCGGAAGCTGCGGCAGCTTGCCCTCCAGGAAAGCGCGGAAACTCTCACCAGCGCAATCGAGGTATTTGCCATCGCGGATGATGAAATACATCGGCACATCGAGCGCATAGTCGACATAGCGCTCAAATCCCATACCCTCCTCAAAGGCAAATGGCAGCATGCCGGTGCGCGCATCGTCGGTGTTGAGCCAGATGTGCGAACGGAACGAGAGGTAGCCGTTGGGCCTGCCTTCAAGGAAGGGCGAGTTGGCAAAAATCGCCGTGGCGACCGGCTGAAGCGCTAGGCTCACGCGCAGTTTTTTGACCATGTCGGCTTCCGAGGCGAAGTCGAGATTCACCTGCACCGTGCAGGAACGATACATCATCGAGGTGCCGAGCGTGCCGACCTTTTCCATGTAAGGTGTCATGATCCCGTATCGGGATTTGGGCATGGCCGGGATTTCGTCAAGCGTCCAGGTCGGCGCAACACCGACCCCCAGAAACTCGATGCCCATTGGCTCGGTGAATTTCCGCAGGAGCCTGAGATGATCGTTGGCCTCGACGCAAGTTTCGTGGAGCGTTTCGAGCGGAGCGCCGGAGAGTTCGAACTGCCCGCCGGGCTCGAGCGAAATCGAGCCGCCGCCTGCCGGGTTATTGAGCCCGATGACGTTCTCGCCATCATAGTAGGGTGCCCATGCCGTCTCGGCGCGAACCTTCTCGAGAAGCGAGCGGATGCCGTTGTCCCCGAAATAGGGAACGGGCTTGAAGCTGTCGCGGTAGAAGGTGAATTTCTCGTGCTCGGTGCCGATCCGCCAGTCCTCTCTGGACTTGCGGCCCCGCGACAGCGCCTCGACAAGCTGCGCGCGCGACTCAATGACGGGAGATGGCGACTGAGCCATGGACTACCTCTAACCACTACGGACCCGTGCGGCAGGCCGCACGATTGCGCGACAATAACCGCAACGGTTGCGAGATCAATCCCCTTTATCGTAATCTTACGATCAAAGTCTCACCAATCTCCGGCAACGGCCTGGATGAGCGCGAGTGCGGCGACCGCGGCGGTGTCGGCGCGCAAGATTCTCGGGCCGAGACTGATCGACACGACGAAGGGTTGCGCAAGCAGCAATTCCCGCTCTTCGGGCGCAAATCCGCCCTCCGGGCCAATGATGAGCCCGATCCGCTTGCCCTCCAGCGCCGCGAGCGTATCGATGGGCGATGAGGACGCCGATTCCTCGTCGCAGAAGACAAGGACCCTGTCCCCGTGGGCTTCCTGCCAGGTCTCGACGAGACTGGAGAATGGAACAGCCGGGTCAACACGGGGCACTGAAAGCACTTCGCACTGCTCTGCCGCTTCTATGGCGTTGGCCTTGAGCTTGTCGGGATTGACCCTGGGGTTCTGCACGTAACGCGTAATGACGGGTTGGATCACCCCTGCCCCCATCTCGGTCGCCTTCTGGACGATATAATCGAGCCGTTTGATGGGCGCGAAACCATACCAGAGGTCCGATGCCTCGGTCTGGACTGCACTCTGTTCGATCAACTGCAGTGTCACGGTCTTTTTAGATGTCCTGGCGATCTCAGCCAGGAAAGCGCCGTCGCGGCCGTTGAATACCACGCACTGGTCCCCGGCCTCCCGCCGAAGCACATTGACCAGATAGTTGGTCTGCTCCTTGTCGAGCGGCAATTGAGCACCTGTCTGTATGTCGGCGTCGATGAACAGGCGCGGCAGGGTCTTGTGTGTGCGTGGCATGTTGACTTGTGCTCTTATGCGTTTATCCCCGTCGGCATCGCGCCTATTGCGCCGTGGTGCCCGCGCTGGAGGCTGAATGCCAGGTACCTTTGTGCCAGAGATCGGGAACGGGAAAAAGGTCCGCGCAATGCAAGAAGACAAAACCGGCGTGGTGGCCGACGCCGTGCGCGGCAACTGGGTCGACCGCTACGCACCTCCAGAAGCCAAGCCTTACTTGCGGATGTCCCGGCTCGACCGGCCGATCGGCTATCAATTGCTGTTCTGGCCCTGCGCCTTCTCGCTCGGGCTGGCCGGCATCGCGACCGGCACCGGCTACAACTGGTACTATTTCCTGCTGTTTCTCGCCGGTGCCATCGCAATGCGCGGGGCCGGCTGTACGTTCAATGACATCGTGGACCGCGACATCGACGAGAAAGTCGCCCGCACCCGTTCACGTCCGATCCCATCCGGGCAGGTCTCGGTCAGACAGGCAGTGGTCTGGATGGTCGCGCAATCGCTTGTGGGGTTGGCGGTGCTGGTGCAGTTCAACCTGACGACCATCATCCTGGGCATGACGTCATTGGCGCTGGTTGCGATCTATCCCTTCATGAAGCGGGTGACGTTCTGGCCGCAGCTTTTCCTTGGCCTCGCCTTCTCCTGGGGTGCGCTGGTGGGCTGGACGGCGATCACCGGCAGTCTCGATTGGCCGGCAGTGATCATGTATGCGGGCTGCATCGCCTGGACGATCGGCTATGACACGATCTACGCGCTGCAGGATGTCGAGGACGATGCGCTCATCGGCGTCAAATCCACCGCCCGGCTGGCCGGAGAGCGGGTGCGGACATTCGTAGCCGCATTCTACGTCGCGGCGGCGATGCTGTGGGCGTTTTCGGCGTATCTCGTCGGTGCCGGATGGCTGTTCTGGCTTCTGGCGCTCGTACCGCTCGGCGTGTTGGCCTGGCAGGTCGCAACGCTGGAGCGCACCAATGGCGCCAAATGCCTGATGCATTTCAAGTCCAACCACTGGCTTGGGATTGCGCTGACGGTGGCACTGATCGCCGGCGGACTGGTTTGATCAATAACAAACCCCGCTGCATGGGCGGGGTCTGTCGGACTGGCTGGAGAGCCTGAGAAGCGATCAAGCGGAGACTTCGCCGGGTTTACGGCGGCGGGCGAAGCGGGTTCGACGTTCCATGTCGGTCGCGAGCATCCGGCGGCCGGTCTGGTTGCCGACGAGAACCCCACCGACCTGCTGGGAGTAGGCCACCAGCGAGCCATCGCCCGCCCGGATATAGAGCGGGAGGCGAAGCTTCTTGCCCCAGTTCTGCCACTCGGCAACGACGTTAGCGTTTCCGTCCTCGGCATAGACCTGGTAGTTGAAGTCTTCGTTGGGATGGATGAGTTCGATCGTGCTGGTCAGTACTCCATCCGGGCTGATCCGCGATCCCACGGCGACACCGACAAACTCCGATACCGCCACCTTGATCTTGACCGGCACGCCGCTTTTTTCGAGCATGCGGCGCACCGTGACCGTCATGGCCTCACGCGCGGTGCCATTGTCGTTGGCGGGTTTGAAAACCAGATCTTTGGGATATGCCGCCCCGACAAAGAGGGCGACGGGCGCAAGGCCCATCGTCACACCGCGAACCATAACTAGCCTTCCTGTCAACTTCCGAGAGCTTTTTGTTTTCGGTGCTCTCTTGTTGAGGCCAATCTAGCGGGGGGCTCTCATCATCCGCTTAAAAAACGGGGTTAAGTTTCTCTTGTCTCAAAATGGGTTAGCAGATGGTGACCCCGTGCAAGACACGATTAACTTCTCTTGCGCAGCCTGACCTAAGCGAATAGGAAGAGCGCAATTTTCTCGCCCCAGATCCGGCCCGGAGTGGCGATGTCCGCCCAATCCCATAGCGATGCCATCGAGGATCTTGAACTGCTCAAGACTGCGGCGGTTCACGCCGGAATCATCGGAATGGGATTTTTCCGGTCCGAGCTCAAGACCTGGACCAAGGGCGTCTCCTCGCCGGTCTCGGAAGCCGATATCGCGATCGACAGTTTTCTTCTCCAGACGCTGCGCGCAGCGCGGCTCGATTATGGATGGCTGAGCGAGGAAACGGCCGACACCCCGGAGCGGCTTTCCCATAGGCGCCTGTTCGTCGTCGATCCGATCGACGGAACGCGCGGCTTCATCAAGGGCGAGGATAGCTGGACCGTCTCGCTGGCAGTGGTCGAAAACGGGCGCCCGATTGCCGGCGTTGTTTACGCGCCGGCGCGCGACGAAATGTATGAGGCCGCATCCGGCCATGGAGCCAGGCTCAACGGAGTGGCCCTCGCCCCCATCGCACGTGAGGGCCGCGAGCGACTGATCCCGGCGCCGGCCGCTGTTCACAACGAACTCGCGCTGGCGGGGCTGCGCTACAAGAAGGGGCCGATGTATCCCTCGCTCGCCTACAGGCTCGTGCGGGTGGCTGCGGGCAAGCTGGACGCGGCGGTCGCACGGCGCGGCGCGCAGGACTGGGATGTCGCGGGCGCCGATATCATCCTACAGGAAGCCGGCCTTGAGCTCACCGATGTCTGCTCGGGATTGCCGCGTTACAACAGGCCGGAAACGCGCCACGGGGCATTGGCCGCAACCTCGGATGCGGGCCTGATAACGCCATTGCACGAAGCCCTGAAGATCGTCTATGGCTGCCCCCAGGAGGAAGGCAACCAGTCGGAGCACGAGTCCAGATGAACGACCAACCATCCAAGCAATTGCTGCATCTCGTCATTGGCGGCGAAGTGACCGGGCCCAAGCGCGTCGAGTTCAAGAACCTCGACGAGGTCGACATCGTGGGGGTCTATCCAAATTACAATGAGGCTCTGAAGGTGTGGCGGGCCAAGGCGCAGCAGACGGTAGACAACGCCGAGATGCGCTACTTTGTCGTCCACCTGCACCGCCTGCTCGATCCGGGCGAGGAAGACTGAGGTTCTCGGCCCCGCAGGCCCGGGAACGCAGCCCGATACCCGACAATGGCCCTATTCGATTTCTCCGATTGACCGCTGATAAGCGGTGAAGGCGGCTTGGGCGTCGGCATAGGCTTCCTGCCGGTCGACACTCCAATAGGCCAACTCCTCGATCGGGATCGCCTTCCCGGTGATCGCGCAGCGCACGAATGTACCGGGCTTGACGACGACATAGTCGGCGTCGAGGTAGCGGATTTTCGCTTCGGAGGGTGAAAAGCCCTGGTCAAGAATGTTCATCATTGGCCCCTGATACCCGCCTTTGGTTTGCCGGTCAAAACAGGCTTTCCTGCTCGTCGCCCTTCTCTCCTGAACGGGTTTTGCGGCGCAAGCCCAAAGGTGCCCCGCTCACCGTCGCATCGATGCGACCTCCGGCGACAGTGACAACGAGTGCCTCACCCGGCCGCACCGCATCCGGCTCGGTCACGAGATTGCCCGCTTCGTCGGTAACCAGCGCGAAGCCCCGATCGAGGACGCGGCGATAACTCAACGAATCCAGAAGTTTTGCAGCGCCATCGAGTTCCCGGCGCTTGTCGAGAATGCGGCGGGCGAATGCCGGTTCGAGTCGCGCGATAATGGGCCGAGCCCTGATTTCGGCGCGATGGGCGAGATTGCCGAGCGCCACGGGCGCCCGGGCGGCAAGCTGGTCGAGCCGTGTCCGGAAGTCGGTCGCACGGCGGCGGAGAACTCCGGGCTGGAGGCGCTGGGCGCAGGAGGAGAGCCGCAGCCCTTCCCGTTCCATGTGGCGCTTGAGCATTGACGGGCCGAAGGTTCCGCCGCGCTCGGCGAAACGCAGGGCCTTCTTCTGATAGGAATGGCGGAGCGCGGCGTCGAGCCGAGCAGAGGCAAGATCGAGGCGTTGGCGTTGAGTTGCCGTCAGATCAGCCGCGCGCGGCAGGCCTGCCGAAGCCGCCCGGAGCCGGTCGCGCTGACTAACAAGTGTCCGCCGCGCGGCGCCACGCTGACGGGCGCCAAGATCATCGACATAGGCAAGTAACTCTCCACGCACCGGCACTGCCATCTCGGCGGCGCCGGTCGGTGTCGGTGCCCGCTTGTCGGCGGCATAGTCGACGAGCGTCGTATCGGTCTCGTGCCCGACGGCCGAGATGATCGGAATCTGCGAGTGCGCCACCGCGCGCACGACGCTCTCCTCGTTAAAGCCCCACAAATCCTCGATCGACCCGCCGCCACGCGCGACGATCAAAAGGTCGGGGCGTGGGATCGGGCCGCCGGGGGCAAAGCTGTTGAACCCATCAATCGCCGCGGTAACCTCAGATGCGCAGGTATCGCCCTGGACTCTGACGGGCCACACGATGACATGGGTGGGGAAGCGGTCTTCGAGCCGATGCAGGATGTCACGAATGACAGCCCCGGTGGGCGAGGTGACGACCCCGATAATGCGCGGCAGATAGGGCAGCTCACGCTTGCGCTCGGGCGCGAAGAGGCCCTCGGCCAGCAGTTTCTTGCGGCGCTCTTCGAGTAGCGCCATCAGCGCGCCAGCGCCCGCCGGTTCTATCTGCTCGATGACGATCTGGTACTTCGACGAGCGCGGATAGGTGGTCATGCGGCCGGTGGCAATGACCTCGAGCCCCTCCTCCGGCTTGAAGGCAAGGCGGGCAAAATTGCCTTTCCAGACAACGGCATCGATGCAGGCGGCATCGTCCTTGAGTGTGAAATAGGCGTGGCCAGAACTATGCCGGCCGCGATAGCCCGAAATCTCCCCGCGCACCCTTACATAGCCGAAGCTGTCCTCGATGGTCCGCTTGACCGCGTTGGCGACCTCGGAAACCGTGAATTCGTGGGCGTTGGATTGAACGTCGCTCATGGCCTTTTGGTGGACGAGTGCGCGGATTCCGTCAAGGGTGGAGCGTCTTTGAAGCCCATGCTAGGAGCAAGCGGCATGAATGCCGGCTGGTCTTGGTGAGACCGCTTTCGCGACAGAACAAAAGGGGCAATGGGATGCGGGTATTGCTGATCGGGTCGGGTGGCCGCGAGCATGCTCTGGCTTGGGCGATTTCGAAATCGGACCGCCTCACCAAGCTCTTTGTTGCTCCCGGCAACGGCGGAACCTCGCTTGTGGCAGAGAATGTCGCCATCGATGTGGGCGACCACGCCGCCGTCATCTCCTTTTGCCAGCAGAACGCAATCGAGCTCGTCGTGGTCGGGCCGGAAGTGCCGCTGGTGGCCGGCATTGCCGACGATCTTCGCGCCGCCGGCTTTGCCGTATTTGGTCCCTCCCAGGCCGCTGCCCAGCTCGAAGGCTCCAAGGCCTTCACGAAATCCTTGTGCGATGAGACAGGCATCCCGACCGCTGCCTATGCACGCTTTAACGCGCTCGAACCCGCCCTCGATTACGTCCAGGCGCAGGGCGCGCCGATCGTCATCAAGGCGGACGGTCTGGCGGCGGGCAAGGGCGTGACGGTTGCAGCCTCGCTGGATGAGGCGGAAGCCGCGCTCCGCGACTGCTTTTCAGGCACGTTTGGTGCTGCCGGAGCTGAAGTGGTGATTGAGGAATGCCTTGTCGGTGAGGAGGCCAGCCTTTTTGCCGTTTCGGACGGCCAGCACATCTTGCTGCTTCCGCCCGCGCAGGACCATAAGCGGGTTGGGGATGGCGATGTGGGGCCCAATACTGGAGGCATGGGCGCCTATGCTCCCGCGCCGGTCATGACCAAAGACCTCATCGAGCGCACCCGCCGCGAGATCATTGAGCCCGCCATAGGTGGCATGGCGGCGCGCGGCACACCTTTTACCGGCGTTCTCTTTGCCGGGCTGATGATCACCGAGGCCGGACCGAAACTCATCGAATTCAACACCCGCTTCGGCGATCCGGAGTGCCAGGTGCTTATGATGCTGCTCGAAAGCGATGTCCTGAACATGCTGGAAGCGGCGGCAAAGGGCGGGCTGTCGGCGGTCGAGCCGAATTGGCGCGACGGCGTGGCCTTGACCGTTGTCATGGCGGCAAAGGGTTATCCGGGCACCTATGCCAAAGGTAGCACGATCGGCGGCGTTTCGGGTCTGGACAGCGACACGGTGCGCGTGTTTCACGCCGGGACCGAGCGCGATGGCGAGATACTCAAGGCTAGTGGCGGGCGTGTGCTGAATGTCACTGCGTTTGGCACAACGGTTGCCGAGGCGCAGGCGCGCGCCTATGCGGCGGTCAATAAAATCGACTGGCCCGAAGGCTTTTGCCGTCGTGACATCGGGTGGCGCGCCGTCGGCCGCGGACCGGGAGCGGCATGAACCGCCCCCGGGAGCGAGAGCCTCACTCCGGCTTGAAGACGATATAAGCGAAAAGCAGAACCCCGATCGCGACGATGATCGAGGCAACTGCCACGACCGGGATCAGCGCCATGTTACCCTGCAGCAGCAGAAACAGGGCGCCGATCATCAGTGCAGTTCCGACGACGTGAATGCCGAACTGGATCTTGGCAATCCCTTCGGCCGCCTTGGCGGCGTTGAGCGCAAAATAGGTTCCGAACAGGGCGCTGGTGGCCCAGCCCACAAGGTTGGCGTGCGCGTGCGCGCCAATGATATTGTGGTTCTCGGTGATCGACATCTGCAGCCCCATGATGATCCCAAGGATCAGGAAAACCACGGCGGCTTTGAAGTACCATTGCGAAATCTTCGGCATTTGTTCCCCCACATCATGCCGTTTCTGACGTTTGAAATCGCTTTCATCGCTCCTGCAAGACGACTCACCTGAACAACTGCGACATCAACTTCGGCATGGCACGCCTTCAATGGAAAAACAATCTGGATTCTTCCGAGTGCGGGTGCAACCAATCCTCAACACCAGTCCGATAGGGTAGCGCCTGAAAGGGAGACTGTCAGGCTGTGGTCACGATCGGCGACCCCAAAATAGGCATCGCGCTGGGCTCAGGCTCGGCGAGGGGCCTTGCGCATGTCCCTTTCATGGAGGCGATGGACGAGCTGGGCCTGAGGCCGGCGAGGATCGCGGGGACATCGATTGGCGCCCTACTCGGCTCCGGTTGGGCGGCCGGACTGACGGGGCAAGATATCCGTGAGCTATCCTATGAGATGCTGGGCTCGGTCAACGGGCTCTTTGGCAGGCTTTTCGCAACGCAGATGCGCTCGTTAAAGCAAAGCCTCCGCACCGGGCTTTCAATCCAGCTCGACCCGGAAGAAATCTTTGATAGCTTCACCCCGTCCGGCTTTCCCAAGACATTTGCCGAGCTCAAAACGCCCTTCACCTGCGTTGCGACCGATTTCAAGTCCTGGCATCAGGTGGCGTTTCACGAGGGCTTGCTGCGACCGGCCGTTGCCGGATCGTTTGCAATACCGAGTCTCTATCGCCCGGTTCATCACCAGAACCGCCTTCTTGTCGATGGCGGTGTCACCAATCCCATGCCGCTCGACGCAGTGGCCTCAGATGCCGACATCATTATCGGGATTGACGTGAACGGCGAGCCGCAGGACTGGCCCAAGGCACGCATCCCCTCCCCGCTCGACATCGCGCTGGGATCGGCGCAAATCATGGCGCATTCGCTAATCGCAAACATGATCGCAGCTTACCGGCCCGACCTTTACTTCCGGCCGCGGATCAAGGGCGTCGGCGCCTATGAATACTGGAAAGTGCGTCAGATCATCGAAGCAGGCGACCGGGAAAAGGACAGATTCAAGTTTGCCCTGACCACGAGAATCGAAAGCTTCATCGCCGCACAAAGAAAAATTTCCTGAGCAGTTCGGCGGCGCGAGCCTCGGCCATTCCTCCGATCACTTCCGGGCGGTGATGGCAGGTGGGCTGGGCAAAAAAGCGCACGCCATTGTCCACCGCCCCTCCCTTGGGGTCCTCGGCAGCATAGTAGAGACGCCTCAATCGCGCATGCGAGATCGCGCCGGCGCACATGGTGCAGGGCTCGAGCGTCACATAGAGATCGCAGTCGGTAAGCCGGGCCGCTCCCAGCGATTTTATTGCCTCGCGCAGGACCAGCATTTCAGCGTGAGCAGTGGGGTCGGCGAGTTCGCGCATGCGATTGCGCGCCGAGGCGACAATTTCGCCATGGCGCGTGATGACCGCGCCCACGGGGACTTCACCTGCACGGGCTGCCTCTTCGGCCAGGGCGAGGGCTGTGTCCATCGGAGTCGTGGCAGTCATCGCGCCACCCCTCCCCAGCCCTCCCCATCAAGGGGAGGGTGCTTTCTTCGCGTGGCAGTCTCCAAACGCACAAGGCCGGCACCTCCCCCCTTGTTGGGGAGGTTGGGTGGGGGGATTCGGCGGTAGCCGAAACCCTTGCGGATGGTGCAGGAATCTGTGGAGCCCATAGATCGGCCTCATACCAGTTTTGCACCAACCTGTCGCCGCGATAAGGTAGCGGCCAAGGAGAATCAGCCCGATGGCCATCCGCCAGCTTCCAGATGATCTGGTCAACAAGATTGCCGCCGGCGAAGTTGTCGAACGGCCGGCCAGCGTCGTCAAGGAACTGGTGGAAAATTCGCTGGATGCAGGCGCAAGGCGCATTGCGATCACGACGGCGGCAGGCGGCAAAGGCCTTATCCGGATTGAAGATGACGGCTGCGGCATGGATGCCGGGGATCTGGTGCTCTCCGTCGAGCGGCACGCGACGTCCAAACTCAGAGAAGATGGCCTCGGCGACATCCGCACGCTCGGCTTCCGCGGTGAGGCACTGGCATCGATCGGCTCTGTTTCCGACCTTTCGATCGCCTCGCGGTCGGATGGCGCTGACACCGGGCTCCGGCTCAGCCTTTCCCGCGGGGTAAAAACCGGTCCGTTGCCGCATCCCATGAACCGGGGGACGGTGGTCGAGGTCAGGAATCTCTTTGCCGCCATTCCTGCCCGGTTGAAATTCCTCAAATCGGATCGCGCCGAAGCCAATGCGATCACCGACGTGGTGCGGCGGCTGGCCATGGCGCATAGGGGTGTGCACTTTGCCTTGACCGGATCGGACCGGACACCAATCAACTGGCCAGCGCAGGAAGGGCCGGGGGCGGTGCAGGCCCGACTTGCGCAGATCATCGGCGCGGACTTTCCCGAGAACGCACAGGAGATCGCCTTTTCGCGCGGCGGCATCGTTGTGGGCGGGCTTGCGGGGTTGCCGACTTACAGCCGGGCAAACACGCTGAGCCAGTACTATTTCGTCAATGGCCGCTCGGTGCGCGACAAGGTGCTGCTGGGCGCGGTACGCGCGGCCTATGCCGATTTCCTTCATCGTGACCGGTTTCCGGTGATCGCGCTGTTTGTCGCCATCGATCCGTGGGAAGTCGATGTAAACGTCCATCCGACCAAGGCCGAGTTGCGCTTTCGCGATGCCGGAGCCGTGCGCGGGACGGTGATACGGGCGATTGCCGGAGCGCTGAGCGCAGCAGGGTTCCGGGCCTCATCGAGCGTTGCCGAATCCACGCTTGCCAGCTTCAAGGCGCCCCAACCTGTGGCGGCCTTTGCAGAACCGGCGGGCGAGCCCTCGCGCTATGCCCCACCCCCCGCCCGCTTCGGCCAGCCTTCCTTTGCGCCCACAATGGCCGCCACTCTCCGGCGGTTCGATGCGCCGAGCGCGCGGGTAGAGACGGAGATGCCGGCCGAGGCACCCGATTTTCCCCTGGGGGTCGCGCGGGCTCAACTGTTTGAGAATTACATCGTCGCCCAAAGCGGCGACGCGCTGGTACTGATTGACCAGCATGCGGCCCATGAGCGCCTCGTTTATGAGAAATTCCGCGCCCAACTCCGGTCCGGCCCCGTGCCGAGCCAGCGGCAGCTGATCCCGGTGGTCGTCGAACTACCCGAGGAGGATTGCGGGCGTCTCGAAGAGGCTGCTCCGGTGCTCGAAAAGCTTGGGCTATACCTCGAGCGGTTCGGTCCGGGCGCGATCGCCGTTAACGAGACCCCGGCCCTTCTGGGACAGACCGATACAGCCCAACTCGTCCGCGACCTCGCCGATGGCCTTGCGGAATGGGACAATGTCGCAGTGCTGGAAGAGCGCATGGATGCCATCATCGCCCGCATGGCGTGCCACGGCTCGGTCCGGTCGGGGCGGAGGCTGCGAGCCGACGAGATGAACGCGCTGTTGCGTGAGATGGAGGCGACGTCACATTCGGGCCAGTGCATCCATGGACGGCCAACCTATATCGAGCTCAAGAAAGGTGATCTCGAGAGGCTGTTCGGGCGGCGGTAAGGAAGACCCCTCGCCCGTTTAGGGCCTTTCAATCGGAAGGATCATTCATGACCAAACGTATCGTATTCACCGGCGGCAGCGGCAAGGCCGGGCGGCATGTCATTCCCTATCTGCGCGGCAAGGGCCATCACGTCTTCAATATCGATCTCGTGCCGCTCGAGCAGGATGGCGTAACCACCCTCTCCGCCGACCTCACCGATAGCGGGCAGGTGTTCAACGCGCTTTCCATGCATTTCGGGTTCGAGGGGCTGGAAACGGGCGCGGGGCCTGCGCCTGTCGATGCGGTGGTGCATTTCGCCGCCGTGCCGCGCATCCTGCTCAAACCCGACAATGTCACCTTCGCGGCCAATACGGTCTCGACCTACAATGTCATCGAGGCGGCCTCGAAGCTCGGCATCCGCAAAGTCATCATCGCCTCGAGCGAGACGACCTATGGGGTGTGCTTTGCCGAGGGGGACAAGGACTACAAGAGCTTCCCGCTCGAGGAGGACTACGATGTCGATCCCATGGACAGTTATGGGCTCTCCAAAGTGGTGAACGAAAAGACGGCACGCGCCTTCGCCCAACGCTTTGGCATCGACATCTACGCTCTCAGGATCGGGAATGTGATCGAGCCGCATGAATACGGGATGTTCAAGGACTTCCTCAAGAACCCGCCTTCGCGCAAGCGGAACGCCTGGAGCTATATCGACGCGCGCGACCTCGGTCAGATCGTCGACCTCTGCATCGCAAAGGACGGTCTGGGTTTCCAGGTGTTCAACGCTGTCAACGACACGATCACGGCCAATGAGCCGACTGCCGATTTCCTTGCCAAATGGGCTCCGAACACGCCAATCACCCGGCCGCTGGAGGGGTTTGAAGCGCCTCTCTCGAACCGGAAAATCCGCGAGGTGCTTGGCTTTATCGAGCAGCACAACTGGCGGCAATATGTCTAAAGGCGCAGGCGGTAACCTAGGTTAATGTGCCAGAACGGGGCTTCCGGCGCGGGCGTTTGTTCCGGTGGGTGGCCAGAGGTGGCCGCATCAGCAAGAGGACGGAGTGCCCATGTCCAGCGCCAACACGACGACCGATCACGACACCATCCGCAAGTGGGTAGAGGAGCGCAACGGCCATCCTGCACGGGTCAAGGATCAGGGCGAGGGCGGGATATTGCGCATCGACTTCGGCGAACCCGAGGATTCGCTCGAAGAGATCGACTGGGAGACCTTTTTTGAGATCTTCGAGGACAACAACCTGGCCTTCCTCCACCAGGACAAGACCGAGGACGGCAAGACCAGCCGCTTCAATAAGTTCGTCAACCGGCAGTAAGGAACGTCACGGCAGTGTCGCCGTATTCGCGGCGGTCGATGATTTCCGTTCGCTGCGGCGCGAGGATTTCAGCATCCTTGCGCTCCTCGATCACAATCAGCGCACCTTGTTCGATCCAGCCGCCGGCAAGCGCACTGGCGACGGCTCTTTGGCCGAGCCCCCTGCCATAGGGCGGGTCAGCGAAGAGAAGGGTCGCCGGTTTCAGCCGCTCGATCGGGCCGAGATCGGTCGCGTCGCGTTTGAGGAGTTTGGTCTGACCGCCAAGGCCGAAGCTCTCGATATGCCCGCGGATAAGCCCCCGCGCCTCGACGCCGGTGTCGACAAAGACGCAGGTATCGGCGCCGCGCGAAAGCGCTTCGAGGCCCATGGCGCCGGTGCCCGCAAAGAGGTCAAGCACACGATGTCCCGATAGGTTCGGTCCGAGTTTCGAGCCGATGATTGAAAAGACGGCCTCACGCACCCGATCCGCCGTTGGACGGATGTCATCGGACGTCGGCGCGTCGAGCAGCTTGCCGCGGAATTTGCCCGCAACGATGCGCATGGTCTATTCGCTCCGGGGACGACGCGGGCGGTTCGAGGGAGGCTTGCCACCACGCGGCGGACGGCCATTCCCGCGCTGGGGGCCGCGTCCTGGATTTTTTGGGCCGGATCGGTCGGAGGGCTTTCCACCTGCCCTTGCCGGTCGCCGGTCTTCGCCAGACACATTGTCCCTACCCGAGCGCACATTCCGGGCTTGCGGACGCTCGTCGTCCCTGCGGCGCGGTGGGCGCTCGCCGTCGAACTCCCGGCGCGGCCCCTTGGCGTAGGGTTTGGCGCCATCGCGGCGGGGGGGACGGTCGCCAAAGGAACTGGTGTCCGATTTTTCACCCCTCGGGCGATAGCCCTCCTTACGGAAGGGTTTACCGCCCTCGGCGGCGCGGGCGTCGCCGCGGACCGGCCTGCCACCGTCCTCGCGCGACCGGCGCGGCCCGTCATCGGATCGCTTCCTGAACCCTTCGCCGCGCGCAGGCCTGGCGTCGCGTCCACCGTCCTTGTCACGCCAGGACTTACCCTTGGGCACGAAGGTTTCAGAGGGCCGGCCATCATCGAAGTGGACGGTTCGCGGCGGCTCCTCGGGGCGTTCCTCGCGCCGGTTATCGGGGCGGCGGCTGACACCCCCAAACCGGCTGCGCTCAGGCACGCGGTTTTCGCGCTGGGGCCCACGGCGGCGGGGTTGACCCTCGTCGGCTTCCGGCGTCTCGAAATCGGCGCCCGAAGCATCCGCCAGCTTTTTGCCGAGCTGGTCCCTGAGCACGCGCGTCTTGACCTTCTCGACATGCCCCGAGGGCAGATCACCGAGCTGGAACGGCCCATAGGAGATGCGGATCAGCCGGTTGACCTCGAGCCCGAGCGCGCCCAGAACGTTCCTCACCTCACGGTTCTTGCCTTCCCGCAAGCCCATCGTGATCCAGACATTGGCACCGGAGGCGCTATCGAGTTCAGCATCGATCGGCCCATATTCGATGCCGTCGACGGAGATGCCGTTCTTGAGCGTATCGAGCTTTTCCTGCGTCACCGACCCAAAGGCGCGAACGCGGTAGCGGCGGACCCATCCGGTCGAGGGCAGCTCGAGCGTGCGCTTGAGACCCCCATCATTGGTCAGAAGCAGCAGGCCCTCCGTGTTATAGTCGAGCCGGCCGACCGTGAGGACGCGCGGCAGGCCGAGGCGAGACAACGCTTCGAACACGGTAGGGCGGCCCTCAGGATCCTTTTCGGTCACCATCAGGCCCGCAGGCTTGTGGTAAAGCCAGAGTTGGGTCGCCTGACGGCGCGTGATCTCCTTGCCGTCTACGGCAATGGTGTCGGCATCCACGACATTGAAGGCCGGAGTCTTGACGACGCTTCCATTGACAGCGATGCGGCCTTGGGTGATCCAGCTTTCGGCATCGCGGCGCGAACAGATGCCGGCACGGGCGATGGCTTTGGCGAGGCGCTCGCCGGGCGGGGGGGCAGGTCTGTCGCTCATGGGAGCGGTTTCTCTTTCTTCAAAATTGGGCGGGGCCTCTGGCCTCGTGCAAACAGGTTGATCCGCGCCATCGCGCCACAGAAGCCTCCTCTCCTCATGACACTTCCGGCGAAAGCCGAAAGCCACAGGCCCCGGCCCTGGCGGGACAGCAAGGGGTGGGACGAGGCTTACCTCTTAGCGGTTGGCGAGAGCCGCGCGCACATCGGGCGGACAGCGCGGATCGTCGAGCGAAACCAGATCACCATTGGAAGCAAGGCAGATGAGGTTCTGATTGCCCACACGCTGGAAATATTCTTCCGGTGGCAGATAAATGCTGCGCTCCTCAAGCCCCTGTGCCCGACGGTAGGCGGCGATACGCGCGGCGAGTTGGCGCGTTTCGGCGTCCGTCAGCGGGCGGCCGGTAACCGAGCCCGAGCCGATGACCCTGCCCTGCCGGAGCATTTCAAGATCGGCGGTGGTCAGCCCGGAGGGATCGATCGTTACGCGGTCGCTGTCTTCGGGGATCGATGCTACCGACTGGCTCGGCGGGGGCGGTGTGGTGCCTGAAGCCGGAACGACCAGCGGGCTGCGCTCGACCGAAACCGGCTCTTTGGTTTCCTGATCGATCATTCCGACGCCTGAAAGCGTCGTGCGCAGGACTTCGCGTTCGAATGTCATGGGGTCGGTGAGGGCGTTGGTGCCCTCGACCGTCGTGCAGGCGGAAAGGGCAAGTGCCGCGCCAAGGCCGGCCAGCACCAGGCGCAACGAGGTGCGCCCAAGGACGCTCCGGCTCTTTACTGGGTTACGCATCAAATCCTCGACTACCTGCACTCTTGCCGCGTCATCGCGGCGTTATAGACCATCGGATCGCTTAAGACCAGAATTTGACTGAATTCAGGATTCGGGCGCCGAACGGGGCTTGGGGCGCAACACGTCCCAGATCAGCAGGATTACTCCCAGGCTGATCGCGACATCGGCGATGTTGAAGACGTACCACGAAAACCCACCCCAATAGAAATGGAAGAAGTCGGCTACCGCACCATAGACGACGCGGTCGATCGCGTTGGACGCCGCGCCACCGATGGCGAGCGCAATGCCGAGCCGGGTCAGCAGGGAGTCGTCCTTCCACCACCACACGCCAAGCGCCACAACTGCGATTGCCATTACGACCAGCAGCATTTCAGGTGTAAGCCCGCCGAGCAGGCCATAGGAGATGCCGGTGTTCCAGACGAGCACATAATCAAAGAACGGCGTGACATTGATCACCTCGCCCCCTCTCCAGCCGAACTGGTCGATCTGGATGAATTTGTGCAGCCTGTCGATGATCAGGACATCCAGCCCCAGGATCAGGCTCCAGAGGACGGATGGTTTGGCGACTGATCTCATACCGGCAATCCGGCCGCCTTGCGCTCGCGCATTGCCCTGGCGTCGCGGGCGGAAAGGTCGGGGTATTCGGGGTCGGACCCGACATCATTGGTGACCTTCCAGGACCGGGCGCAGCGCTTGCCCTCGGCGCGGGCAAAGCTGACGGCGACGCCGGGCACATCCTCGAGCGTAAAGGCATCAGCTGGAGCGGCAGCCGATGTATCAATTGCGATATCGGAGGTGATGCAGATCTCTGCCATGTCCTGACCCTCGAGAGCCGTGGCAAGCAGAGGATCGGAGACAAAGACCTTGGGCGCAGCCTCGAGCGAGGAGCCGATAACCTTGTTCTTGCGCTCGATTTCCAGCGCGCCGGTCACCACCCGCCGGACCGCGCGGATCTTCTGCCATTTTTCGGCCAGCGGTTCGTTCTTCCATTCGGCAGGGATGGAAGGGAAGACGCGGGCATGGACAGAGGAGTCCGCGCTCGAATGGCGCTCGAGCCACACCTCTTCCATGGTGAACACGAGAATCGGCGCGAGCCAGGCCGTGAGGCACGAATAAAGCTGGTCGAGAACCGTCAGGGCCGAGCGGCGGGTAAGCGAGGAGATCGGATCGCAATAGAGGGCGTCCTTGCGGACATCGAAATAGAAGGCCGATAGCTCGAGATTCATGAAATTGCCGACGGCCGCGACCACGCGTTTGTAGTCGTAACTGTCATAGGCCGCGCGCACCTGCCCATCGAGCACGGCAAGCCGATGCAGGATCAACTTTTCGAGCTCTGGCATATCGGCGGGATCGACCGATTCTTCAGGCTTGAAGTGCGCGAGATTGCCGAGCAGCCAGCGCAGCGTGTTGCGGATCTTGCGGTAGCTTTCGACGGTGGTCTTGATGATTTCTTCGCCGATCCTCAGATCATCGGCATAGTCCGACGAGGCGACCCAGAGGCGCAGGATATCGGCGCCGTATTTCCTGATGATTTCCTGTGGGGCAACGACATTGCCCAGCGACTTGGACATCTTGCGGCCTTCGCCGTCGAGCGTGAAGCCATGGGTGAGGACCGATTCATAGGGCGCGTGCCCGTTTACGACGCAGCTTTCGAGCAGCGAGGAATGGAACCAGCCGCGATGCTGGTCCGATCCTTCGAGATACATCGAGGCGGGGAATTTGAGGTCCGGCCATTTCTGCTTGTTGCGCAGCACGAAGGCGTGGGTCGAACCGGAGTCGAACCACACATCGAGAATGTCGCGCACCTGCTCATAGTCCTCGGCCCTGTAGGCCTCGCCGAGGAAGCGCTCGGCCGCCCCCTCGGCATACCAGGCGTCGGCACCTTCCTCCTCGAAAGCCTGCGCGATGCGCTCATTGACGGCCTCGTCCTTGAGAATTTCGCCTGTTTCCTTGTGCACGAAAACGGTGATCGGCACGCCCCAGGCGCGCTGGCGCGACAGTACCCAGTCGGGGCGCTCCGCGATCATCGAGCGCAGACGGTTCTGACCCGAGGCGGGGTAGAATTTCGTGGCGTCGATCGCGGAAAGGGCGCGGGAGCGCAGGGTGTCATCCGCCTCGCCGAAGGGCTTGTCCATATAGACGAACCATTGCGGGGTGTTGCGGAAGATGATGGGTTTTTTTGACCGCCAGGAGTGCGGATACTGGTGCTTGAACTTACGCTGCCAGGCAAAGAGATTTCCCGCCGCCATGAGCGCGCGGATCACGCGTTCATTGGCATCACCCTTCTTGCCGGCGTCGTCGATCACGCGTGCGGCGCCGCCCTCGGCGCCCGGGCCGAAACCGGGAACCTCGCGCGTGTAATATCCAGCATCATCCACAGTGAAGGGGATGGCTGTGTCGATCCCACGCTGCGCCAGCGATCGGCCATTGGCCATCCAGATATCGAAGTCGTCCGCGCCGTGACCGGGTGCGGTGTGCACAAAGCCCGTCCCGGCGTCGTCGGTGACGTGATCGCCATCAAGGAGCGGGACGTCAAAGGTGTAGCCGAGGTCATAGAGAGGGTGGCGGCAGGTCATCACCGCCAGTTCATCTGCCGTCACGCCGGAAATGCGCTGGAAAGTCAGCTTGGCGCGATTGGCCGCTTCCTCGGCCAGCTTGTCGGCAAAGACCAGCTTTTCCCCTGGCTGCGGGCCGAAATCGTTTATCGCCTCGGTGACTTCGTAAAGGCCATAGGCAATGCGCGAAGAATAGGAGATGGCGCGGTTGCCGGGGATAGTCCAGGGCGTGGTCGTCCAGATGACCACAAAGGCGCCATCATGAGCGCCGCCCGAAACCGGGAACTTCACCCAGATCGCGTCACTCTCATAGTCATGATATTCGATCTCGGCTTCGGCGAGCGCGGTGCGCTCGACCACCGACCACATGACGGGCTTGGAGCCGCGATAGAGCTGGCCGAGGGAAGCGACTTTCATCAACTCGCGGGCAATCTGCGCCTCGGCGTCATAGCTCATGGTGAGATAGGGATTTTCCCAGTCACCCATGATGCCCAGCCGCTTGAATTCCTCGCGCTGCACGTCGACCCAATGCTCCGCAAAACTACGGCACTCGGCGCGGAACTCGTTGATCGGCACCTCGTCCTTGTTGCGGCCCTTGTCGCGATACTGCTCTTCGATCTTCCACTCGATCGGCAGGCCGTGGCAGTCCCAGCCGGGGACATAGGCGGCGTTATAGCCCAGCATCTGCTTGGAGCGAGACACCAGGTCCTTGAGGATCTTGTTGAGCGCATGGCCGATATGGATATTGCCGTTGGCGTATGGCGGGCCGTCGTGAAGGGTGAACTTTTCCCGGTCCCGGCTTTGCTCGCGCAGGCGGCGGTAAAGGTCCATCTTCTCCCAATGAGCAAGCCAGG
>CAYSBF010000036.1:0-24020 GCA_964429025.1 uncultured Pelagibacterium sp.
AGTGTCGGAAACTGCGCAAGAACTCGCGGTTCCGAGTGATTGTTCATGGTTCGTTTGACACGACTCATAACCTGAAGGTCGCAGGTTCAAATCCTGCCCCCGCAACCAATCGACAAAAAACCCGCCAGAGCATCCGCCTCGGCGGGTTTTTGTTTGGCTGGAAACTCCCTTCCCGTCCGGCCTCTGGCCCCGGCGCGGCAGATTGTGCTAGCGGTGGGGAGACAACTGGCGTGTGTGGAGGGGGTTATGTCCGAGGCGAGGAAGGTGCGGTGGGGCGTTCTTTCGACGGCCGATATCGGCATGAAGAAGGTGACGCCCGCGATCATGAAGTCGGCCCATTCGGAGGTCGTGGGGATTGCTTCGCGCGATATGGGCCGGGCGCGGGCGGCGGCGGATGCGCTCGGGATCGCCAAGGCTTATGGCTCCTATGAGGAGATGCTCGATGATCCGGGGGTCGATGCGATCTACAACCCGCTCCCCAATCACCTACATGTCGATTTGACGCTTGCGGCCAACAAGGCCGGCAAGCATGTGCTGTGCGAAAAGCCCATCGCACTCGATGCACAAGACGCCACAAGGCTGCGCGGGTGCCGGCCCGACCGTCTCGTGATGGAAGCCTTCATGGTGCGCTTCCACGGGCAGTGGAAGCGGGCGCTCGAGATCGCGCGGTCGGGCGAATTGGGTGAAGTGCGCGCGGTGCGCGGGGTCTTCAGCTATTACAATGACGACCCCAACAATGTGCGCAACATGGCCGATATCGGGGGTGGCGCCATTCTCGATATCGGGTGTTACCCGGTGACGGCCGGGCGGTACTTTTTCCAAAGAGAGCCCGAGCGGGTGATCTCGCTCATCGATCGCGATCCACGCTTCCGGACCGACCGGCAGGCGAGCGTCATCGCCGATTTCGGAGAGGGCCGCCAGCTGGTCTTTCTGGTCTCGACGCAATTGGTCAACACCCAGTCGATCGAGATCATGGGGACGAAAGGCCGGGTCGAGATCCTGATCCCGTTCAACGCGCCGCAGGGCCAGCCCACCGCGCTCCTCGTCGATCAAGGACTTTCCCCGGACGGGCATTTGTCGCGGCGCGAGATCATTACGGCGCAGGACCAGTATACCGAAATGGCCGAGGCTTTCGCACTGGCCGTCCTCGGCGAGCAGGCGCTTCCCTATGGCATCGAAGATGCAATTGCCTCGATGCAGGTGCTCGATGCGATCTTTCAAAGCGAGAAAACGGGAAGCTGGGCGCCGGTGATGAAGGATTGAGAAAGATGCAGGACGGGTTGGCTGTCGTGATGATCGCGGTGCCGTCCCAGGATGAGGCGGGGGCGATTGCGCGGGCGCTGGTCGAAAAAGGGCTGGCCGCCTGCGTCCAGACGCTGCCGATCACCAGCACCTATCGCTGGGAGGGCGAGGTCGAGACCAGCGGGGAGGTTTTGCTCCTCGTCAAGACGCGCGCGGAGCTGTTCGAGGCGCTCGAAGCGGCAGTGGTGGCCCTCCACCCCTATGAGGTTCCCGAAATCATCGCGGTTCCTGCCGACAAGGCGCATGGCCCCTATCGCGACTGGCTGATTGACGAGACGCGCCAGCCGCGCATCTGAAGCAATTTTTTGTTGCGGCAGCGAATGATTGCGGCGCATTGGTGCCGCAATTGTTTACCTCTATCGTTATACTGCGTTCGTAGCGGCCGTTTCCGGCCTGCTGCTTCATGAAAATTCGTTGGTCCGGGCAATGGGGCAATGGTCGACTGGATTTACCCGCTGATCCTGGTGGGATCGGGGCTCATCGTCGTTTCGGTGTTCACCAGTCTCGTGGCGTTCCGCTTCGGGGCGCCGTTGCTGCTGATCTTTCTGGCGATCGGGCTGGCGGCGGGCAGCGACGGGCTGGGGATCGAGTTCAACGATGCCGGCATGGCCTATTTCGTGGGTTCGCTGGCGCTCGCGGTGATCCTTTTCGATTCGGGCTTCGGGACCTCATTCAAATCCTTCCGGGTCGCCGCCTGGCCATCGATCGTGCTTGCCACGGTCGGGGTTCTGATGACCACGGCCATCCTTGCGCTCGCGGCGCGGCTGGTGCTGGGGCTCGACTGGCTCGAGGCGCTGCTGATCGGGGCGATCGTGTCTTCGACCGACGCGGCGGCGGTGTTCTTCCTGCTGCGCGTGGGCGGCATCACCATTCGCGACAAGGTGCGTTCGACGCTCGAGGTGGAATCGGGCTCGAACGACCCCATGGCGATCTTTCTGACCGTCATGTTTGTCGAGCTGATCGCGAGCGGGGCAGGGGCGGGCGAGATGACGGGCGATCTACTTGCCGCCTTCGGCATCCAGATGGGGCTCGGGCTTGTGCTCGGGCTGGCGGGCGGATTTGTCATCGTCCAGCTCATCAACCGGCTCACGCTCGAAGGGGCGCTGTTTCCGATTCTGGTGCTGGGGCTTGCGGTGACGCTTTTCGCGCTCACCGGCGCGCTGGGCGGGTCGGGTCCGCTGGCGGCCTATGTCGCGGGGCTTTATGCGGGAAATCGCAGCGTAAAGGGCAAGGAATCGCTGACACGATTTCAGGACGGCATGACATGGCTGGCCCAGATCGTCATGTTCCTGATCCTCGGATTGCTCGCCAACCCGTCCGAATTCGGCGATGTGGCGATCCCCGCAGTGGCGCTGGCGCTCTTTTTGATGTTCGTCGCCCGGCCGGTGGCGATCTGGCTGTGCCTTTTGCCGTTCCGCTATCAGCGCGACGAGATCGCGTTTATCTCATGGGTGGGGCTGCGCGGAGCAGTCTCGATCCTGCTCGCGATCCTGCCCCTCATGGCCATGCTGCCCAATGGGGAGGCCATGTTCAATGTCGCCTTCATCATCGTTCTGACATCGCTGCTCGTCCAGGGCTGGACAATCCGGCCGATGGCGCAATGGCTCAATCTCATCGTTCCGCAGCGGATCGGCCCGGTCGAGCGCGTGGGGCTCGAATTGCCGGGCAACGCCACACATGAGTTGATCGTCTATCGCGTGGTCGCCGGAAGTCCGGTGGCCGAGGGCGAGAGGCTGCCGCGCTGGGCGCGCCCCTCGCTTGTCGTGCGCGACGGGCATTCCATGCGCTATCAATATGCGGGCCGCATCAAGCCCGGCGACTATATCTACATGTTCATCGCTCCGCGCTATGCGCGGCTGCTCGACCGGTTGTTTGCGAGCCCGGTGCGCGTGGAGGCGGACGACAAGGAGTTTTTCGGCGAGTTCCGGATCCATCCCGACAGGCCGCTCTCGATGCTGCGCGATGTCTATGATGCGCCCATGCCGCCCAATGTCCCGCCGGACCGGAGCATTTCGGCTTATATGCTGGAGCGGCTCGGCGGTTCGGCAGAAGAAGGCGATCGCGTTGCCATCGGGCCAATCGAACTCATCGTGCGCGAAGTCAATGTCGAGGGAGAAATCGTCGAGGCGGGCCTTGCCTTCGATCAGGACGCCCAGCCTGCCCGCGTACCGATTTTCCTCAATGGGCGGGAGTTGCTCGATCTCATCAAGCAGAAACTGGCCGGCCGGCGGGAGAAACGGCGGGCGGCGAAAAAGCACGAGGAAAGGCCGGCGGCCACTTCCGCTTCCGCGGCCGGGACCGGTGCGCCTGATGCCGACCGATCCGGTGGCGCGGAAGCGGCGCAGCCACCTGCCGACAATGACGAGAAGGCCGAGCGCGCCTGAGGGAAATCAGCCGGCGAGGTTGCGATAGCCGCGCCGGTGCCAAAGAAGGGGCTTTGCGCCGCTGCTTTCGCTTCCGACCAGGACCCCGATGAACAGGCAGTGGGTGTCCAGTTCGACCGATCCCGCCACCCGGCATTCGATGGCGGTCGCAGCGCCCGCCAGTCTGGGCTGACCGGAGGGCCAGCGCTCCCAATTGCCGATGGCAAAGCGGTCGGCGGTTTCGATCTTGCCGGCAAAGGCGTTACCCACTGCCTCCTGGCCCTCGGCGAGAAGGTTGAGGGAAAACCGGCCCGTTCTGGCGATCAGCCTTTCGAGATCGCTGCCCCTGGTGATCGAAACAAGGAGCGATGGCGGCTCGTGCGAAAGGGAGGTAACGGCGGTCACCGTCCGCCCGTAACGCTCATCGCCATCTGCGGATGCCGCGACGCAGACGGTTGCGGCAAAGTTCGACATGGTTTCGGCGAACCGGGAAAACTCCAGCGCATCGGGAATGTCGACCGAGGCAGGCGAGAGCGCGGCGCATGTCCCTTCCGGCGGGTTGGCCGCGCCGGGCCTGCGGACATTAGCTGGGGCCATTCGTTCGGCTTTCCGGACGCGAGGCTTGATCTCGGGCCCTGCTCTCTGTATTTTCCAAGTTCAAGCTTTCTAAATCTAGCCTTGGAGCCATGTCAAGCAGCGCAACGATCAATACCGGGTGGACCCCACGCAGTGCGGCCGAGCGCATCCTGTTCCAGCTCAAGATGCGCGGGGACCAGACCGCTGCAGGACTGGGCCGGGTTCTCGGCACCTCGGGGGAGGCTGCCCGACAGCAGCTTGTCCGGCTGGCCGAGGAGGGGTTGGTCGAGTGCTGGTCGCAGGCCAATGGCGTTGGACGTCCCTCCCAGTTCTGGCGATTAACGGGTGCCGGACAGGCCCGGTTCCCCGATACGCATGCGGCGCTGACGGTAGATCTGCTCGACATGGTGCGCAGCGCGCTCGGCGAGGAGATGCTCGAAAAGCTGATCGACACCCGCGAGGCCAAGACCCGCTCGGTCTATGCCGCCGAGCTCTCCCAGGAGCCCGAGCTTTCGGGCAAGGTCGCGCGGCTGGCGCAATTGCGCAGCGCGGAAGGCTATATGGCGGACTGGTCCGAGGATGATGCGGGCTACACGCTCTATGAGAATCATTGCCCGATCTGCGCGGCGGCCAGCGCCTGCCAGAAATTCTGCCGTGCCGAGCTTTCGGTGTTCCGCGATGTCCTGGGACCGGACGCGCATGTCGAGCGCATCGAGCACATCGTTGCCGGTGCCCGCCGCTGCGCCTATCGCATCAGCGCGGCATCGGGTGAACTGTTCGAGAAAATCGAATAATGAATGAAGCTTCGGGCCGGTTATCGCCGGCCTGGCACGGTTTATATTGATCCTTGAACACGCCCATCGGGGCATCGAGGAGAGATCCCATGACGGACAAGATCAAGGGTCTGCATCACGTCACCGCCATGTCGCGGGACGCCAACGCCAATAACCGGTTCTTCACCCACACGCTGGGACTGCGCCGGGTCAAGAAGACGGTCAATTTCGACGAGCCCTCTGTCTATCACCTCTATTATGGCGACGAGGCTGGCACGCCCGGCTCGGTGATGACCTATTTTCCCTTTCCGCACATCATCCGCGGCCGTCCCGGTTCGGGCGAGGTCGGCGAGACCGTGTTTTCGGTTCCCGAAGGAAGCCTCAAATTCTGGCAGGACCGGCTGGCGGGGGAAGGCGTCGAGGGCGTCATGGCGGACGAGCGTTTCGGCACGAAACGTCTGCGCTTCAAGGCGGTGGATGGCGACAGCTTTGCGCTCACGGAGATCAAGGACGATCCCCGCCCCGCCTGGCGAGGCGGGGATGTCGCGGGCGATGAGGCGATCCGGGGTTTTCACGGCGCGACCCTGCGCCTGCGCGACAGCGGAGCGACCGAAGAGCTCTTGAAGTTCATGGGCTATGAACCACTCGAGACCGACAAGGGCATCAAACGCTTTGCCCTGCCCCATGGCAATGGTGCCGATGTCATCGACATCGAAACGCTGCCCAATATGCCGCGCGGCGATCTGGGGGCGGGCTCGGTCCATCACATCGCCTTTGCCGTCGAGACACGCGCAGACCAGCTCGAAGTGCGCAAGGCGCTGGTCGATGCCGGGCACAATGTGACCCCGGTGATCGATCGCGACTATTTCCTTGCGATCTATTTCCGGACCCCTGGAGGCGTCCTTTTCGAGATCGCGACCAACGAGCCGGGTTTTGACCGGGACGAGGACCGCGCGCATCTGGGTGAGGCGCTGAAGCTTCCCGAACAGCACGAGCATTTGCGTGCTTGGCTCGAAACGCATCTGCCCGAGATCGAGGACAGGCCATGAACACCGAAAGCTATATCCATCGCAGGCAGGACGGGGCCGGCCCGCAGGCCCCGACCTTCTATGTCTTTCATGGCACGGGGGGCGACGAGAACCAGTTCTTCGAGCTTGCCCGGCAGTTAAGGCCCGATGCCACAGTTATCGCGCCGCGCGGCGATGTTTCGGAGGGTGGCGCCCTGCGCTATTTCCGGCGAACGGGCGAGGGTGTCTATGACATGGACGATCTTGCCCGCCGCACCGAAAAGATGGCGGGCTTTATCGCGGAAACCAAGGGCGAAGGGCCGGTCTTCGGCCTCGGCTATTCCAATGGCGCCAACATCCTTGCCTCGGTCATGCTGGCGCGACCGGAACTCTTTGGTTCGGTGGTGCTGATGCATCCGCTGATTCCCTGGACACCCGAACCGGTGCCTGGGCTCAAGGGACGGCACGTTCTCATCACGGCAGGGGAGCGCGACCCGATTTGCCCGGCACCGCGAACCAGGGCCCTCGCCGACTATCTGCAGGCGCAGGGCGCGCAGGTCGAAACGCTCTGGCACCCCGGCGGTCACGAGGTGCGAAACGAGGAGTTGCAGGGGATCGTCAGATTCCTCGCCGCCCAGTAACGAGCGCGTGACATGAGACGGGCGGGCGGCTAGAGAGGATTAGCGTTAACAGGGCGTAAACTTCTTGCCCGTTAGCTTGCATCGTTCTCGCGACGGCCCTCCCTCTTCTTCCCATGATCATGCCGTTCGGGTACGCCGTCAAAGGAGCCTTGCGGGCGATGGCATCGGGCGTGCTTCGTCGTATCATCGGATCGAGCCTTCACACGCGCGTCCTTTTGGTGGTCGCGCTGGCGTTTGCCCTTTTGGCGGGACCGGCCTGGTTCGCCTTCAATCACATCGTTGACAATCTCGTCCTCGATTTCGGCGGCAAGATCGCCCAGCGTCAGGTCCAGTACGACCGCTACCGGGGGCTTGAGACGCTCAATTCCGAAATTGCCCTCGCTGAAACCATGGTGCGCGCGCCAGCGATCATTGCCTGGGGGCTCGATGAGAACGATCCGGAAATTGCCGGGCGCGGTATTGCCGAGATGGAACACTACCGCAAGGCCTTCCAGGACCAGAGCGTCTTCGTCGTCATCGACTCATCGGGGCGGTATTATTTCAACGATGCCCAGAACAGCTATAGCAACGAGCCCTACCGCTACACGGTCCGCTCGGATAATCCGCGCGATGGCTGGTATTTCGCCACTAAGGCCCGGCGCGAGGGGTGTTTTGCCAATGTCGATCATGACGATGTGCTGCGCGTCACCAAGGTCTGGATCAACTGCATCATCAATCATGAAGGGCGCGTGCTGGGCGTAGCCGGAACCGGGCTCGATTTTTCCGCTTTCATCCGGGAAGTGGTGGACATTGCCGAACCGGGGGTCACGGCGATGTTTGTTGATCATTCCGGCGCGGTTCAGGCGCACAGGGACGCCTCGCTGGTCGATTTCCATTCTCTCACCAAGAATGCCGAGGAAAAGACCACCATCTTCCAAATGCTCAACCATGAGGCCGACATCGGGGTGGTCCGCGCGCTGATGGGCGCGGCTTTCGCCGACCCGCAATCGGTCCATACCGGTTACGCCAATATCGAAGGCCGCCGCACCCTGATCGGTGTGGGCTATCTCGACAGGATCGGCTGGTACAATGTGACGCTGATGGATGTCGAAAAGATCGTCGACCGGTCGCTCTTTTTGCCCATCGGACTGCTGCTCGTAGCGCTGCTCATCATCGCGGCTTTCATATTGTCCTGGATATTCAGGGCGATGGTGCTCGACCGGCTTGCCCAGATCGAAAAGGGCCTTGGCGCCATCCGCGACGGGCGGACTGCGCGTATAGTTGCCGACAGGAGCGATGACGAGATCGGGCGGCTCTCGCGCACGCTGATCGAGATGGCAGAAACCATCGGCAATGCCCGCATCACGCTCGAAAGCCAGGTGCGCGAACGCACCGAGGAGCTTGAATCCCTGGTCAATCTCGATGCGATGACCGGGATCTACAACCGAAGGGGCTTTGCCTCTGCCTTTGACAAACATTGCGGGCAGCCGGAAGGGCAGAACTGGTCGCATGGGCTCTTGCTGATCGATGTCGACCATTTCAAATCGATCAACGACAATTTCGGGCATGCGGTGGGCGATCTGGTGATCGTCGAGATTGCGCGGCGGCTGGGCGCCGCGATCCGCAAGGCCGATGTCTGCGCGCGATGGGGCGGGGACGAGTTCATCGTCCTCATCAAGGATTGCGACATCGATGGGCTGCGAAGGATCGCGGATGCGATGCTCGAGATGATGCGGCGCGTCCCGGTGATCGCGAGCGATGGCACGCGGGTCAAGGTAAGTGTCAGCATCGGCGCCACCATGGTCCAGCCCGGCGACACGCTCGACATCGCCACCGACATGGCCGATGCCGCGCTTTATGCCGCCAAGGAGAAAGGGCGCGACCGGGCGGTCATTTTCGGGGACGAGGATTTCGCCCCCAACGATAGCGGCGCACAGGCCGCAGACGATACCGGGCTTCAGGACATATCGGAATCAGAGCCGGAAGAGGATATCGAGGCGCCGCCGGTCTGGCTTGGCACCAATAGCTGACAGCCTCGTCGCCTCATGCGCGCAAATCGGCCCAGTCCGGGTGGCGCCGGAACTGGACATCGACATAGGGACAGACCGGATTGATACGGAACCCCTCCTTGCGGGCATCCTCAATGGCGCGCTTGACCAATTGCAGTGCAATGCCCCGGCCCTCGAACGGCCTTGGAACGCCGGTGTGGTTGATGACCATCACGCCATTGCGCCAGACATAGGTCATTTCAGCTTCATGGCCGTCGCCAAGGTCGATGGCGTAGCGGCCCGCGGCCTCGTTTCCGAAACGTTCGATCTGGTATTGCATAGTCATGGCGGTTCCTGCTCGCCAGCGGAAGGCCGGCATGTCATCGTAATGGTTTGTCGACACCACAAAGGAGCCTACAGCAATGTCGCTTCCAGTCCATCACATGGTTGAACGCGGGCCGCGCCCTGTTGCTCCATTTTCCCATGCCGTGGAGGCGGATGGCTGGGTGTTCGTGACAGGGCAGATGCCGACCGATCCCGATGCGCCCGATGCGCCATTGCCCCCTGGGATCGCCGCGCAGACCCGCCGCGTTCTCGACAATCTCGGCATTGTCCTGGGCGGGATAGGGCTATCGTTCGAGAACGTCACCATGGCGCGCATCTACCTCACCCATTTCGAGCGCGACTATCAGGCGATGAACGAGACCTATTTAACCTATTTCGAAAAAGGCAAGCTCCCCGCCCGGACGACGATCGGGGTGACGGCCCTCGCGGTCGGCGCGCTGGTCGAGATAGACCTTGTTGCGCGCCGGCCATAGGTGTTCACGCCAAAAGGATTTTCAGCCGGTTCCCTGCCGGATCGGCCGTCTCGATACCGCGCTCGATCGCCGTCACGTGGCTGCCTGCGGCCGTAAGCCGGTCCGAGACCTCGCCAAGCGTTTTTTCATCGGGCACGACAATCTCGAACCAGCACAGCCCGGCGGCGCTGTCGGCAGGGCGCGAGGCGTTACGGCCTGCCCAGATATTGAAGGCCAGGATGTGAGGCGCGTAGTCGAGATTGACGTCGCCCATGCCGTAGCGGCGTGAAAGAAGCTGGCCGGCAAAGCCCAGTTGATCCCGATAGAACGCCATTGCCTCGTCGAGGTCGTCGACATGGACATGGACGTGTCCGATGCGGGTTCCATCCGGCATGGGCGCGAGCGGGGTGTCGTCACCGGCCAGTTCGGCCAAGAGGCCCTCGACATCGATCGGCTCGCGTCCCGAATGGGGCTTGCCATCCGGGGTCATGGCCATCAACTCGTCATTTTCCACGAACCGCCCGCGCCATGGCGTCTCGTAGGTGATCTCGATGCCGTTGCCATCGAGATCCCAGAGATAAAGTGCCTCGGAAACGAGATGATCGGTGGGCGAAACGCGGACGCGGGCATGGGCGCAACGGTTGAGCGCGCGGGCAAGGTCCCGCCGCGACGGCACATGGATTGCCACATGGTAGAGGCCGAGCGTGTTGGCCGCGACCGGTGTTCTGGCGCCGGGATAAAGGATGACCAGAGGCTTGCCGCCCACGCCCAGCACAAGGCGGTCCGCCTGCTCGGCGATCAGTGTCAGCCCCACGACATCGCGCCAGATGGCCAGCGCCCGTTTCGCGTCGGTCACCTTGAGGTGGATGGGCCCCAACCTCGTGGTCGCCGGAACCAGAAGCGGGGTGGCGACAGTCCCCGACGTGCTCTCAAGCATCTCTCTTGCCCTTTTTGTCTTTAAACGCTCGGATGGCAAGATAGGGCCTTTATCGCTGCCGATTAAGCGCAGCGGCACATACGGACCGTTCTCGACAAGTGTAACAATCGCCCGGGCGGCTAACCGGCCCGCTCGGCTTGGTAGGCCAGCCCGCCATGCGCCAGGGCCTTAAAGGCGATGACGCCATCGGCGAAAAGCTCGGGCGCTTCCTGGGCCAGTTGATAGACCTCGTGCACAACCCCATCGAGATGGTGGCGCATCATCTGGGCCGCACCATCGGCATCTTGTTGTTCAAGGGCATCGACGATCTGGGTGTGCTGGCGCAGGCCCGTGGTAACGCGGCGGCTCGAATTGGTGAGTCTTCGGGCCCTGTCGAGATTGTTGCGGGCGGTGTCGACCATGGCTTTCATGCGCGAGTAGCCGACCGCGCTCAGCAGAATTTCGTGGAATTCGAGGTCGAGTGGATGAAACGCCACCATGTCGCCGGCGGCGACGACCTCTTCCTGACGCCTCAGACTATCCCTGAGCCGTTCGATAAGCGCGCGGGGGCGGGAGTGGGCAAGAGTCCTTACCGTTTCGCTTTCGAGTGCGCGGCGCACAAAGATATATTCCTCGACCGCGCCGATCGACACCAGCGATACGACCGTGCCGCGCTGGGGGAGGATCTCGATCAACCCTTCGGCTTTGAGGCGCGCCATGGCCTCGGCAACAGGAGAGCGCGAGACGCCAAGGCGCTGGCAGATCTCGGCCTTGTCGAGCATTGTGCCGGGCTTCAGTCTGAGGGTCACAATGGCTTCGCGAAGCTGGTCGGCCACATGATTGGCCAGCGAGCCCCGGGGCATGTGCTCGGGGCGAACGAGAAAGTCATAGGGACCGGTGGCCTTCATGAGTTCCCCTCAACTCATCGATCCAGCACGTTCCGTGCCTAGTATGATGTATAACACGAAGAGCGATAAGTGCCACCATTTCATAGACTTTTGTCTTACGCCCCCGCCTTTGACCGCATCTCACGCCGGTTTTCCTGGCCGCTGGCTCTATCCGTTTACCTGCCTAGGTAGTCCCTCAGAGCCTGCCCTTACCCTTTGTTAGCCCATCTCCCGCTAGCCTTTTGGCGGACCACAGAGGGGCACAATCGTGAGCAGGACGACGCCGTTCGGACGCCAGCGCCGTCAGGCAATAGACGCGCGGCGGGCGCGGCGGGGATGGCCGGTGGTGGAGTTCGCGCTGGCGCTGGCGGCGGTGGGTCTGCTGGGCTATGTGGCGATCGAGCGCGGCCATATCGACCTTGCGCTGCCGGGATCCGGCACAGGACAATTGTTGCGCGACACCGAGATTGTCCAGCGTCATTTCGCGGTTTGCCGCGGCAGCGGCGGAACCTGCGTCATCGACGGCGACACGATCCGCATCGATGGTGTCTCGATACGTATCGCCGACATCGATACGCCCGAGGTGCGCAATTATGGCTGCCCGGCCGAACATGCGCTCGGGCAGGCGGCGACAGCGCGCATGATCGCGCTGCTCAATGAAGGGCCGTTCGCACTTGCAGCCTATGAGCGGGACGAGGATATCTATGGCCGCAAGCTGCGCATCCTCGAGCGGGACGGGCAATCGCTCGGCATGAAGCTCGTCGATGAAGGGCTGGCGCGGGCATGGGACGGGGCGCGGCGGGACTGGTGCGGCTAGGCGCTCAATAATGCGGCGGGGGCGGTTCCTTTGTCCCGTTCCGCGCGAGCTGCTCGACCGCCGCGATCTGGTCGTCGATCTGGGCAAGGAGGCGCTTGAGCCGGTCGATCTCGCGCCACTGGCCGGCGATGACCTCGTTCAGTTCCTCAATGGTGCGGTCCTGGTGGGCGGCCCGGATTTCCAGCGCTTCGAGCCGCGCTGCGATTTCGCCTGATTCGGACATTGCTGGTTCTCCTCAATACGGGGCTCCCTGCGGGACGTATATCCTTGGCATTTTTCCGCCAAGGCTTGGCGGATGGCCACCGGTTGATATAGATCGCGCCAGGGCGGAGGGATATCGCGATGTTCGTTGTGGCGGGGGAAAGTCTGGTCGATCTCGTGGCGGCGCCGCAGGCGCGGGGCGAGGTGCTGACCATGAGCGCGCATGCTGGCGGTTCACCCTATAATTGCGCGATCGCACTGGCCAGGCTGGGCAACGATACTGGCTTTCTCTGTCCGATTTCGAACGACGCGTTTGGTGATTTGCTGGCCGGCCCACTAAGAGAGGCGGGTGTGGCGCAACTTGTTGCCGAACGTTCATCTTGCAACACGACGCTTGCGGTGGTGACCAGAAACGAGAGAGGGCTCCCCTCCTATGCCTTCTATAGGCAAGGGACAGCCGAAAGGGATATTTCGGTCGCAAAGCTGATGGCCTCGCTGCCCGAGCGGATCGAGCTCTTCCAGATCGGGGGCTTCCTGCCGATCGAGGCAGATGACTTCGCCATCTGGCTCGAGGTGGTGAAATCGGTTGCCGCACAGGGCGCAGTCATCTCGATCGACCCCAATGTGCGCCCGAGCCTTATCGGCGATTTTGCCGGTTACCGGGCGCGGCTTTCGGCCTTTCTCGATCTGGCGCAGATCGTCAAGCTCTCCGATGAGGATTTGGGCCATCTCGACGCGGCCAAGGGGATCGAGGGGCATGTCGAGGACCTCTTTGCCCGCCCCAATGTCGAAGTCGTCGTTGTGACCATGGGCGAGCGGGGCTCGAGAGCCTTCACGCGTGGTGCCGAGGCGGCAGCGCCTGCCTATGCGCCTGCCGTGTTCGGCGACACTGTGGGTGCGGGCGACAGCCTGATGGCCGGGGTGCTGACTGCGCTGGCAGACAGGGACGCCCTGAAGCCGGGGCGGATTGGCGCGCTTTCTGCCGGTGCGCTCGAAGAGGTTCTGCGTTTCGGGGCAGCGGCGGCGGGGCTCAATTGCGCGCATATCGGCTGCCACCCTCCCACGCGCGCCCAGGTCGAAGCCGTTCTCGCGGGCGGTAAGTGATGTGCGTTCAGTCGCGAGGCTTTACGCCTCGGCCCTTATTTGCAGCGCCTCCTCGAGCGTCATCTCGGTATGGGTCTGCCAGTTCTCGTCGGTCTCGGGGAAGTCGGTGCGGAAATGTCCGCCGCGGCTTTCGGTGCGTTTGAGGGCCGCGGCTGCAACGAGCGTCGCCGAGGTGGTCATGTTGAGATAGGCGCGAGTGACCCCTTGCGCCGTCTCCTCGAGCGCAAGGATCGCGCGCAGCGCCTTTGTGAGCCCTTCGGCGTCACGCTCGACGCCGACATGGGCACTCATTGTTTCGCGCAGATCGCGCACGGCCTTCAGATTACGCAGGACCTGCTCGGCTTCGGCGCCCTTTACCGGGTCCCAGGCGATACCGTCAAAGGGCGGAAGCGCGGCCTTGGCCGGTTCGAGGCCCGATATGTCCTCGGCGATGCGTGCGCCATAGACAATCGCCTCGAGCAGCGAATTGGAGGCGAGGCGGTTGGCGCCGTGAAGGCCGGTGCATGAGGCCTCGCCGCAGACCCACAGCCCGGGCAATGAGGAGCGTCCATCAGCGTCCACCTTGACCCCGCCCATATGGTAATGGGCGGCGGGGGTGACGGGGATGGGTTGCGTCACCGGATCAATGCCGGCCTCGGCGCAATACTGCGCGACCGTGGGATAGGCTTCGAAGATGCGGCTGCCCAATGCGGCACGTGTGTCGAGATAGATGTTCCGGCCGTTCATGATCTGCCGGAAATTGGCCCGGGCGACGATATCGCGCGGGGCCAGCTCGGCGTCCTGATGCACGTCCATCATGAAACGTTCGCCGAGATCGTTGACCAGAATCGCGCCTTCCCCGCGTAGAGCTTCGGTGGCGAGGGGGGCGGGATCCTTGCCCGCGAGAATGGCGGTCGGGTGGAACTGGACGAATTCGGGATCGGCGATGATCGCCCCTGCGCGCGCCGCCATGCCCATGGCGTGGCCGCGCACCGAGGGCGGATTGGTGGTGACAGCATAAAGCCCGCCCAGCCCGCCAGCGGCGAGGACCGTTGCGCGGGCTCGGATGAAGACCGGTTCGACATAGCGATCGCCAAGCTTGCGGCAGAAGACGCCGACCACGCGCCCATCGGCGCGGGCAAGATCAACGGCCGTAATGCCCTCGACGATGCGGATCGAGGGCGTCTCGCGCACCTTGGCGATAATGGCCTGCATGATGGCGTGGCCGGCCCGGTCGCCTGAGACGCGCACCACGCGATTGGCCGAATGGGCGGCCTCGCGCGAGAGCACGAAGTGCCCGGCAAGGTCGCGGTCGAACGGGGTGCCCCAGCGGGCAAGGTCCTCTATGCGCGCGGCGGCTTCGGCGGTGACGGATTCGGCAATGCCGTGGTCGACGATCCCCGCACCCGCCATCTGGGTGTCGAGCGCGTGCGCTTGCGCGGAATCGCCCTCGCCGACCGCGGCCGCAACGCCGCCCTGCGCCCAGGCCGAGGAGGCGCCATTGCCAAGCGGCATCGGGGAAAGCACGGTCACCGGACGCGGGCTGAGCTTGAGCGCGCAAAACAGCCCTGCCAGTCCCGCCCCGACGATCACAACGCCCTCGGCGTTGAGTGTGTTGTCGAAGATTTCCATTCCTGTCCCCCAACGTCCCTGGTGGTTTCCCAGGAGCGGCTAGCCTAGCTCCGGCTGGCCGACATCGCGATCATCCGTTCGACCGAGGCGCGGGCGGGCTCCATCAGGTGTTCGGGGATAGTCACTTCCTCGGTGCTGGTGTGCAGGCTCCAGAGGATGTTTTCGAGATTGATGCGCTTCATGTGCGGGCAGATGTTGCAGCCGCGCAGGAAGGAGACGCCCTCGGTTTCGGCCGCCACATTATCGGACATCGAGCACTCGGTGACCATCACGACCTTGGCGGGCTTCTCGGTCTTGACCCAATCGATCATGCCCGAGGTCGAGCCGGCGAAATCGACGGCGTCGATCACTTCGGGCGGGCATTCGGGGTGGGCGATGATTTTCGCGCCCGGATAGGCGGCGCGGAGTTCGGCGATGTCGTCGGCGGTGAAGGTCTCGTGGACCTCGCAGGCGCCGGCCCAGGTAATGATCTTCTTTTTGGTCTTTTTGGCCGTGTTCTGCGCAAGATACTGGTCGGGGATCATGATGACCGTGCCGCCCTCGACCGCCTCGACGATCTGGAGGGCGTTCGATGAGGTGCAGCACACATCGGTCTCGGCTTTGACGGCCGCCGAGGAGTTGACATAGGTCACGACCGGCACGCCGGGGTAATTGGCGCGCATGGCCCGCACGTCCTCGGCAGTTATCGAGGAGGCGAGCGAGCAGCCGGCGCGGCTGTCGGGGATCAGCACGGTCTTGGTGGGGTTGAGCAGTTTGGAGGTCTCGGCCATGAAGTGCACGCCGCACTGGACGATGGTCTCGGCCTCGACCCTGGTGGCTTCGACGGCGAGCTGCAGGCTGTCGCCCACGACATCGGCCACCCCATAGTAGATCTGCGGGGTCTGATAATTGTGGGCGAGGATGACCGCGTTCTTTTTCTTCTTGAGCCGGTTGATCTCGAAAATCAGCGGCGCATAGAAGGGCCATTCGATCTCGGGAATGCGGTCCTTGACCTTTTCAAAGATCGGGCGGGTCGCTCTTTCGACGGATTTGGAGAATTTGAGCTCGAAGGCGTCCGCGAGGACGGCGCGGGCGTTTTCGAGCGGTGTCGTCGCGTTGATTTGCTGGATCATCCCGTCCCCCGTGATCAAACGTCCAGCCGCCCGCGCGACCGGGCGTGATATTTAGGCAGTTTCGGTTCCCAATTCAATAAAGCCCATGCTAGAGCAGGCGCGTGCACAAGAGGCGATCGGGAGAGCGGGAAAATGGCGCAGGACGCGGACAAGCTCAGGACCATCCTTTCGGCGGCGCCGGTGGTTCCGGTCATCATTCATGACGATGTGTCGACGGCGCGGGCGCTGGCCGAGGCGCTGGTGGCGGGCGGGCTCACCAATCTCGAGGTGACGCTGCGCACGCCAAATGCGCTCAAGGTCATCGAGGAGATGGCCAAGGTGTCTGGCGCGGTGGTGGGTTCGGGGACTTGCCGCAAGCTCGACGACCTCAAGGCATCCCAGGATGCGGGCTGCCAGTTCATGGTATCGCCCGGCGCGCCGGTGGCGCTGCTCGAAGCGGCAGAACAGGTGTCGATCCCGCTCCTGCCGGGCATAGCGTCGCCGACCGAGGCGATGGCGGCTTCGCTCATGGGGTACACATATCTCAAATTCTTCCCCGCCGAGGCGATGGGCGGTGCGCCTGTGCTCAAATCCTTTGCCTCCCCGCTTCCCGATCTCACCTTCTGCCCCACGGGCGGCATCGATATCGGCAAGGCAAGAACCTATCTAGCGCTCCCCAATGTCATTTGTGTGGGCGGCTCATGGGTGGTGCCCGAGGCCGCGATCAAGGCGCGCGATTTCGAGGCGATCCGCCAGCTTGCCGCCGAGGCCGCGGCGCTCGGGGGGTGAGCGATGGGGCGGGGCATGCTTGCGGCCCTCTGGGCGGTGCTGCTTGCCGCACCCGCATCACATGTCATGGCCCAGGATGCCCGGATCGCGGTGGCCGCCAATTTCAGCGCCGCAGCAGAGGCGCTTGGCGAGGCCTTTGCTGGGGAAACCGACTTTACCATCGCATTGAGCTTTGCATCGACCGGCGCGCTCTATGCCCAGATCACGCAAGGTGCGCCATTCGATGCTTTCCTCTCTGCCGATGCGGCGGCGCCCGCGCGGCTGGCCGGGGAAGGGCATGGCGAGGCCGATACGGTCTTTACCTATGCCACCGGGCGGCTGGTGCTCTTTAGCGCGGTCGAGGGGCTGGTGACCGGCCCGGAAAGCCTGGAGGGCGACTTTAACCGGCTGGCGATCGCAGAACCCCAGTCTGCGCCTTATGGGGCGGCGGCGGTCGAGGCGCTCGAAGCGCTGGGGCTGCTGGAGGAACTGGCGCCGAAACTGGTCATCGGACAAAACATCGCCCAGACGTTTCAGTTCGTGGAAACGGGAAATGCCGAACTCGGCTTTGTTGCCTTCTCGCAAGTTGCGGGGCGCGGCGAGGGCGCGCACTGGGTGGTGGATGAGGCGCTTCATTCACCGATCCGGCAGGATGCGATCCTTCTCTCGGAAAATCGGGCGGCGGCGGCCTTTCTCGAATTCCTCAAGAGCGATGCGGGAATGGCGATCATCGAGAGCTATGGGTATGCGGCAATCCGGTGAGTGCTGAAGTTCCACCTATCGCTTCTCCGGCGAAAGCCGGAGTCCACTCTTTCGCCCCGGGCGTTTGTGCAACATGGTCGTGGATCCCAGCTTGCGTCGGGATAGCGCTTGAGATGGATTGAAAGGGCTTCGGGCGGATGCAACTGTTCCTTGAAATCTGGCCGGCCGTCCGGCTCACCCTGTCGCTGGCCTTCGTCACGACACTGATCCTTCTCGTCGCGGGAACGCCCATTGCCTGGTGGCTGGCCCGCTCGCGCTCGCGCTGGACGGTGGTGGTCAATGCGCTCGTCGCGCTGCCGATCGTGCTGCCGCCCACCGTGCTCGGTTTTTACATGCTGGTGCTTTTGGGGCCGAGCGGGCCAGGGGGCTGGATCGCTTCGCTCTGGGGCGCGCGCACTCTGGCCTTCAGCTTTACCGGGCTGGTCATCGGCTCGGTCTTTTATTCCCTGCCCTTTGTCGTCCAGCCGCTGCGCAACAGTTTTGCGGCCATAGGCAAGGAGCCGCTCGAGGCCGCCCTTTCCCTCGGATTTACCTTCCGCAAGGCGTTCATGCTGGTCATCCTCCCGCTCGCCCGTCCCGGCTATCTCACGGCCGCGGTGCTGGGATTTGCCCATACGGTCGGCGAGTTCGGGGTCGTCATGATGATCGGGGGCAATATTCCTGGCGAGACCAAGGTGCTCTCGATCGCGATCTTTGATTATGTCGAGCAGCTGCGCTGGACAGAGGCGCATCTGATCGCCTTCGGCATGCTGATCTTCGCCTTTGTCGCGCTCGCCCTGACCATGAGCATCGACCGCCGCATCGGGCCCTAGGCGGGTCTGGGACCTTCGGCCAGCTCGGTGCTGTCGGGCGTTTCGAGATAATGCGCCGAGAGCCGCCTGTAGGGCCGGGAGTTGAGCGCCAGGATCGTGACGATGACCCCAACAATCCCTGCCACCGTAAAGACAAGCGCCATGCCCCGGTCAGGGCCGGTGCCGAACCAGCCCCCGATTGTCCGCGCGCCCGCGCCGTCGGTCATGAAGGGAATGACGACGAACTGGGTATAGGGGCCGATGAGGAAGGCAGTGAGCGGGGATGCCGCCTGCTCGATGGACTGGGCAAAACCGAAGACCCGCCCCTGTCGTTCCAGCGGCACGACTTTCTGCAGCGTCGTGTGTTCGGCCGCCTCGGCGGCCGGCCCCAGGAACATCCAGACAAAGCACCCGCCAACCAGCAGCCAGAAGGAGGGCTGGATCGTAAAGACGCAGCACACGCTCCAGAGCAGAAGATTGACAAGGAGCAGCGTTCGCACCGGATTTTTACCCAGCCCGGTCCGCGAGATAATGATGCCGCTCAGGATGAAGGCGGTCGAAAGCACCGCGAAGGTCAGGCCCCAGACCTGGACCGAAACAAGCGACAGACCATAGGCATCTAGCAGCGCCATGAAGATGCCGCCGAGGAAATTGTTGAAGGTTGCGAAAAAGATGAGCGCAAACAACCCCGGCACGGCCGAGATGACGAGGATGGTGCCGCGGATATCCACCCGCTTGGGCTCGCTCGGCTGGCCTTCGACCGGCACGGGCCTGCCTTCGTCTATGTGGATGAGAGCCAGATGGACAAAGGCGATGATCGTTGCGGCCAGCGCCACGATGAGCGTGAGATACATTCCGCCCCAGGCGACAAGGAAGCCGGAGATGGCCGAGGTGATGAGAAAACCGATGCCTGTCACCATGCCCACGAGCCCGTTGGCTTTGTCGCGCTCGCCCTCGGGGATGAGGATGGTGACGAGCGTCGGGAGCGCGATTGAGCGGATATTGCCGGCGATGACGCCAAGCATCACCAGAAGCACGAAGGCCCAGAGATAGGCGCCATAGGGGTTGGCGAAGGCGCCTTCGGGTTCGGCCAGAACCATCAGGAAGGCGAGGACATAAAAGGCAAGGGAGGCAATGCTCGAAGCGAGCATCGACACCTTCTTGCCGTTGTGATCGACGATCGAGCCGAACCAGAAGCCGAAACCGGCAGTGAAGACGAGATAGATGCCCGCAACCATGCCGGTGGCGAATACCGACTGGGTCTCGATGAAGATCCAGAAGGTGATCGCGAACCACACGGTGAAATTGGTGATGTTGGCGAGAAGGTTGTTGCCGAGTATCTGGTAAAAGGGCTTCATCGCCACAGATCCTTGCATTGGAGGCGCGGAAAATACGCCTCCACAGGACGGCTGGCAAATGCTTGTTCCGACAGGGCCGGCTAAAAATTCAGCAGCTGGATGATCCGCTTCAAACCCTTGCGAAGATGCTTCTGGCGCTTGTCGCCCAAGTCCTCGGCAAGAACGGTTTCCAGATGCCGCCAATGCTCTTGGATCGCCTGGCGCGCCAGGTGTCCCTGCTGGGAAAGGCGCGCGCCGGGCTCCATTTCCGGCCCGACGGCAAGCCGCAGCAGCAGCCCCTTGTCCTCGAGCCTGCGCAGGATCGGATCAAGGCTTTCGGCAGGGAGACCGGTGAATTCTGAGAGCGCCGCCACCGTCTCGCCGCCGGCCTGGGCGAGGCCCAGGAGCACCGCATCGTCACCCGGCTCGAGCCCGCGCGCAGCGAGCGGCGCCAGCAAGGCCTGCCGCGCCAGATGACCGGCCTCGATCAGGCGATAGAGCGTGGATGCGGACGGGTTTTTCGACATGGGCAATGAAATAGAGGATCGCGAGACAAAGGTCGAATCGCCGATACTGGCAAAGTTAATCGGGAGGCGGGCGGTTGTTCGTTTCAGGCGCACAAGCTAAACCTCATCGTCTCACGGGTGTTGACGGAGCCGCCAGTCTTGCCGCTAGAATTCCTCTCAACGGTTGACCGGCTCGACGATCTGGCGATCACGTCGCGGACGGTTGTCATCCTCCCGGTTGCGGCAACCGAACCGCATGGGCCGCATCTGCCCCTTTCCACCGATTGCGACATCGCCGAGGGCCATCTGGGCGCACTCGGTGCCTATCTCGATCCCATCATCGAGGCCGTCGTGCTGCCCATCGAACGGGTTGGGGCCTCTCAGGAACATTCCCGCTTTCCCGGCACCGAGACTCTTCCCGTCGAGACGCTCATTGCGCGCTGGTCGGCCATTGCCGCAAAGCTCGCGTCCAATGGCGGCCGAAGGCTGGTGATCGTCTCAAGTCATGGCGGCAATACTGCGGCGGTCGATGCCACGATATTGAAGGCGCGGGCGGAACTGGACTTGCTCGCCGCCGGCACCGCCTGGATGCGGTTCGGATTTCCCGAGGGGCTCTATCCCGAGAGCGAGAAGCGCTACGGTATCCATGGCGGGGCAATCGAGACCTCGCTGATGCTCCATTACCGGCCCCGGGCTGTCAATACGGAAGCGACCGATAATTTCGTCTCCCGGCTCGAGGCGCTCGAGGCCGGTCTGCACCATCTTTCGGCCTATGGCCCGCACCGGTTCGGCTGGCTCTCCAGCGATCTTCACCAGCAGGGCGTGGTGGGCGATGCGCGGCTGGCCAGTGCGGAAAAGGGTGCGGCGCACGCCGATCACATTCTAAAAGGCTTTTCGGGTCTCATCGCCGAAGTGGCGCGATTCGACCTTTCGTGGCTGGCGCAGGGGGAGAGTCGATGACACAGGATCTGGCGCGGATCAGGGCTTTCGTTCAGGTGTTCGATGCCGGGGGGTTTTCCGCCGCCGCCCGCATTCACGGGCGCTCCAAGGCGCTGCTCTCGAAATATGTCACCGATCTCGAGGACTATCTGGGCGTGCGGTTGATGAACCGCACGACGCGCAAGCTCAGCCTCACCGAAGCGGGCGAAGCCTATTACCGCGAGGTCAGCCAGATCCTTTCCCAGCTCGACGATCTCGACGCCACCATTTCCGAGCAGACTGCGGCCCCGCGCGGCATCCTGCGGGTGTCGGCCCCGCGCAATTTCGGCGAGGCGACGCTTCTCGACCCCCTGTTCGAGTTCGTGCGCCTCCATCCCGACGTGACGCTCGATCTCAGGCTCGAGGACCGCATGGTCGATCTCGTTGAAGAAGGGTTCGATGTCGCGCTGCGCATATCGAAGATGGCCGACTCCTCGCTCATTGCGCGTAAGATCGCCGAAACCTCTCTTGCCGTCTGCGCCGCGCCCTCGGTCATCAAGGCCTGCGGCGTGCCCGGGACGCCCGAGGCGCTGCGGGGCCTGCCTTGCATCATCGACACCAATATGACCGGGCAGGCGAACTGGCAGTTTTCCGATGGCAATCGCACGATTTCGATACATGTCGATGGGCCGGTCCGCGTCAATTCTCCCCAGGGCGCGCTGGTTGCCGCACAGAAGGGTCTCGGTTTCGCCTTGTTGCCAAGCTTTCTCTCGGACGATCCGATAGAGAAAGGCGAATTGGTGTCTGTGCTCAAAGACTATCTCCCCCACAGGCCGCTTTTGCAGGCGGTCTATCCGCACCGAAGGCATCTTTCAGGCAAGGTGCGGGCGCTGATCGACTTTCTGGTCGACTGGTTCGAGAAACACCCCGTCGGCACATCCACCAAATGATTCGAAGCCTTCTCGTTGTCATGCTGGGCCTGTTTGCGCTCCCAGCGCTTGCGCATCCTCACGTGTGGATCGATGCGCGGGGTGAAGTGCTGTTTGAGGACGAGGTCATTACCGGCATACGCCATCACTGGACGTTCGATCCCTATTTTTCGGCCTGGGCCATTCAGGGATTGGACGCCGATGGCGACGGCGTTCTGACGGCCGAGGAGCTCCAGCCGCTCGCCGAAGAGAACATCGTGGGGCTGGAATTTTACAATTTCTACACCTTTGCCGGCTCCTGGGACGACCCGCTGCCCATCTCTGGCGCCCATAATCCCTTCATGACCTATGAAGGCGAGCGGCTGACGCTGAGCTTTACGGTGCGTTTTGCCGAACGCCGCCCCATCGGGCGCAGTTTCGATATCGAGGTGGGCGATCCTGAATACTATGCCGCCTTCACCTTTCCGGGGGCCGATGCCGTCAGCCTCTCCGGTGCGCCCGCAGATTGCTATGCCGAGGCCCACCCGCCCGAGCCGATCGACTCTGCGATCGAAGAGGAGCTTTGGCTATTGGGTCCGGACGTGACGGAGTTGCCCGAGGAGCTGCGCGAGGCCGCCCGGGCGCTCGCCAATCTCGTCACCATCACCTGTCCGCTGCGCGAGGCCTCGACGGCACTGGAAGCTGTCAACCAGGCGGCAGAAACGTCACGGCCGCGCACGCCCTTCGCTGCGCCTCCGTCCGAACCCGTCATCGCGCCGAACCAGGGCGGCCTGTTCGGTTGGATCGGCGAGCAGCAGCGAGTCTTTTACCGCGCGATGACCGATACGCTTGCCGCGCTTCATGAAGATGGCAACGCTTTCTGGATTCTCGGCGGGCTGAGCTTTCTTTATGGCGTTTTCCATGCGGCCGGGCCCGGGCATGGCAAGGTCGTCATCTCCTCTTATGTGCTGGCGAGCGAGCGCCAGCTTCGGCGCGGCATCCTCCTGAGCTTCCTCGCCGCCATGATGCAGGCGGTCGTCGCCATCGTCTTTGTGCTGATCGTTGCCGCGGCGCTACGGCTGACTGCGGTCGCAATGAGCGAGGCGGCGCACTGGATGGCGCTCGCCTCATACCTCCTCATTGCGCTCCTGGGGGCGTGGCTTGCCGCGCGGCACATACTGGGGCTCGGGCATCGCCATCACCACGGTCACCATCACCATGATCATGGACACGGCGAGGCCTGTGATCACCACGTGGTCCCACCGTCGCGGACCGAGGGAGACTGGCGCACGGCGCTCGGCGTCATTACATCGGTCGGGCTGCGTCCATGTTCGGGCGCGCTCGTGGTCCTCGTCTTTTCGCTGGGGCAGGGCCTGTTGCCAGCCGGCATCTTCTCGACCTTCATGATGGCGCTCGGGACGGCGCTCACGGTGGCCCTGCTGGCCTCACTCGCGGTCGGGGCCAAGGGGATCGCATTGCGGCTAACGGGCGGAGGCGCTGCGGGCGGCGTGGTCGTGTGGTGGCTGGAACTGGCCGGAGCGCTGCTTATCATGGGGCTGGGGCTCGTGCTGGTTTTTGCCAGCTTATGAACAGGCATGACATTTTCAATAAACGACCTGTTGACTCGGCAATTGGGGGTCCCTATATACGCCGCACACCGACGGAACGGGGCCGCACAGCCCGGTGAAAATCGGACAAGGTTCTGGAAAAAATGATGTTTCGTTTTTTTGGGAACCGGGTGTTGACAGGCCGGAACCTCGGCCCTATATACCGCCAGCGCTGACGACGCGGAGCCTTGAACAGGCACTGCCGAGGCGAGCTTCAGAAAAAGGTTCGGCACGGAACTGCCGGTTGTCAAAACCGGGATGAAAACAGTTTGCGCCGCTTTTTAGTAGAAGCAAGGTTTGACGTCTCTGACGTCCGCTATTTGACATTGTTGATTATTTGGAAAGGGAAACGTGGGCTGCGGTATGTGTT
>CAYSBF010000037.1:0-12155 GCA_964429025.1 uncultured Pelagibacterium sp.
TTCGATGAACTGCCTCACAGAGGCGCTGGGACGGTCGCTGCCGGGCAATGGCTCGACGCTCGCAACGCACGCCGACCGCAAGCGGCTCTTCGTCGAGGCAGGGCATCTGATCGTCGATCTCGCCCGTCGCTATTATGAGCAGAACGACGAGAGCGTGCTGCCGCGCTCGATCGCCAGCAAGGCTGCGTTCGAGAACGCCATGGCGCTCGACATCGCCATGGGGGGCTCGACCAATACGGTGCTGCACATCCTCGCCGCCGCCTATGAGGGCGGGGTCGATTTCACAATGGACGATATCGACCGGCTCTCGCGCAAGGTGCCGGTGCTGTGCAAGGTCGCCCCGGCCGTTGCCAATGTCCATATGGAGGACGTGCATCGCGCGGGCGGCATCATGTCGATCCTGGGCCAGCTCGACCGGGCTGAACTGCTCAACCGCGACTGCCCCACCGTTCACGCCGCAACGCTGGGCGATGCCATCGACAAATGGGATATCTCGCGCACCAATTCGGAAAGCGTGCGGCAATTCTTCATGGCCGCGCCGGGCGGCGTGCGGACGACGCAGGCCTTCTCGACCGAGAACCGCTGGAAGGAACTCGACCTCGACCGCAAAAGCGGTGTCATCCGCTCGGCCGAACATGCCTATTCCAAGGATGGCGGCCTTGCCGTTCTCAAGGGCAATATCGCGGTCGATGGGTGCGTCGTTAAGACGGCGGGCGTCGATGAGTCGATCCTCAAATTCACCGGCACGGCCGTCGTCTACGAAAGCCAGGACGCCGCCGTCTCGGGCATCCTCACCGGCAAGGTCAAGGCCGGCGATGTCGTCGTCATCCGCTATGAGGGGCCCAAGGGCGGGCCGGGCATGCAGGAAATGCTCTACCCGACGAGCTATCTCAAATCCAAGGGGCTGGGCAAGGATTGCGCGCTGCTCACCGATGGCCGCTTCTCGGGTGGCACCTCGGGCCTTTCCATCGGCCACGTCTCGCCCGAAGCGGCGCGGGGCGGGGCGATCGGGCTCGTCGAAGCGGGCGACAGGATCGAGATCGACATCCCCAACCGCACCATCAACCTGCTGGTGCCGGACGCCGAACTTCAGCGCCGCCGCGCGGCGATGGAAGCCAAGGGGCCTGATGCCTGGAAGCCGGCTGAAAAGCGCAAGCGGAATGTGACGACGGCCCTCAAGGCCTATGCGGCCTTTGCGTCCTCGGCCGATCTGGGTGCGGTGCGGATTCTGCCGGAGTAGCGCCGCAGGCCTTCCGTTTGTCGAGACATTGCTCTGGACCCCGGCAATGAATGCCGGGGTGACACGGGAGAGGCAGGTGATCCGGCAGAAAACACTGGCGTCATTCCGGCATTTATTGCCGGAATCCAGCGCGATGCGGCCGCCAACGCAGACAGTTCTGCTTCCGCCGGACCCCGAACGCGGCTAAGCTCATAATAACGTCCCAGTATCCTCCGCCAAGGTCTCCCCCATGTCCCAACCCTCGGTGCCGCACCAAGACCGGCGGCTTTTCGCAATTGGGATCATCCTCATCACCTATGTCTTCTTCACCTGCTGCGACATCGCGGCGAAGTGGCTGGTGACTTCCGGAATGCCGCCGCTGCAGGCGGCGTTTGCGCGGTTCACGGTACAGTTCGCCTTCATGCTCGGGCTGGCGCTGCCGAGGACCGGTCTGGGCGTCTTCCGGGGCAACAATTTGCTGCTTCTCGTCGTGCGCGGCTCGATGCTGCTATCGATGACGACGCTCAATTTCATCTCACTGATGTATCTGCCGCTAACCGTCACCTCGGCGGTGATGTTCACGATCCCGCTCATGGTGACCGCCCTGTCCGTGCCGATCCTGGGCGAACAGGTCGGGTGGCGCCGCTGGCTGGCCATTTTCGTTGGGTTCATCGGCGTGCTGATCATCGTCCAGCCCTGGGACGCCCAGTTCCACTGGGCCGTTTTCCTGATGCTGGGCTGCTCGTTCGCCGGGGCGGTCTATTACACGCTGACGCGCAAGCTCGCAGGCCGGGAGGCTGCCACCACCATGCAGCTTTATGTTGGGTTGGTCGGCATGCTGGGCCTGCTGCCCTTCGTCATCGCAGGCTGGACATGGCCGGGCTCGCCGCTGGCCTGGTTGATGTTCCTCGGTGTGGGGCTGGCGGCCATGACAGGGCACCAGATTGCGATCATCGCGCACCGATACGCACCGGCCTCGGTGCTCGCGCCGTTCGGCTATAGCCAGATCATCTGGATGAGTCTTGGGAGCTGGCTGATCTTCGCGCAGCCGCCCGACATATGGCTGTTCGCCGGCGCGCCCATCGTCATTGCGTCGGGCCTTTATATCTGGATGCGCGAGCGCGAGCTCGCCAAGGCGACGGTCACGCCCGTGTCGCCGCCCGCGGCGGACGAGATCATCGAGAACCCGGTGAAGTCCAAGCTCTGACCTGTCAGAGACGGCTAAGGACCATGGCGTCGAAGATGGCGATGAGGTGCAGCGTTGCGCCGATAACGACGAAGCTGTGCCAGAGGACGTTCTGGAAGCGAAGCTTCTCCCACAGGTGAAAGACGATGCCCGCCGAATAGGCGACGCCGCCGGCAACCAGCAGCCACAGCGCTGCGGTCGGCAGGGCCGCCGCGAGCGCGTGGAAGGCGAGGATGCCGCTCCAGCCGATGGCCAGGTAGAAGGGAATGGCGAGGCGCCCGAAATGCTGGGGGATCAGCAGTTTGAGCGCGACGCCCACAATGGCCGTCGCCCAGACGAACAGCATCAGCTTGTCAGCGATCGGAACGTCGCCGAGCAGGGCGAGGAACGGCGTGTAGGTGCCTGCAATGAAAAGGAAAATTGCCGCCTGATCGAGCCGGGCAAGCCACGCCTTGAGCGGGCCGTCCGGGCAGAGATTGAAGGCCATGGACGCCGACAGCAGGGCGATGAAAGAGCCGACATAGACAGCGAGCGCCGCCACCTCGTCCTGTGCCGTCTGGACCAGTGCCATGGTGAGCAGGATCGTGCCGGGGACCAGCGCCACCAGCAGCCCGACCCCGTGCACGACCCCGTCCGCAATCAGTTCGGCCCGTGTGAAGGCGCGCCGCTTGCGCAGGATATAGGCTCGTGCATTTCGGCTCGCGCTGCCGCGCATCCGGGCACCTCCTGGGGAATCTCCCCGTTGCCGTTAACGTAAGCCAGAAGACTATAACGGGAAGTAAGGCGGTACGATGAATTTTCCGCTTCTAAGTGTCCTGAACAGGAAATAACCGGCGGAATTGGGTCTCGCCCCTGGGTGTGAAGGCGATGACCCGCGAGCCGGCTACCCGCCGTGCCCAGCCTTTTTCCTGCATATGCGAAAGAAGCGCTGCTCCCAGCGTTCCGGCGAGGTGATAGCGCCGCGCGCTCCAGTCGAGACAGGTGCGGCAAAGGGGGCGCCGCGCTTTCGCCGCGGCCTCGATATCGACGCCCATCCCGGCGAAGAAATCCCTTCCCGCACGCGTGAGCGTCACCTCATCGGCCTTGAGCACGACCAGTCTTTGCGCAAGCAGGCTGTCGAACAATGCGACCCCCATCTCGCCCGCCAGGTGGTCGTAGCATATCCGGGCCTTGCGCATCGCCGTATCGCGCGGACCCGTGCGCGTCCGCATGTGCCCGGCCCTCGCGGCCAATCCCATAAGCGCCTCGATGACCGTGGCCACGTCCGCGCTGGCAAGCGCGAAATAGTTGTGCCGCCCCTGCTTGCGCCGGACGATCAATCCACCCGCCTCAAGTTGCGCCAGATGCCCGCTGGCCGTCTGGGCGGTGATGTTGGCCTCCTGCGCCAGCTCTGTGGCGGTCAGCGCCCGTCCGTCCATCAGCCCGACAAGCATGTTCGCCCTGCCGGGATCGCCCAGCAGCGCGCCGATAGCGGCAATGTTCGGCCCTTCCTTCATAGTTCGACCATAGCCGAAGCATCGTTGCAGCGCAATGATGTCTACTGCTCACTTTCAAAGGAGGTTGTGACCATGATTACCTGCTTCATCCGTTACGAGATCGATCCCTTACGGCGCGAGGATTTCGTTCAGTACGCCCGCGTCTGGGGCGAGGCGATCCCGCGCTGCGGCGCGGAGCTTGTCGGTTATTTCGCCCCGCATGAAGGTTCGGCAAACGTTGCGTATGGCGTCTACACCATCGAGGATCTTGCCGCCTATGAGGCGTATCGCGCACGGCTTGCCGCCGACCCGGATGGCCGCGCCAACTACCAGTTCGCCGCCGAGCGGCGTTTCATCCATCGCGAGGACCGACTGTTCCTCAAGCGCGTGGATAAAGGAAGCGCGTCGTGATCGCGGTCATTTTCGAGGTGGAGCCGCATCCTGATCGCGCCGGGGACTATTTCAGCGCCGCCGCCACGCTCAAGCGCGAACTCGAGAGCGTGGGCGGGTTCGTTCCGTCGAGCGTTTCGAGAGCCTTTCGACGCCCGGCAAATATCTGTCCCTGTCGTTCTGGCGCGACGAGGATGCCGTCGCAAGCTGGCGCAATATGGCGGCTCACCGCGCCGCGCAGGCCGCCGGCCGCGCCGCCATATTTGCCGATTATCGTTTGAGAGTTGCAGTCATTGTCCGCGACTACGGGCTTGCCGACCGCGACGAGGCGCCCGGCGACAGCTTGAGCGCCCACGCCTGAACTAGTGGAGGCGGGCGGCGACCACGTCCTCGGGCACGTCGTCCGCCACCCCAACCGGCTCACCATCCACCGGCGGGGCGAAGGCGACGCAGTCGCGGCCCTGGCGCTTGGCGTTCATCACAGCGAGATCGGCCTGGGCGAACCAGTGCACCGCCGACTTGATCGAGGGGTTGAGTGGTGCGACGCCGAAGCTGGCGGTCACCTGGACCACCTGGTCCTCGGTCTTGAACCGCAGGCGCCCCACCGTCTCGCGCAGGCGCTCTGCGCACTGGCTGGCCTCATAGGCCAGCGTTTCGGGCAGCAGCATGCCGAACTCCTCGCCGCCCACGCGTCCGAAAACGTCGGTCGAGCGCAGGGCTTCGCGGCAGCGATTGGCGATGGCCTTGAGCACTTCGTCTGCCATGGCTGGTCCCACGGCCGCGTTGACTTCGGCAAAGTTGTCGATGTCGACAAAGACGAGGCAGGCGGGGCGCTCATAGCGCACTGCCCGTTCGAACTCGCGCTCGACCTCGGCCTGGAAGCGGCGGCGGGTGATTGCGCCGGTGACGAAGTCGAAGCTGTCGGGCTGGCGGGAGGCCAGATGCCCGACCGCGAGCCGGGCGAGATTGACCAGGATTGTGACATCGTCTTCCGAAAAAGTGCGCGGCTTGGTGTCCATCACGCAGATGGTCCCCAGCGCATAGCCATCGAGAGAGATCATCGGTATGCCGAGATAGGCGCGCACACCTGCTTCGCCCTTGACGAGATCAAGGCCGGAAAAGCGTTCTTCCGCCGAAGCGTCGGGGACGATCAGCGGGCCAGTACCCTTGATGGTTTCGGCACAGATCGATTGCGCCATCGGGATCGGGATATCAGCGAGACCGCGGACGGCAAGGAAGGACTGGCGGGTGCGCTCCAGCGCAGTCACCGCGCCGATGGGCGCGCCCAGCGCTGCCCGCGCGATCTTGACGATCCTGTCGAGCGCGTCATCGCGATTGGCGCCGGGAATGCCGTGCCGGAAAAGCGCTGCCAGCCTACCTTCGTCTTCGATGACGGTCGCAATGGTCATTGTGGTGGTCCCGGGGATGATTTTTCAGCCGCGTATCCAACAGGCTAACCCGGATTTGAGGAAAATTGCGTACCGGCAGGACCTATGGTTACGAAGTCGATAACACTGGGCGCAGCTTGACGCCGGATCACCTCTCCTCCCAAGGGAGAGGGAGTGAGCGCCCAGCGGATTGCTCCAACCTTGCGAAAAATATCCGAAGCCGCCTAACGGAGCCGGGCCAGCAACATGCTTGAGGCGTGTCCGTCAGGGGTCAGGCCATTGGCGCGCTGGAAGGCGATGATGCCGGCGCGGGTCTTGGGCCCGATCACGCCGTCGGGCGTGCCGACATTGTAGCCGCGCGCATTGAGCAGGCTCTGGAGCTCGGTCCGCATCGCCTTGTTGAGCCCGGTTTCATTGGACGGGAAGGGTCGCGCAAAGCCGCCGACGCCAAGAATGCGGTCGGCGAGATGGCCGACGGCCAGGGCGTAGTTGTTGGAATTGTTGTATCGCTTGATGACATCGAAATTGTGCAGCAGCAGGAATGCAGGGCCCTGGCTGCCCGATGGCATGAAGATGCGGCCATGGTCGGACGGGCGCGGGAACTCGCGGCCGCCGGTGCGGCGCACGCCCATCGCCTGCCATTGACCCAGGCTCTGGCGGTCGATGTCCCAGGCGCGGGCATAGTCGAAATTGCCGGGAAGCTCGACCTCGTAGCCCCAGGTTTCGCCGTCCCGCCACCCATGGGCCTTGAGATAGTTCGCAGCCGAGGCGAGCGCGTCGGGGATCGAGTTCCAGATGTCGCGCTTGCCATTGCCATTGTAGTCGACGGCGTAGGACACAAAGCTCGAAGGCATGAACTGGGTGTGCCCCATGGCGCCGGCCCAGGACCCAACCATCTCGCGCGGCGTGACGTGCCCCGCCTGCAGGATCTGCAGCGCGGTCAGAAGCTCCTTCTTGAAGAAATCGTAGCGGTACCGGCCATAGGTCAGGGTCGCGAGCGCATGGATGACATTGTTGCCGCCCATGTAGGAGCCGTAATTGGTCTCCATGCCCCAGATGGCGAGCACGATTTCGGGCTGGACGCCCCACATGTTGCGCAGATTGCCCAGCGTCTGGCTCCACTCCCCGCGCATGCCCCGGCCGGTGGAGATACGTGCCGAGCTTACGGCATCGGTGACGTATTGGCCGGTCGTCTTGACGACTTCAGGCTGGGAGCGCGTGAGGCTCATGATCCGCTCGCTGGGCGCGAATCCGGCAAAGGCCTGATCGAAGATGCCACGCGAGACGCCGCGCGCCTGGGCTTCGGGCCAGATGGAGGAAACGAAACTGGGGACGTTTCCGAACGCCATTCCAGGCAGCGCAAGGCTGGCGCCGGCGCCAAGGGTCAGGGCGAGCGCGTGACGGCGGGAAATGTTCGGAGCGCCAGGAACAGGGGCTGTATTACGCATGGGTCAACCTCAACTTCACTCCAGCCTCAAGCCGGTTATGCCCCGCCTTTGTGGCGATAGCCTGTCCGTGCCCCCGAAACGGACATTCCGGCCCATGCTGGTACTCAACTGACGTTCATTTTGCGCCCCTGCCCGTTAAGCGCACGTTAAGCACGTTGCGGCGGTCCGGCGTGATGATTAGGTTGGCGATCAAACCCTCGTGAGCGCCGCATGCCTGCATTCCTCACCCGCGCCAGTCTCACCGCCGATCTGACCGGACTTGGCATCGCCAAAGGCGACATTGTCATGGTCCATGCCGCGCTGAGCAGGATCGGCCCGGTACTCGGCGGACCGGACACCGTCATCGGCGCGCTGCGCGATGCCGTCGGGCCCGAGGGCACCATCGCGGCCTATTGCGACTGGGACGCAGGCTATGAAGCACTGGTGGACGCTGACGGACGCGTGCCCGATGAATGGCGCGATCACATCCCGCCCTACGATCCGCTGACCTCGCGCGCGGTGCGCGATCATGGCGTCTTTCCCGAATTCCTGCGCACGACGCCGGGCGCCGCCCGCAGCGCCAATCCGGCTGCTTCCGTCACCGCCGTCGGCGCGCGAGCGGAATGGCTGACGGCCCATCATCCGCTCGACTATGGCTATGGCGAGGATTCGCCGTTCGGCAAGCTCGCCGAGGCGGGCGGCAAGGTGCTGATGCTCGGCGCGCCGCTCGACACGATGAGCCTGATCCACCATGCCGAGCAGATGGCCGATTTGCCGGGCAAGCGCATCAAGCGCGCCGAAGTGCCCCATCTCACGGACTCGGGTATCGAATGGCGCATGCTGGAGGAATTCGACACCAGCGATTCCGTATGCCCTGCCCTCGACGGCCGCGATTATTTCACCGAGATTGTCGAGAGTTACCTTGGTGCGGGCGGCGGATCGCGGGGCCGTATCGGGGAGGCGCCGAGCGTGTTGGTGGATGCAGGCGAGATGGCGCGATACGCGGTTGATTGGTTGGAGCGGGAGGCTGGCCAACGTCACAGCGGATAGCAGTATCTCTGCACCCCACCCGAACGTCCGCCTATAACGTCTTCGCCAACGCCTCAAGCTGGTCGGCACAGATGCCCCAGCCTTCGTGGAAGCCCATTTTTTCGTGCTCTTCCTTGGTTTCGATGTTCCAGTGCTTGGCCCGCGCTATGTAGCGGGTCTTGCCGTTCTCATCGCCAAAGGTAAGTTCGCAGACAAAGAACGGGCGTTCGGACGGCTCCCAGGCCTGGGTGAAGGCGTCGGTGAAGACGAGCTTTTCGTTGGGCACCACGTCGAGATAGATGCCGGGGTTGGGAAACTCGTTGCCGTCGGGATCCGACATCACCACCATGTTTGTTCCGCCGGGGCGCACATCGAGTTCGGCCCGTGGCGTTGTCCAGGGCTTGGGCGCAAACCATTGCACGAGCAGTTCCGGCTCGGTCCAGCAACGATAGACCTTTTCGCGCGGAGCATCGATCAGGCGGTCGAGCACGAGCTCTCGGTCGTTTCTCGGGGTGGCGGGGCTGGTCATCATCTCTCTCCTCGTTGGATGCCGCAGACACTGGGAAGACGGGTGGCGCATGATCGATCCGACATCGCGGTCGAATTTTGGCTCGCTCTGCTTGTTATTGACAACCGCGCGGACGCATATAACCTCTTGTCTATCAAACTGGACGGTTATGGAATGACGGAATCCGAACGCCTCGACGCCACCTTCATTGCGCTTGCCGACCCGACGCGCCGTGCCATCCTTGCGCGGCTGATCGAGGGCGAGGCGACGGTCATGGAGCTTGCCGAGCCGTTCGACATGAGCCAGCCCGCCATCTCCAAGCATATCAAGATGCTCGAGCGGGCCGGTCTGGTCTCGCGCAGCCGGGACGCGCAGCGCCGCCCGGTCAGGATCGAAGGGGAGGCGCTCAAGGCCGCCACCGACTGGCTGGAAAACTACCGGCAGGTCTGGGAACAGAATTACGCCCGTCTCGACTCCCTGCTCGATGATCTGCAGCGCGCACAAAAGAGTGCCAGGAACTGAGACTCTTGCGGTGCGACCGGCTAAGCCGCCGACTCCCGGATGCAGGCGTTGCGGCCGGCCGCCAGGGGCATTCCATCTGGCTGCTGGCCGGCCATTGGAGGCATGAAACAAAATCGGCCGCACCTGCATTGATCGGGTGCGGGGTTCGGACAACATATCTATGGGCCATCTGATATTCTCCCGGCTGGCATTGGCTGCACTCGGCCTTGCCGCAGGCATTGTGGGCACGCTTCTCACCCTGACCGTTGCGCCGCAAAGACATGAACTCCGCGCGCCGGTTCCCGCCGGTCTTGCCGCAGGTACGCCCGAGTTCCGGGATACGATGAACGGGCTGTATGGCAGCAACGTTCTCGGCGGAAACAGCGTCGAGACGCTGGTAAACGGCGATGTCATCTTCCCGGCCATGCTTGAGGCGATCGCGGGCGCCGAGCGCAGCATAAATTTCGAGACCTATGTCTATTGGAGTGGCGAGGTCGCCGAACTTTTTGCCGATGCCCTGGCCGAACGCGCACGGGCCGGCGTCGAGGTGCGCGTGCTGCTCGATTGGGTCGGCAGCGCGCCGATGGAGGAGCGCCTGGTCGAGGTCATGACGCAGGCGGGCGCAAAGGTCGAGCGCTTCCGCCCAGTGCGCTGGTACACGCTCGACAAGATCAACAACCGCACCCACCGCAAGATTCTCGTGGTCGATGGACGCGTCGCCTTTACGGGCGGCGTGGGGATTGCCGATGAGTGGCTGGGAGACGCCCGCGATCCGTCGGAATGGCGCGATACGCACTACCGCATCGAAGGACCGGTGGTGGCAGAGTTCCAGGGCGCGTTCGCCCACAACTGGGTGGAGGCGACCGCCGAGCAGATCATGGGCCCGGCGCATTTCCCACCGCTCGAGACTGCAGACGAAACCTCCGCCCAGTTCATCTTCACGACCACTGGAGAACGGAACGATCTGCACCTTTTGATCATGACCGCGATTGCTTCGGCTCAATCCAACATTCGCATCGGCACGCCATATTTCGTGCCTGACGACATAGCGATTGCACAGTTGATCGACGCAAGACGGCGCGGGGTCGAGGTGGATATCCTCGTACCCGGCGAGCACACGAACAAGCAGATCGTGCGCAGCGCATCGCGTCACTTCTGGGGCGAACTTCTGGAGGCCGGGGTGCGGTTCCATGAGTACGAACGCACAATGTACCACGCAAAGATCCTGGTGGTGGACGAGGCCTGGGCGGCCGTGGGCTCATCGAACTTTGACGAGCGCTCGTTCCGCCTCAATGACGAAGCGAATCTCAATATTCACGATGCCACTTTCGCCGCCGAGCAGATCGCCTTGTTCGAGCAAGACCTCGGGCGCTCGCGCGAGGTCACCCTCGCCGAGTGGGAAAACCGCCCGCTGGTAGAAAAGATATCCGACTGGCTCTTTGCGCAGCTTCGCGTGCAGCTTTGAGCTGTGGCGGTGGAACTTCCCGGCCCCCGTTCCACTTATTGCCCAAAGGCTACGAAAATTTTTTTCGGTCCGCTGCTTCTGCGCAATTCACGGCCTTGGTGAACCGCGGCATCAGGACTACCCTGTGGTCAATCGGCGGCCCGTCCGGAAAAGGACCCACACCGCCTGAACACTTGAGCAGGTTCCCCCAATGTCCACGTCCTCAACGACGGCCCGGCCGTCCAAGCCTTTATACTTGAATTTCGGGTTCCAGGTGCTGGTCGCGCTGGTGCTCGGCCTCATCCTGGGTCTGATCGCCCGCAACATCGGCCCTGTCGATGGCGGGCCGAACTGGCTCGCGCAGACGCTTTCGACCGTCGGCTCCACTTTCGTCACGCTGCTGCGTACGCTGGTGCCTGTCCTGATCTTCACCGCGATCGTCGCCTCGATCGCCAATCTGCGTGAACTCAACAACGCCGCGCGGCTCGTCTGGCAGACGCTGCTGTGGTTCGCCATCACGGCGCTGATCGCGGTCGCCATCGGCATTGCGCTGGGGCTCATCTTCCAGCCGGGCCTTAACACCGCCGTCACCAGCGAAGCTGCCCGCCTGCCCTCGCGCACCGGAACGTGGCTGGATTTCCTGACAGGGCTCGTCCCGGTCAACATTTTCGGGCTCCAGGCCTCGACCAGCGTCCGCGAAACCGGCGCGACGACCAATTTGAGCTTCAATGTCCTCCAGCTTCTCGTGCTCTCGATCGCCATCGGCGTCGCCGCACTGCGGGTCGGGGATGCGGCAAAGCCGTTCCTCGAGTTCAACCGCTCCTTCCTCAAGGTGGTGCACAAGCTTCTCTGGTGGGTGATCCGGCTCGTGCCCATCGGGACGGTCGGGCTTCTCGGCAACGCCATCTATTCCTATGGCTGGGACACGCTCGCCCAGCTCGGCGTATATGCGGGCGCCATCTATATCGGCCTCGCCATCGTGCTGTTCGTCGTTTACCCGGCGCTGCTGTCGGCAAATGGCCTCAACCCCATCCGCTACTTCCAGGGCGCATGGCCGGCCATCCAGTTCGCCTTCGTCTCGCGCTCATCGATCGGAACGCTGCCGATCACCGAGCGGATCACGGAAAAGAATTTGGGCGTTCCGCGTGAATATGCCGCCTTTGCCGTGCCGCTGGGCGCGACGACAAAGATGGATGGCTGCGCCTCAATCTATCCGGCGATCTCGGCAATCTTCGTCGCCCAGTTCTTCGGCATCGATCTGGGCATCCAGGACTATCTGCTGATCGTCTTCGTCTCGGTCATCGGATCGGCCGCGACGGCCGGGCTTACCGGTGCAACCGTGATGCTTACGCTGACGCTTTCGACGCTCGGCCTGCCGCTTGAAGGCGTCGGCCTGCTGCTTGCGATCGACCCGATCCTCGACATGGGGCGTACTGCGGTCAACGTTGCCGGGCAGGCGCTCGTGCCGACCATTGTCGCCAAGCGCCAGGGCATTCTCGACCAGGCCGCCTATGACACTGTCGAGAGCATCGAGGCGCTCGATACGTCTCCCGAACCGGTCCCTGCACCGGCCCAGTGATGGCAAAAA
>CAYSBF010000037.1:12255-18544 GCA_964429025.1 uncultured Pelagibacterium sp.
GCGCCCCAGGTCCGCTCAAGCAGGCTGATCCAGTTCCTGTGGGTGATCCTGGCGATCAGCTCATCGCCATAACCCGCGCTCTGCATGGCGGTGACAAGATTGGGGAGGCCGGAGGCGTCGGTGATGGCTTCGGGCAGGGTGCAGCCGTCGAAATCCGACCCGATCCCTACCCCGTCCTCGCCGAGCTTTTCCAGCATGTAGTCGAGATGACGGATGGCGATTTCGAGGCTCGTGTCGCGCCGCGGATGCTGGCCGTCCTCACGCAGGAAGCCGCAGGCGAAGTTGAGGCCGACAAGGCCCCTGGACTCGGCGATAGCATCGAGCTGCCTGTCAGTGAGGTTGCGCGGCGACGCCGACAGCGCGTGGACGTTGGAATGGCTGGCGACCAGCGGCTTGTCCGTCACACGCGCCACATCCCAGAATCCCTTTTCATTGAGGTGGGAGAGGTCGATCACCAGTCCGCGCTGATTGCAGACCCTGACAAGCTCGACCCCCGCACCGGTCAGCCCATCGCCCTGGTCGGGGCTGCCGGGAAAGGTGAAGGGCACGCCATTGCCGAAGATGTTGTTCCGGCTCCAGGTGATGCCGACCGAGCGCAGACCGCGGGTGTAAAGTTCCTCGAGTGTCTCAAAGCCGGGATCGATCACCTCGGCGCCCTCGATATGGTAGACCATGGCCATCGCATTGGCGGCCATGGCGGCGCGAATCTCGGCCGCAGTGGTGCAGAGCCGCATCGCGCCGCCGGACCCGGCGGCCAGTTCATCACCCTTGTCCATCATTGCGAAGGTGTATTCGGCCGCGCGCTTCTGCTCGATCGGGGCGCCCATGGTCGGCCTGCCGGCCAGCGCGCCGCTGGCACCTTCTGGATTGGGCGTGAACATCGCAAAGAGCCCGCCCGCAAAGCCCCCTGCCCTCGCCTTGGGCATGTCGAGGTGAAAGCCATTGGTGCCGCCGAAGAAATCCGCCTTCTCGTTCTTCCGGTCGGCCTCGACGAGGCGCAGGAGGGTGTCGTTGTGGCCGTCGAACACAGGAAAGGCGGGGGACATAGAGAACTCCAATCACACGGGGGACGGGCGAGACTGAACCGATTCCGTCTCTCCGTGAAAGCCAATGGCGCTGCCGTTGTCCGGCAGCGCCATTCTGGACCCTAGCGTGATGAGCTGTGCCGGTCTACCAGCCGAAGACGAATCCCAGCCCCGTCTGCCCACCATGCTGATTGACATGGGCGTTGGTGCCCTGGCCGAACTGGAACAGGCCATAGGAATTGCCGTTGCCGTTCTGCTGGAGCGAGCCGTTGTGGTTGTTGCCTTCCTGATGGACGACACCGAAGTTTCCGCTGCCGTTCTGCAGCACCCCTGCCATGTTGTTGATCCCGTTCTGGGTGATCCCGCCGCCGCCCTCAATGCCCTTGACGAGGGCATAAACGCCGAGCCCGAGTTTGACGGCCTTGGCCTGATCGGCGGTCGCGGGGTTGAAATTGATCGAGACCTGACCGGCAGCATGCGCGGGTGCGGCGAGGCCGGCAAAGCCGGTGGTTGCTGCAATGATGCCTGCGATGGCGATCCGGGTGATGTTGCGTGCCATGTTCCTGCTCCTTGGTTGTCACTGCGGCGTCAGCCGATGGAGCGAGATTGGAGTAGACGTGCTGAACCGAAGCGGAAAAGGGCATTTATGTGGCGTTAATTTTCACCCGACGGCTGGCGCAAAAAAAGCCCCGGCGAACCGGGGCATTTCAAAAAACACTGGCGCGTGTGGCTTCACCCCTCCCCAACCCTCCCCATCAAGGGGAGGGTGCTTCCATTGCTTGGCCGTCTCCAAACGCACCGGGCCAGCACCTCCCCCCTTGTGGGGGAGGTTGGGAGGGGGGATTCGGCGCAAGCCGAAATAGGAAAGCGAAAGTCTTCAGGCGCTCAAACTGATCCGCCCGCCGCATTCGATGGCTTTGCCACCGGCGTCTATGGAAAGTGTCACGTCATAGGCGGCTGCGCCGGCGACGTTTGTTCGGCCAAGGGTCAGAACCTCGCCGGAGCGGGCGTTAAAGCCGCCGCCCTGATTGATGCTGGTGCGGCTGCTGCCGCCGACGCTCTGGACCGAGAAGGTATAGGTGCCGCTGGTGGTGGTTTCGGCGCGGTAGACGGCTTCCAGAGCAAAGCCGCCGCCGGTGGGCGTGGCCAGGACTTCGCATCCGGCCGGATCGGGTTCGGCGATCGAGCGGGCGAGCCCGGTGCCGCCCACGGCGGCGAGTGAAATCAGCGCGCCACCGATCGCCAGGGCGTAGGCGTGGATTGGCTTTGTCATTGTCGTCCCTCCTTATGTTTGCCTGGCGGCGCGGGAGGGCCGTAGCCCTTCCGGTGCCGATCGATCGTCAGATCAGGGGCAGGCCTGAACGAAGGCGGCGACGTTGCCCGATCCGCCCTGGCTGACGGTGGCCGAGCAGCCATTGCCGACCTGCACGCCTGCGGCGATGTTGCCGTTGCCGTCCTGGGTGAGGATGGTCGTGTGATTGGAACCGAACTGACCGACGCCTGCGGCGTTGTTGTTGCCGTTCTGCCAGGTTTCGGAGGAATTGTTGGTGCCGGACTGGCCGGTGGCGGCGACGTTGTTGTTGCCGTACTGCTTCTTGACCGCCTTGTTCCACCAGCCTTCCTGATAGATGCCGATGGTGTTGTTCCAGCCGGACTGTTCACCGCCGGCGGAATGGCCGAAGCCCCACTGATTGATGAAGACGTCGTTGGCCAAGGCGGGGGCCGAGACTAGGGAGAAAGCCGCAACGATTGTGCTGGCGATAAGGGTCTTGCTGATCATGTTCCGTCTCCTGATTGCTGCTTGCGGGTGTTGCGTACCGCGTCGTTGGTTTGTGCAGGATCAGGTGTAACGGGGTGCAGCGGAACGGCCCCTGAATCGCATATTCAGGAGCCGTTCATCGGTTTCAGGAGAATTCGCGGGCGATGTCGGCCTTGCGTCTCAGCGGGTAGGCTTCAGAAGCGTAGAGCGCCTTGATGCGCGCTCCGGAATAGCCTTCATTGCCGACGACCAGCAGGGCACCGTGAAGGCTCACGGGCGCTGCTTCCTCGCATGCGAAGCGAATCGCTTCGGCAGCGGTGCGGAATGTCTTTGCCCCCTGCGCCAGCGCAGTCGCGCGGTCGCGGCCCAGATAGAGTCGGGCACGGGCGTTAAAATGAAATCGTGTCATTGTTATTGTTCTTTCGGGCCGCCTCACGCGGCCTTCCTCTCGTTGTCATGATTTCCGCAATCAATTTATCCCGCGCCCGCGTCAGTCATATGACGGCGGACAGGGCGAGCATCGGAGCTCATTCCCTGACGGGCAGGCGCGGCGATGGCGGATTGGGGACCGGGAGTGGCAGATGCCTTTATTCGACCGGTGAGGTTGAGATAAGCACCCTTTGCGCCGGTTTCAAGGCGGAGGGCTTCAGCCTGCCGCTCTCATCGGGCCGGCGGATGCCTCCGCAGCCTGTCGGCGGGCCTGTTCCTGCATCGCCTCCGGCGATCCGGGGCGGGCGAAGTAATAGCCCTGGAACACGGAACAGCCAAGCTGTTCCAGCACACGCGCCTGCTCGGCGGTTTCGACGCCCTCGGCCAGAACGGTCTTGTCGAGCTGGGTGCCGAGCTTGACAATGGTTTCGACGATGCGCATGGCGGCAGTGCTCTCGAACATGGCGTCGACAAAGCTCTTGTCGACCTTGAGCACATCGAAAGGAAGCTGGCTCAGATAGGCGAGCGAGGAAAAGCCGGTGCCGAAGTCGTCGATGGCGATCTTGACACCTCGCGCACTCAGCTGCCGGAGCGTTTCGATGGCCGCGTCGCGGTGCTGGAGCAGTACGCTTTCGGTGATCTCGATTTCGAGCCTTCGGGCCGGGAGCCCGGTGCGTTGCAGCGCTGAGTCAATATCTGCGAGGATGTCGCTCAATTCGAACTGCAGCGGCGATACGTTGACGGCGACACGCAGATCGCCAGGCCATGTCAGCGCATCGCGGCAGGCGAGATCGAGCACGTAGCGCCCTATGTCTGCGATCAGGCCCGTTTCCTCGGCGACCGGCAGGAAGTCGAGCGGAGAAATCATGCCGCGCTCAGGATGGTGCCAGCGCAGTAGCGCCTCGGCTCCCACCAGCCTGTTGCCGCCTGCGCCGATCTGGGGCTGATAGGCGAGGGCAAACTGGCCCGATTCAAGCGCCTGGCGCATTTCCGTTTCCAGGCGCCGGCCGGTGTGAACGGCGATCTCGAGCTTTTCCGTGTAGGGTGTGACACGGTTGCCCGGGAGCTGGCGCGACTGGGCGAGGGCAAGGTCGGCCCGGCGCAAAAGGGCCGCTCCATCACTGGCGGGCGCGGACGCCCAACCACCGGCAACGCCGATTGTCGCCATATGCTCGCCCAGCAGATAGGGCTGCGCGATCAGGTCGACGATCGGGTCGAATGGAGACTGCGGGTCCGGGTCCGGTCCGTCATGCGCCATGAAAACCGCAAAAGTATCTGCACCAAGCCGCGCCGCGTGGTCATGTCCGGCGGCCCTGAGGCGTGACGCGACCTGACGCAGCATCTCGTCTCCCGCCTCGTGGCCGAGCGTTGCATTTACCGACTTGAACCGCCGCAGGTTGAAGACGAGGACGTGCACGGCGCCGCCGGATTGCAGTCTGGCGTCCAGAAGCCGCAAGAAATGCGCCCGTGTGTAGAGGCCTGTCATTTCGTCATGCTCTGCGAGATAACGCAGCCGGTCTTCATGGGCGCGGCGCCTGGTAACGTCGCGGAAGGTCAGACAGGCGACGGCGCCACCTCCGTCCGCGCCCTCATCTTCGCTCGGGCGGGAAACGGTAACGACATATTCGGCGATGAAGGTCTCGCCGTGCCTGCGGAGCTCCACCTCCTGAACGCGAGTGCTATCCCGCGGTGCCTGCCCGGCCAGAAAGGCACGCTCGACGGCATCGAATAGCGGGCGGGGCAATGCCGCCCGTGCATTCTTCCCGACCAGCCGCTTTGCCAGCCGGTCTTCGGCAAAGGCGCTGGCGGAGGCGATGCGCCAGTCATCGCCGATGATGACAATGCCGTCGAAATTGTCGGAGACCACTCTATCGAGCGCGAGGCGCACACGATTTCGCTCGCCACGCAGACGCTGGATGAGGCGCTGGAGCATTCGCGTCTGGATGGCAAGCCAGAAGAGGCCGAGCAACAACGCTCCAACATGGAGAGGCGCCGTCGTAACCATGATCGCCGCATTCTGGTAGGCCGCCAGTGCAGCATATTCGGCGAGGACCAGTGTGGCCGCAACCGAAAGCCAGATGGCGGCGAGCCCCACCCTGCTGCCAAACAGCCCACCCAGAGCAATAAGCACCGCCAGCGCCAGAAGCGCCGGACCGTGTCCGGAATTCTGGATGTTCCGGCCGAGCGCCGCTGTCTCCGCCGCCAATATCTGGATGACCGCCCCAGGCAACATACCCTGGTTCGGAGAGCGAAGCTCGTCCTGCAGTTCGAGGGCGCTCGCTCCGACGACGACGGTCCTGCCGGCCATTGCCCCGGCGTCGATGCGGCCCTCCAGAACGTCACTCGCAGAGAGTGTCGGGATTGTCGAGGCGTCTATACCGTAGTCAATGGTGATTTCTTGCGCGCCCATAGCAGGACGCGCCGCCATTGCCGCCAGCGAAGGTATGACGTCGTCGCCCGCACGGATGGCCAGGGGAACGGTGCGGGCGACGCCGTGGCCGTCCACACCCACATTGACAGCGACCATGTCCGCAAGGGAGCGGAACGGTTCGGCGGGAAGGGTTGCGTGCACTACCCCGTCGTGTCCGGCCTGGTTGAAGGCGGGAAGGTAGGCATAGCCCCCTGCCCGTTCCAGCGCTCCGATCAGGGCGGCATCGTTCCCGCGCGTGCTGAGCGTAGAAAAATCGACGTCGATGACGACCTCACGGGCGCCCGCGTCAAGGAGCGCGTCGATGATCTGAGCATGGACCGCCCGCGGCCAGGGCCATACGCCAACAGCTGCAAGACTGGGCGAGTCGATGGCGACGAAGACGCGATCTCCGGTTACGGGCTGGGCGCGCGTATCGTATCGAAGGTCGGTGAGAAGCCGGTCCGCAGAGCCGAAGACGCCGCAGACGGCCGCCACCACCACCAGCGTGTAGATCCAAAGGAGTGCGGCACCAAGCGCGATGCCCGGTGCTTTCATCATCCGCCTCCAAGCAGGCCGCCTACGAGCCCGCCCACCGCCCCGAGGAGTCCATTTCCGCCGCCATTCCCATTGCCGCCAGCGTTGCCATTGCCTTGGCCCTGGCCATTG
>CAYSBF010000037.1:18644-23619 GCA_964429025.1 uncultured Pelagibacterium sp.
GCCATTCCCATTGCCGCCAGCGTTGCCATTGCCTTGGCCCTGGCCATTGCCACCATTGCCGTGTCCGTTATTGGCCGCTGGGGTATTTCCGCTGTTTCCGGGACGCCCCGCCATCGCAGCAGGGGTATTTCCGCTATTGCCGGGGCGGTCCCCAATCGCTGCAGGAGTATTGCCGCTGTTGCCGGGCGCGCCGATAGGGCCGGCGCCAGGCCTGTTGCCGCCACCTTGCGCGGCCAGCGCGTTGCCCTGCCCTTGCTGCGGCGGACCGGCTGGCGGCGTGACCGGGCGCCCGTCAGCAGTTACGACCACCGGCAGGTTGCCATTGCCCGATACGCTCATGACACTTTCGGCGCCACCGGTAGCGGACTGCCCCGAGCCCAGTTCCACGTGATGCCCCCGGCTTACATCCTCAACCGCGACGGCGCCGCGGATGACGTTGACCGAGGACTCTGTTTCCGTGCTCTTGACTGTAAAGCGCGTGCCCTTGACGACAGCGACCATCATCGGCGTCTGTACCGCGAAATGGCTCACATCCCGCACCTCGACATCCACGTCGACTTCGCCGAACCATTGCTGGACCCAGGTCTGGCCGCGGTCGGTCCAGTCGATGAACTTGACCTGCGTATCGGGGGACAGCGCCACCTTGTTGTCGCCGTGCCGGAATTCCACCGTGCCCGAAGGACCGGTTCTGACGATGGTACCGGAATAAACGGTGTCGCCGCGGCCGATGGGAACCCACTCGCCATCGATAACGATATGGACAGGTCCGCGCAGACGGTGCGCCACCCATTCGAGCGCGTAGGCCGGGATCATCGTTGCCATCAGGACAATGGCCGCGAGAACCAAACATGTTAGTGCGCGGAACGGCCGCGCGAGAGCGTAAGCTGGACCGGGAAAAAAGTTCATGATGGCCTCCCTCGCGAAGGAGTGTCGCCATCAGAAGCCTCAGCAAAGGTTAATGCTTAAGTGGGTTTACTAATTGGGGTTAACGAAACTTAATCCGCCGGCTCCCAATGCGGCCAATCCACAATGTGGCTTTCCCAGTCGCTCGTGTTGGCCTCTTGTTCGGCCACTGTGCGTCCGCGCACCGAAATCCCCGCCGTATGCACTGTCTCGGGATCGCCCGATACAAGCGGGTGCCACCAGGCCAGCCCCCTGCCCTCGGCCAGCCGCCGATAGGCGCATGAGGCGGGGATCCAGGAAATCTCGAGAACCTTTTCCGGGGTGAGCTTTATACAGTCGGGCACCAGGGCCTGCCGATTGGGATAATCCTTGCAGGCACAGGTGTCGCCGTCGAGCAGCTTGCAGCGCACATCGGCGGTATAGATGTCGCCGGTATCCTCATCCTCGAGCTTCAAAAGGCAACAGCGGCCGCAACCATCGCACAGGGCTTCCCATTCTTCGGTTGTCATGGCCTCCAAAGGCTTTTCGTCCCAAAAGGCCATCTTCTATCCCGTTCGCGAGTGACACATAATTGTGGTGACCAGCCTCTTGAAAAGCCGGTACAATAACGACAATAACCGCCGGCGCCATTGTCTATGCCGCCTGATGGCGGCAGCGCAATGGCAAGAGGGGCGCTCAAGGTAAAGTGCAGGATCCGTTCTACAAAAAGCAGAAGCGCTCCAAGAGCCGTGCCCGCCTGCTCGAGGCGGACGCCTGGCTGGATTCGTTTCTCTATGACGGCCTGCGTTCCCTGGGCCGATCCTACACAAAGATTCGGGACTTTTTTGCGATTTTCACCGTCCGCGGCTTCAAGCGCATATTCGTCGAGCTCGCCTCGGACGCGCTGAGCTTTGCCGCAATCGGCGCGGTGTTGATGACCGCCTTCGCCCTCTCGGCCATGGAGGCGACAGCCACGGGCGAATTCAACAAGGCCGAGGATTTTTCGGTCACCTTCCTCGACCGATACGGCAACGAGATCGGCCGGCGCGGCATCCGGGCCGACGATTCCGTCGAACTCGCCCAAATCCCGGACCACCTCATCAAGGCGACCCTCGCGACCGAGGACCGGCGCTTTTACGACCATTACGGCATCGATGTGTGGGGCACCATGCGGGCCCTCGTGTCGAATGCGGAAGGCGATTCCTCGCTCCAGGGCGGCTCCTCGATCACCCAGCAGCTCGCCAAGAACCTGTTTCTCTCAAACGAGCGGACGATCGAGCGCAAGATCAAGGAGCTGTTTCTCGCCTTCTGGCTCGAAGCCAATTACAGCAAGGATGAAATCCTAAAGCTCTATCTCGACCGGGCCTATATGGGGGGTGGCGCATTCGGTGTCGTGGCAGCGGCCGAATATTATTTCGGCAAGCGGGTGCAGGACATCACGCTCGCGGAAGCCGCGATGCTTGCCGGGCTCTACAAGGCCCCCACGCGTTTCGCGCCGCATGTCGATCTGGCAGCCGCGCGCGGGCGCGCCAATATCGTGCTCTCGAACATGGTCAATGCCGGCTTTCTCACCGAAGGACAGGTGACGGCAGCGCGGCGGCGGCCCGCCGAGCCGGTGGACCGCTCGCACGAAACCGAGGCGCCGAACTATTTTCTCGACTGGGCCTTTCTCGAGACCAAGCGCATCGTGGGCGATAGCGACGAGGTCGGTTTCGTCGTCCGCACGACGCTCGATCCCGAGCTTCAGCGTGCGGCCGAGGACGCGATCATTTCGGTGATCCGCGAAGAAGGCCCGGCCTTCAACGTCACACAGGCCGCCCTTGTCGCCATGGAACCAAACGGGGCGGTGCGCGCCATGGTGGGCGGGCTCGACTACGGCCAGAGCCAGTTCAACCGCGCAACGGCGCCGAACCGGCAGCCGGGATCGGCATTCAAGCCCTTCGTTTACGCAACGGCTTTCGAGATGCTCGACATCACGCCGCGCTCGTCAATCTCGGACGCGCCGGTCTGTATCGGCAACTGGTGCCCGCAGAATTATGGACGCTCCTATAGCGGCGCGACGACGATCAGGGCCGCGATGGCCTCTTCGATCAATACGGTCCCGGTCCGGCTTTCAGTGCAGACGGGGCGCGAGCCGATCGCCGAAATGGCGCACCGCCTCGGCATCCGCAACGAGTTTCCAGTCACCCGCTCGCTGGCGCTGGGGGTCGCTTCGGTCAGCGCGCTGGACATGGCCTCGGCCTATGCGGTCTTTGCCAATGGGGGGTACAAGGCCACCGGTTTCGGGATCACGCGCATCACCAATTTGCGGGGCGAGGTGGTCTATGAGGCCCGGCCCGAGCAGAACCGGGAGCGGGTGCTCGATGAGGATGTGGTTCTGTCGATGAACGACATTCTCCACGCGGTCAATTACAGCGGCACGGGCGGCCGCGCGAAGATCGAAGGCGTTCCGAGCGCGGGCAAGACGGGCACTACGAGCTCTTATCGCGATGCCTGGTATATCGGCTTTACCGGCAATTACGTCGCTTCCGTCTGGTACGGCAATGACAATTACGCACCCATGAACAACCTCACCGGCGGGCGCCTGCCGGCGCAGAGCTGGAAGAAATTCATGGAGTTCGCGCACTCCAATATCGAGGTCAAACCCGTGTTTGGCATCGACATGGAGCCCCGGCCTTTCGTCATCGCGGAGGGCGCGGTCAATGAGAATGGCGAGGATATCGACGAGAGGCCGCCGACGCTTGCGCCGGCCGCCGCCCTCAAGCTCCTTGATCTGTCCGAGAAAATGCGGCAGGCACAGGCAGATGTTGCATCCGAAGGCGCGCCGGTCGCGGTATTGAGCGAAAGTCTTTGAGGTTTGGGGTTTTTATTCCGCCTGCTTGCCAGCATGTTCGTGGCCATGGCGCTCGGCTTCGGGTTGAGCTGGTATGCCTTGACCGACGGCCGACTCATCGCTGCGGTGCGTGCCGGCCCTTGGGCCGCCTGGCCCGATATCGGCACCACCAATCCGAACCCCTATTCCCGCGCCTATCTGGCCCGCAATGGCGTTCTGCAACTGGGCTCGGCGGAAGGCATACAATTCATAGCCGTCACCGATAGCGCGGGCGAGCCGCTGGATCGCTCCTGCACATACCGGCTTGAAGGCACCGTGCCGGGCGCGAGCTTCTGGACACTGGTTGCGACCGATCCGGAAGGCGCCAATATCGCGCTGTCACCGGAAGGCATGGCGCTCCATTCCGAGCGCATTGCGCGCAGGGTCGACGGGTCGGTGTTCATTTCCATCGGTCCCGATCTCACGCCGGGCAACTGGCTGGAGACGACCGGGAACGGGCCGTTCCAGCTTGCTCTGACACTCTATGACGCAACGATCTTTGGCGGGGGTTCGTCGACCATCGAGGAAATGCCCGAGATCACGCGGGAGCGCTGCCGATGAAGCGACTCCTGCTCTGGCTCCTCGCGGGCGTGATGCTTGGCGGGCTTATCCATATCGTGGTCATCCTCACCCTGCCCGGCTCAGCGACACGCGATCTCTGGAGCCGCCTTTCCAGCCTCGAAGCGGCCGAGACGTTCAAGGTGCTCGAGGATATTCCGCCGGGCGCACCGAACCCGCTCGGGCTCGACCCGGAGCTGGTCTACGGGTTCTGCGAGTTGAATCTCCGGGATGGTCCGGGGACCGTGGGCGGTTCACTTCCCCTCGCCTTCTGGTCGGTCGCCGTGTTCGACCGGCAGGGCCATGTCATCTATTCGACCACCAACCGCTCGGGCGAGGGCAATACCATCGACATGGGCATCTTCAATCCGGCCCAGACGCGCCTTCTCGCCGAGCAGCGGTTCGAGATCGACGATGGCTTGCTGCTGGTGGAATCCCCCGGCAATGAAGTGATGGTCGTCATCCGCCTCGCCCCGCCCCACCACGCCATGCGCGAACGCTACGCCGAGGCGCTGGCGGGGCTTGAATGTGGGACGATGAGGTAGAGCGCAGCGCGTTTCTCTGGCATCGCAGCCTCCCCCTCACCCCCCACCCCCCAACCCCCCCGGGGGGGGGGGGGGTAATATACCGAAAAAACCCCCGGGATCCCCCAAAACCCAACGG
>CAYSBF010000038.1:0-6503 GCA_964429025.1 uncultured Pelagibacterium sp.
GCAACCGGCTGTTAACCGGTTGGTCGCTGGTTCGAATCCGGCCCGGGGAGCCATTTATTCCACATTTACCTGTCCGAATCGCCGACGTCAGCGACAGAACACCGTCAGTCGTATGTGTCTTCGTCGGGTCCCGACCCGTCGACTTCGTCGGTCGGTGTCTGGCCTGGCTCGTGCCTGGGCTCATCGCGCATGCGGTCCTTCTGCCGGGCGGGACTTCGGTCCATCATTGACCGTTCGTCCGGATCACGCGCATCGGGACCGGACGGTGGATTGGATTGCACGGGGCCGGTGTCGAGGCCTTGGTGCAACTTGTCGTCATTGGGGCGATTGGCGTTATTCATAGCTGTTCTCCCAGCGTTTCAAGAGGAGAACGACCTCACGGTTTGCCCGTTCCGGTCCAATGGCCCGCTACCTCTTCACAACGGGCCGGCAGGCGCCTATATATGCGCGCGCAGTGCCGGGCCCCTCTGGCGCGGCGCCCTTGAGCGCCACGTGATGTCGGAACTGCTCCAATAGAAATGGAGATGGTCCGGCGATGGAGTTTTCCGCCTCATTTATTCACGCCCAGTTTCTGGGCACACCCGGCTGGTTCTGGCTGGCCTTTCTTGCCGTTGTTACGGCAATCCTCGTTTTCGACCTCGGGTTCCTCCACAAGGAGCAAAAGGAGATCAGTGCCCGGGAGAGCTTCCTGCTCTACGGGATGTATATGGCCGTGGCGCTCGCCTTTGGCGGCTGGGTGTGGGCAGTGCGCGGCGCGGAGTCGGGGCTCGAATATTTCACCGGCTACATCATCGAGCAATCGCTCGCGATGGACAATATCTTTGTCATCGCGTCGATCTTTGCGTTCCTTGGCGTACCGCGGCTTTATCAATACCGTGTGCTGTTCTGGGGCATAATCGGGGTCCTCGTATTCCGCGCGATACTGATCGGCGCGGGCGTGGCGTTGGTTCACGCGTTCGAGCCGATCCTGTTCCTGTTCGGCGCTTTTCTCGTTTTCACCGGGTTCAAGATGTTCTCGAAGGTGGAAGAGGACGACGACATCGAGAACAACAAGATCCTCAAGTTCCTGCGCCGCCATTTCCGCATCACGCCGCAGTTCCACGGCAACAAGTTCGTGGTGGAGCATCCTCACCCCAAGACGGGCAAGATGGTGTGGTTCCTCACCCCGCTGGCCGTGGCGTTGATTATGGTCGAGATTGTTGACGTCATCTTTGCGGTCGACAGCGTCCCGGCAATCTTCGCAATTACGCAGGACCCGTTCATCGTCTACACATCCAACGTCTTTGCGGTGCTTGGGCTGCGCGCGCTGTTCTTTGCGCTCTCGGCCGCGCTTGTGCGTTTCCGCTATCTCCAGACCGCTCTGGCGATCATCCTGATCCTTGTCGGCATCAAGATCTTCCTTGTCCCGCTGCACATCCACATCGACACGGCGCTTTCGCTGTTCGTGACAGTGGCCATACTCGGCACAGGTATCGCATATTCGCTATGGAAGACCAGGAACGAAGCGCCACTTCTCAAGGATGGGGACGGCGGGAAAGACTAGCCTGATGCCTTGGCGCCGTTTCCTGGTAAACGCCTGTGGGAACGGCGCCTTCTTCCTGTCGCGAGTAGCCCGCCACCTGTAGCTTGACTTGCCGTGGCACCGGCACTACCGCTGGCGGCAAGCGGCGTTCGCCGCGTTCCACATGGGCTGCCTCGATGTCTACCACCACTGCAGGACCTGTTCCTGCGACGCGGAACAGGTCCCTTTGGGTCATTTTCGCGGTCAGCTTCTCCCATTTTCTCAATGATTTGATGCAGGCTCTGCTGCCGGCGGTCTATCCGCTACTGCGCGAGCTCTATGCGCTGGATTTCACGCAGATCGGCCTCATCACGCTGGTCAACCAATTGACCGCCTCTTTCCTTCAGCCGCTGGTCGGCTACTACACCGACAAGCATCCCAAGCCGTATTCGCTGCCTGTCGCGATGTGCTTTACGCTTAGCGGGCTTCTGTTGCTGGCCAACGCGTCCAGTTTCCCGGTCATCCTCATTGCGGGCGCGCTTATCGGTGTCGGCTCCGCAATCTTTCATCCCGAAGCTTCGCGCGTTGCACGTATGGCGTCGGGCGGGCGCCTTGGCTTTGCGCAGTCGCTGTTCCAGGTCGGTGGCAATGTCGGGACTGCCATCGGCCCACTGATGGCCGCCTTTATCATCATTCCCCGCGGCCAGGGGACCGTAAGCTGGTATGCGCTCGTGGCCCTCACCGCGATCGCCGTGCTGTGGGTAGTGGGTCGGTGGTATGCAGCACAGAACCGAACGACCACGCCGGCGCCCGTCCCCGCGAGGGATCCGGAGATGTCGCGTAATCGGCTATTCTGGATCTTTGTCATTCTCGGGCTTCTTGTCGTATCCAAGAACGTTTACATGGCCTCGATGACGAGCTTTTACGCGTTTTTCCTCATCGAGAAGTTCGCGCTGAGCGCGAGCCAGGCGCAAGTTTATCTCTTCGTGTTCCTTGGCGCGGCGGCTGCAGGGACGTTTATCGGCGGGCCGATCGGGGACCGTATCGGGCGCAAGGCGGTGATATGGGTTTCTATTCTGGGCCCCCTGCCCTTCACGCTTGCCCTGCCTTATGCCGGTTTGGAGGCTTCGATTGTCCTCACGGGGATCATCGGGTTCGTGCTTGCCTCTGCCTTTTCTGCTATCGTCGTCTATGCGCAGGAACTGATGCCGGGCCGCGTCGGGATGATCGCGGGGTTGATGTTTGGAACCGCATTCGGTGCCGGGGCATTGGGCGCAGCATTGATGGGCGTCATCGCCGACATGACGAGCATCATCTTCGTATTCCAGATTAGCTCGTTCCTCCCCGCGATCGGGCTGCTGACCGTATTCCTGCCACGAAGCAGGGAATAGGCGAGCGATGGTCGATGACATAGACAAGAGCATATCGATCACCCGAACGATAGAAGCGCCGGTCGAGGAAGTGTTCGCTGCGTGGACCGATCCAGCCCTGCTGGAACAATGGCAGGCGGAACATGTCGATTTTGAAGCCTTCGAGGGTGGCTCATTCCGCTTTGAGACCGCGGACGATGACAATCCGGACCAGGCACACATCGTCGAAGGGCGCGTGCTTGCGATCGAGCAGGACAGAAAGCTTGTCGAGTTGTGGCAGTATGCCGGGGAGGATGGCCCAGAGGACTCGACGCTGATCGTGACCTTCCGACCGATCGATGAGGATTGCACTGAAGTCAATCTCGTCGAAATCGCCGAGTCGCACGCCGATGCAGAGTCCCGCATCTTTTCAATCGAGGCGTGGAGCGCCGCGCTTGAGGAACTGGCCGAACTGCTCGAATAGCCCGATTTCCACAGCGTAATCAGGAGGCCAGAGCGCGGTTGCTTGTGCTGGCGTCGTGTCCGTATAGATCAGCGCTTATGGATATATTCGCCGTTATCGCCGACCCCACACGCCGGACCATGCTCGAGATGCTGCTTGCAGGTGAACGTGCCGCTGGCGAATTGGTCGCGGCTTTTCCGCATGTGAGCCAGCCGGCCATTTCCCAACATCTCAAGGTGCTGCGCGACGCCAGGCTCGTAAGCGTTCGGGCGGACCGGCAGCGACGGTTTTATGCGCTGCAGCGTGAAGGACTGGAGGCTGTTCAGACCTGGGTTGTCGCCTTTGCGGAACCAAAGACGCCGAGCGTCCCAGAACGGGTCCGGGAGGCAGGTCCGAAGGCCAAGGCGAAGCCGAAATCCGCGCCGCAGCCTAAGCCTATGATGCTTGACCTTTTCGGCTAGCCCATCAGCCTCTGATAGAGTTCGTCTGCCATTTCCTCGGGTGATTTTGTTGCGCCTTGGAGGATGATGTCGGCGCGCTCAGGCGCTTCGAACGGGCTATCGATGCCGGTGAAGTTCTTGATCTCGCCCTTGCGCGCGCGTGCGTAGAGGCCCTTGGGATCGCGGGCCTCGCAAACCTCGAGCGGGGTATCGACAAAGGCTTCGATGAAACGGATGTCGCCGGCGATCTCGCGCGCCATGCGGCGCTCGTTGCGGAAAGGCGAAATGAAGGAGACGAGTACGATCAGACCGGCATCGGCCATGAGACGTGCCACCTCTGCCACGCGCCTGATGTTTTCGATGCGGGCTGCATCGGTAAAGCCGAGATCCTTGTTGAGCCCGTGCCGGACATTGTCGCCATCAAGGATATAGGTGTGCTTGCCCTCTGCGGTCAGGCGCTTTTCGATGAGGTTGGCCACGGTCGATTTGCCTGAACCCGAAAGACCGGTGAACCAGACGATTGCCGGCCTCTGGCCCTTGAGCTGGGCGCGCACCTCCCGGTTCACATCGAACGACTGATAGGTCAGGTTCTGCGCGCGGCGCAGCCCGAAGCTGACCGTACCGGCGCCCAGCGTCTGGTTGGCGATGCGGTCTATCAGAATAAAGCCGCCCGTGGTCCCGTTGGCCTTGTAGGGATCGAACGCCACCGGCTTATCGGTCGCGATAGTGACGGTTCCCACCTCGTTGAGCTCAAGGCGCTTGGCGGCGGCCTTTTCGAGCGTGTTGACGTCGGTGCGGTGCTTGAGGTCGGTGATCGTTGCCGGAACGAGCTGCGTTCCAAGCTTCAGGAGGTAGGACCGACCGGGAAAGGCGGGCTCATCGGCCATCCAGATCAGCTCGGCCTGGAACTGGTTGGAATATTCCGGCGTCTGCCCTGCATGGGTGAGCACATCACCGCGCGAGATGTCGATCTCACGGTCGAGTACCAGCGTAACCGCCTGCCCAGCGATCGCACGATCGAGGTCGCCATCCAAGGTGACGATCCGCGCGACCTTGGCCGGCTTGCGCGATGCCGCAACGAGAATGTCGTCACCAATCGCGACCGTCCCCGCCGCGACCGTCCCCGAGAACCCGCGAAAATCGAGATTGGGCCGGTTGACCCATTGGACGGGGAAGCGGAAGGGAGACTTCGTGCGGTCTTCGTCCACCACGACGTCTTCCAGATAGGGCAGAAGCGGCGAGCCGCTGTACCAGGGCGTATTGGCGCTGGCCGCTACGATATTATCGCCCTTGAGCGCAGAGACCGGAACGGCGGCAATCGATTTGAACCCCAGGTCCTTTGCGAATTGGCGGTACTCGCTTTCGATGGCAGCGAATGTATCGGCGTCATAGCCGACAAGGTCGATCTTGTTGACCACCAGGACAACATGCTTCACCCCGATCAGTGAGAGGATGAAGCTGTGGCGACGGGTCTGGGTCAGAAGCCCCTTGCGCGCATCAACCAGAAGAAGGGCAAGGTCGGCGTTCGATGCACCGGTCGCCATGTTGCGGGTGTACTGCTCATGGCCGGGTGTGTCGGCCACGATGAACTTGCGCTTGTCGGTGGAAAAGAAGCGGTAGGCGACATCGATCGTTATGCCCTGCTCACGCTCGGCCACCAGCCCATCGACGAGGAGCGAGAAGTCGATACCCTCATCGCCGACATGGCGGTTACGGCTTTCATTCTTGAGCGAAGCGAGCTGGTCGTCGAGGATCAGCTGGCTGTCATAGAGCAGCCTGCCAATGAGGGTGGATTTGCCGTCATCGACCGATCCGCAGGTCAGAAAGCGCAAGAGCGATTTTTCGGTCTGCTGGGACAGCCAAAGATCGATATTGGCGCCGGGAGCCATTTCCGCCAAACCTGCCATGGTCAGAAATACCCTTCCTGCTTTTTCTTTTCCATCGAGCCGACCTGGTCGGAATCGATCAGCCGCCCCTCGCGCTCCGAGGTGCGTGAGGCCTGCATTTCCATGATGATCTCGGCGAGCGTTGCTGCACTGGAACGGATGGCGCCGGTCAGCGGATAGCAGCCAAGCGTGCGGAAGCGCACCATTTCTTCGCGCGGCGCCTCGCCTTCCTCGAGCCTGTAGCGGTCGTCATCGACCATGATCAGGGTGCCCGACCGCTCCACGACCGGGCGCTTCGCCGCAAAATAGAGCGGCACAATTGGAATGTTCTCGGCGTAGATATAGGTCCAGATGTCGAGTTCGGTCCAATTGGAGAGCGGGAAGACCCGCATGGATTCTCCGGGGTTGAGCCTTGTGTTGAACACCCGCCAGAGCTCGGGGCGCTGGTTCTTGGGGTCCCAGGCGTGGGAGGCGTTGCGGTGCGAGAAAATACGCTCCTTGGCCCGGCTCTTTTCCTCGTCGCGACGCGCCCCCCCGATCGCGGCGTCGTACTTGCCCGCGCTCAGCGCCTGACGCAGGGCCTGTGTCTTCATGATGTCGGTGTACCGCGCCGAGCCGTGGTCGAACGGGTTGATATTGGCCGCACGACCCTCCGGGTTCGTATGCACCCGAAGTTCAAACCCATATTCCTCCGCCGTCCGGTCCCGGAAAGCGATCATTTCGCGAAACTTCCAGGTCGTGTCGATATGAAGCAATGGGAACGGAATGCGTGAAGGATAGAACGCCTTGCGCGCCAGATGCAGCAGAACGCTCGAATCCTTGCCGATCGAATACATCATCACCGGCCGCTCGAAACTCGCCGCG
>CAYSBF010000038.1:6513-20590 GCA_964429025.1 uncultured Pelagibacterium sp.
TCGATGCTCTCGGACTCCAAACGCTGGAGATGGGTAAGGTTTACGCTCGATACGTTCATTCAACTGCTTTCGCGCTGCTCAACAGGTGCGGGAATACGACTCAATGGCCACGATAACAAGCGCTCACGAGCGCCCAAGCTCGTGCTAATTGCTGTACATTCCGCGTTTCTTCCGGCTATCGATACCGGGTTTCGTCCGGACGGAAATTGGCGCGAAGGCTTGCGAGCGTACCCTCCACTAGCGGAAAACTATTTCATCCCCTGGCCACACAATCGTCGAGACGCGGGCCGAGCTACATCAGAGAGGCACAAGGTTCCGCTCGAAGCCGTTGGGGCGGCATGACGTTCCGCACGACCTCTTCAACGGGAAAAGCCGTGTCACTTGAGGTGGATGCAGCTTGCCGTTCGGCGGGAGCGTGGCTACCATCCCACGCATTCACAGAAGTCTCCCGCGAGTTCCATGTCCCGCTTTTCCGATATTACCCAAGCGATCGGCAATACGCCCCTCATCCGACTCAACAAGGTGTCGGAGGCGACGGGATGTGAGATATGGGGCAAGGCGGAGTTCCTCAATCCGGGGCAATCGGTCAAGGACCGGGCCGCTCTTTACATCATTCGTGACGCGATCAACCGCGGTGCGCTGCGGCCAGGCGGGACAATCGTCGAAGGCACGGCGGGGAACACGGGCATTGGGCTGGCGCTGGTCGGCAACGCACTCGGCTTCAAGACGGTCATCGTCATTCCCGATACCCAAAGCCAGGAAAAGAAGGACGCCATTCGTCTGGCGGGCGCCGAGCTGCTTGAAGTCCCTGCCAAGCCCTACATGAACCCGAACAATTATGTAAAAGTTTCGGGTCGACTGGCTGAAAAGCTCGCAGCGGAACTGCCGGGTGGTGCCGTCTGGGCGAACCAGTTCGACAATGTTGCAAACCGGCAAGCGCATATCGAGACGACGGGACCCGAAATCTTCGAGCAGACAGGTGGTAGGGTGGATGGCTTCATCTGCGCCGTCGGCTCCGGTGGAACGCTGGCCGGTGTCGCGATGGCGCTAAAGGAACGGAACACGGAAATCAAGATTGGTCTCGCCGACCCAGAGGGTGCGGCCCTCTACGGCTATTACACGGACGGTGAACTCAAGGCAGAGGGCAGTTCCATCACCGAAGGCATTGGCCAGGGCAGGATCACGGCCAATCTCACTGACCTGAATGTCGATCTACCGTACCGTATTTCCGACGAAGAGGCCCTGCCCTACATTTTTGATCTGATCCAGGAGGAGGGACTGTGCCTGGGCGGGTCGTCTGCCATCAACATTGCCGGTGCAGTACGGATGGCGAAGGACCTTGGGCCGGGGAAGACGATCGTCACCATGCTTTGCGATTACGGGAACCGATACCAGTCAAAGCTCTTTAATCCCACGTTCCTGCGGTCCAAAAATCTTCCGGTGCCTTCATGGCTGGAGGCCGAGCCGACCGTCGATATAAGCGCGGTGCTCGAACCGGACGCATAAAGCAAAGAAAGCAGACGTGGATCTCGTCAGGGCGTTCATCGACAATTTCAGTTTCATCGCAACGCTCTACATCCTCAATTACGGGCTGGCGATAATCTGCGCGATCCGCGAAGTGATGAATTCCCGCACGTCGCAGGGGACCATCGCCTGGTTGCTCTCTCTGTTCCTCCTGCCCTTCCCCACGACATTCATCTATTTCGTCTTCGGGTGGAAACTGTTCGACGACTACGCCGAATCCCAGACCCATTCCGGACGTTCCTGGCGGCTTGCGCGGTCGGAAGACCTGCGCATCGTCGATGCGGAGTCGGCCAAGGAGTGGCCGGTGCTTACGCGGGTCGCGGAGTTGCCCTTCCTTTACGGCAACGCCGCCAACCTCCTTGTGGACGGCGACGATACATTCGCGTCCATTATCGATGGCATAGCGCGCGCCGAGAACTACATACTGATGCAGTTCTATATCATCAGGGATGATGCCCTGGGGCGGCGCGTGGCCGATGCGCTGATCGAGCGGGCCCGTGTGGGCGTAAAAGTCTATATGCTTTATGACGATGCCGGCAGCCACCAACTGCCCCGCAGCTACAAGAAGCGGCTCAAGGACGCCGGGGTCGAGATTTATTCGTTCAATCACCGCCATCCCTATCTCCGGCTCTATGGCCTGACCCGTATCAACTACCGCAATCACCGAAAGAACGTGGTGGTCGACGGTCGCGAGGCATGGATTGGAGGCCACAACATCGGAATCGAATATCTCGGACAGGATCCGAGGTTCGGCCGATGGCGCGATACTCATGTCCACGTGGCCGGACCTGCCGCGCTGTCCTGCGCATTGATGTTCCGTGAGGACTGGCACTGGGCGACAGGTGAGGAATTGCCGGCGCGCTACCCCTCGACCATCCCCACACCTGGCGATCAGCCGATCCTCGTCATGCCGACTGGGCCGGCGGACAAGCTGGAGGACTGCGCCATCGCCTTCACGGAGGTCATCTCGCGGGCGCGCGAACGGCTGTGGATTGTCAGTCCCTATTTCGTGCCGGGAATCGAAGTCCAGACGGCGCTTTATGCAGCATCGCTCCGCGGCGTGGACGTTCGCATCCTCCTGCCCGAGAAGGCAGACCACATGCTCGTCTGGCTGGCCAGCTATGCACACGCCGACCAAATGGTCGCCCATGGCATCAAGGTACACCGCTATGAAGGCGGGTTCCTCCACCAGAAGGTGATCCTTTGCGATGACCAGATCGCAGGGCTGGGAACGGTGAATTTCGACTACCGCTCGTTCAACATCAATTTCGAGGTTACGCTGTGGTTCACCGGGCAGCAGATGATAGCCAATATCAAGGAGATGCTGGATGTCGACTTCGGGTCATCGCGGCTGACGACGGAAGAGAACCTCAAGCGGCGGTCCTACGTATTCCGCCTGCTGTGCCAAGGGGCACGGCTCCTTTCGCCGATTCTCTGAGTGCCTCGAAGCGTCACTTCACCGGGGGAGCGTATATCAACCCGCCATTCGTCCAGAGAGCATTCTGCCCGCGGCTCAAAGGCGTGCCATTGCTGGATCCGAAGTGGCGCTCATAGACCTCGCCATAGCTTCCGACCGCGCGGATCACATCGCGCATCCATGTTGGCTCGAGCCCGAACGGGTCACCGAAATCGCCCTCAACTCCAAGGAGACGCCGGATGGCGGGGGTTCTCGCCGAGAGCATGGAGTCGATATTGACCGAGGTGACGCCAAGTTCTTCGGCGTTGATCATGGTAAACAACGTCCAGCGGACGAGGTCCTCCCATTGACTATCCCCGCTGCGGACAACCGGACCATAAGGTTCCTTTGACAAACGCTCGGGCAGGATGCGGTGGATGTTCGGCTCCGGCATCGTGCGCCGTATGGCATGCAGCCAGCTTGAAGAGCCCGTAATTGCCTCGCACCGCCCGGAGCGGTAAGCGACGGCGATGTCCTCGCGGTCTTCGTAGAGCAGTTCCTCGTAGTCCATCTGACTGGCGAAGAAGAAGTCGCGGAGCCTCCCCAGCGCTTCGCTGCCCGCGGTCGCGCACACCGTGACGCCCTCGAGCTCATAGGCCGAGACGACGTTGAGTCGATCGGACACCATGATCGCCTGTCCGTCGAAAAACGAGGTCGCGGTGTATGTCGCACCATAGGCAGTGTCCCTGGACATCGTCCAAGGAGAATTGCGCGCGACGAGATCGACCTCACCCTGAACGAGATGCGCGAACCGGCTCTCCCCCGACAAAGGACGGAATTCCACACGGGAGGGATCACCGAAAATGGCCGCAGCAACGGCGCGGCAGACATCGACATCGAAGCCGGACCACAGGCTTTCCGGGCTGATCTGGGCAAAACCCGGCATCGGTCGGGTGGCCGCGCAGATCACATAGCCACGCGCGCGAACAGTCTGAAGCGTCGAAATTTCAAACGGCGCCGCTGTCCCCGCCTCGTCGTCCTGGGCCAGGACAGACGCCGGCCAGAGGGCGCAAATGAAAGTGCAAACCAGAGCCGCACGCGTCAGCCGTTCCGAAAATTTTGCCATAGCGTGCAAGACTTGTCCGGCGTCGGGCCGCCCCCGTAGAACGTCATGCCATATTGGCACCGCGCAAATGCCGGTCAAGCGCCGATCCCTCCAAATTCCGTCGGAATTTGGCTTGCCACTCTGATTCGGGTTGCACGGGGGTCAGTGCAGGATCTGGCTCAGGAACAGTTTCGTGCGCTCGTGTTGCGGGTTCGAGAAGAAGGCCTCAGGCTCGTTCTGCTCGATGATCTGCCCCTGGTCCATGAAAATGACCCGGTTGGCGACCTGCCGTGCAAAGCCCATTTCGTGCGTAACGCAGATCATGGTCATTCCGTCCTCGGCCAGCTGCACCATAACGTCCAGCACTTCCTTGATCATCTCAGGATCAAGGGCGGATGTGGGCTCGTCGAAAAGCATGATCTTGGGGTTCATGCAAAGCGACCGGGCAATCGCCACGCGCTGCTGCTGTCCCCCCGACAACTGGCCAGGGAACTTGTTGGCCTGCTCTGGGATCTTGACGCGCTCGAGGTACTTCATGGCCGTGGCTTCGGCTTCGGCCTTGGGCGTGCCACGGACCCAGATCGGCGCCAATGTCAGGTTCTGAAGGACGGTCAGGTGGGGGAAAAGGTTGAAGTGCTGGAAGACCATGCCGACTTCCCGCCTCACTTCGTCGATCCGCTTGAGGTCGGACGTCAGCTCGATGCCATCGACGATGATATCGCCCTGCTGATGCTCTTCCAGGCGGTTGATGCAACGAATCAGGGTCGACTTTCCGGAGCCGGACGGGCCCGCGATGACGATCCGTTCGCCCCGCATGACTTTCAAATTGATGTCGCGCAGAACGTGAAAGTCACCATACCATTTGTGCATGTCGCGGATTTCGATGGCCACGTCGGTGTCCGAGACGGTCATCTTGCTGCGGTCGGCCGCAGGGGCCTCCATGGTCGCGGTCATGGTTTATCTCCTGTGACCGGTGTGAAGCCGGTTCTCCATATAGATCGAGTAGCGGGACATGCCGAAACAGAACAACCAGAACACGAAACCCGCAAACACGTAGCCGGTCGTCGCGTCGGTGGGAAACTGCCAGGCGATGTCCGATGCAGCAGCGCGGACGGTGTTGAGCAACTCGAAAATACCGATGATTGAAACGAGGGTCGTGTCCTTGAACAGCGCGATGAAGGTGTTCACGATGCCCGGTATCACGTGCTTGAGCGCCTGGGGCAGAATAATGAGACCGGTGGTCTTGAGCTTGCTCAGACCAAGGGCGTAAGCCGCCTCGCGCTGTCCGCGGGGGATGGCCTGCAGGCCGCCGCGGACCACCTCCGCCATATAAGCGGATTCGAAGAGGCATATGCCGATTATGGCACGCAACAAGACATCGGGATTGGTGCCCTGCGGCATGAACAGCGGAAACATCACCGAGGCCATGAACAGCACCGTGATGAGTGGCACCGCGCGCCATAACTCGATGAACGCGACGCAGAACCCCTTGATCACGGGAAGTTTCGACTGCCGTCCAAGTGCAAGCAGAATCCCGACTGGCATCGACACGATGATGCCGATCAGCGAAATGATCAGCGTCAGTGTCAGACCGCCCCAGCTCCGGGTCTGCACGACCTCAAGGCCGAAAATGCCTCCGTACATCAGAAAGAACGCGACGAAGGGATAGACTCCGAAAAACAGAATGGCGGCCAGCCGCGTGAACGGTGCCCGGGGTACGAGAAGCGGGATCAAGAGTATGATGCCGATGGCGAACATCAGGTTGATGCGCCAGATCTCGCTGGAGGGATAGAAGCCGTAAATGAAAAAGTTGAACCGTGCGCGAATGAATATCCAGCAGGCGCCTACGCCTTCGAACCGACATGCCTCGCCCCGCAACCCCTCCGGGTCGGTAAACACCGCGTTGCCAATCAGGAAGTTGTAGATCGGAATGATCAGCCACAAAGCAACGGCCAAGCCCACAAAGGTCAGGAGCGTGTTGCCAGGAGTCGAGAAGAGATTTTCTCTCATCCATGCCCCCAGGCCCGTCGTGCGGCGGGGCGGCGGCAATGGAGCGGCCATTTCGGAACGAACGTAGCTGAGATTGGAATTACCGTTCATCTCAACGCTCCACTAGCGCGACGCGCGAATTGTACCAGTTCATGAACAGGGAAGTGAGCAGCGAGAAGGTGAGGTAAACCGCCATGGTCAGTGCCACGATCTCTACAGCGCGTCCGCTCTGGTTGATCGACGTGCCCATGAAAACGTTAACGAGTTCGGGGAACGCGATCGCGGCGCCGAGTGAGGAGTTCTTGGTGAGGTTCAGATACTGGCTGGTCAGCGGCGGAACAATGATCCTCATCGCCTGCGGAATGATGACCAGGCGCAGCCGGTCGCCTTCTCTGAGGCCAAGCGCCGAGGCTGCCTCGACCTGACCGTAGTTGACGGCCTGGATACCGGCACGGACGATTTCGGCGATAAAGGCGCTTGTATAGACCACCAGACCGAGGATTAGAGCGGTGAGTTCGGGGGGAACCACGACGCCGCCGGTATAGTTGAAGCCCGTCAACTCGGGAAATGTGAAGGCAATCGGCACCTGGGCGATAAAGTAGGCCAGGATCGACGGAATGAATATGATGCCGAGCACCGGCAGAACGACAGGTAGCCGCTCGCCTCTCTCCTCCATCATGCGGATCCGCCGGCGGCGCCAAACCATCGCAACGATCACGGCGACCACGAAAACAGCCAGAAGTATCAGGAATCGCTGGTCGGTCTGCAATTGCGGCAAATAGAGCCCGCGCTGATTGAGCACGATGCCGAGGGGCAGGTTATAGCTTTGCCGGACGGCCGGCATCGCATTGAGTGCGAAGAAATACCAAACAAGCAACTGCAGCAAAAGCGGCATGTTGCGAATGACCTCAACATAGACCGCTGCGAGGCTGCGGATCAGAAAGTTCGAAGACAGCCGCGCAATGCCTATGATGAAACCGAGTATGGTGGCGAACACGATACCGACCATTGCCACGAGCAGCGTGTTCAGGATACCGACCAGGTAGACCTGGAAATAGGTTGACGACCGATCAAACGGAAGCAGCGAGAAGCTGATATTGAACCCGGCTGTCTGGTTCAGGAACGCCCACCCGGTGTTCCGACCTTGAGCTGCCATGTTGGCCGCCGCGTTGCTTTGCAGCCACCAAACCAGCAGGACGACACCAATGAGAAGTGCAGCCTGGTAGACGACGCCGCGGACGGTCGGGTTGTAAAAGAGGGATGCGTCGATCGCAGACCGGGCGGGTGCGCCCGATCGCTTATCGGTGACGTCAGTCATGTTGACCCCTGCCAAGTAGGTGCGCGGGACCGCGTTCCGGTCGCTGGCTGCACCAAGCCCTGGTAAGGCCCGGGCGCTGGCGCCCGGGCCGGTAATCGATCAGTGCTTAGCGGATCGGCGGTGCATACATCACGCCGCCCTCGGTCCACAGGTTGTTGACCCCGCGCGGGATGTCGATCGGCGTGCTGGCGCCGACATGCTTTTCATAAAGCTCGCCATAATTTCCGACGTGCTTGATGATGCGGTAGGCCCAGTCGGGGGTCAGGCCGATTGGGGTGCCAAAGTCGCCCTCGACGCCCAGCAGGCGGCGAATCTCAGGGTTGTCCGAGCCGAGCATTTCATCCACGTTTTCCGAGCTCACGCCGAGTTCTTCGGCGTTAATCATGGCGAACAGGGTCCACTTGGCGATGTTGAACCACTGGGTGTCACCGGAGCGGACGGACGGGCCCAAGGGTTCCTTGGAGATGATTTCCGGCAGGATAATGTGCGCATCGGGATCAGGGAAACCAGAGCGTTCCGCAGCCAGAGCCGAGGAATCGGTGGTGAACACGTCACACCGTCCGTCGAGATAAGCCTGCACAACTTCGTCCTGGTTCACGAATACGACGGCGTTGGAGAGATCCATACCGTTGGCAGCAAAATAGTCGGCGGCGTTGAGTTCGGTCGTGGTGCCGGACTCGATACAGACGGCAGCGCCGGAAAGTTCGAGTGCCGAGGTCACGCCCGAATCTTCGCGGACCATAAAGCCCTGACCGTCATAGAACATGGTACCGGTGAAGGTTATGCCAAGGTCGGTATCGCGGCTCATCGTCCAGGTGGTGGTGCGCGAAAGAACGTCGATATTGCCGTTGGCGAGGCTTTCAAAGCGCGTCTGCGATGTCAGCGGCGTGTAACGCACAGCATCCGGATCGTCGAAAATCGCAGCGGCCATGCCGCGGCAGAAATCGACTTCGAGGCCGGTCCAGTTGTTGTTATCGTCAGGGAACGAAAAGCCGGGAACGCCTTCCGTCACGCCGCACTGCACATAGCCGCGCCCCTTTACCTCGTCGAGCAGTTGCGCATAGGCAGCAGACGACGTCGTCGCGACAGCGGCAGCCACTGCGCATGTGATCATCAGTTTCTTCATTGGTTTGCCTTTGTTTCCTAACCCTTGTTTTCCGTTGGAAGCATTCGACCTCCAGCGCTCTCAACTTTCGCGTTGAGTTCAAACGCCCTATTGCCATCGGGCGATTTGATGGCCAGCATCGAAGCCCGGTTTGCTGCTGGCGTCAAGGGCTGCCGGTAGGAATTTAACCACCTCGTGCCTCACGCCTAAATTTGCAGCAATGATCCTGACCTATTGAAGCGGCGACAAGGGCATTCTTCATGAGTAAATCGAGAAAACATCCGGGTTTTCCGGTAGGTTCAGAGACGTTGCTCACTCATGGCGGGCGAAATCCCGCCTCCCATTCGGGCTTCGTCAACACGCCGGTCTATCGCGGCAGCACGGTCGTCTTCGAGACGCTCACCGCCTTTGACGACCACTCCATCCGCTATCGCTATGGCCGGCAGGGAACGCCGCTAACCGCAGGCCTCGAAGACCTCGTCACCGAACTCGAGGGCGCGGAGGGAACATACCTCACTCCAAGCGGGGTTAGCGCCATCTCGCTGGCGCTGCTCGCATGCCTTGGAGCCGGTGACGAGGTGCTCATTACGGACAGCGCCTACGAGCCAACACGCAAACTCGCGGACGACTTGCTCAGCCGATTCGGTATCACGACGCGCTATTTCGACCCGCGAGCGGGGGGCTCGATCAGAAGCCTCATCGGGTCGTCCACACGAGCCGTTTTCCTCGAGAGCCCCGGCTCATTGACCTTTGAGGTCCAGGACATTCCAGCCATAGTCGCCCCAGCCAGGGCACGAGACGTTGCCGTAATCGTGGACAACAGTTGGGCAACCCCCCTGTTCTATCGCCCGTTGGCGCTCGGCGCCGATATCGTCATCCATTCCGGCACCAAGATGTTCGTCGGGCACTCCGATGCGATGCTGGGCACCGTCTCCGCCAATGGACGCTACTGGCCGCGGATTCTGAAGACAGCTCACACGCTTGGAATCGTCGCCTCCCCCGATGACAGCTATCTCGCGACCCGCGGGATGCGGACGCTGGCCGTACGAATGAAGGAGCACGAACAAAGGGCGCTGGAAATGGCGCAATGGCTCGAGGAACAGGCACTCGTTGAAAGGGTCCTGCACCCTGCCCTGCCCTCTCATCCCGATCACGCCATTTTCGAGCGGGACTTTTCGGGCTCGGGGTCGCTTTTTTCCTTTGTCATGCCCCCTGCTCCGCGCAACGCGGTTGCGGCCTTTGTCGACGGGCTAGAGCTTTTCGCCATGGGTTATTCCTGGGGCGGGTTCGAAAGCCTGATCATGCCGTTCGACCCGCGGAAGATCCGCACTGTGGTACCATGGACCGAGCCCGGCAACGCTTTCCGTCTCCATGTAGGCTTCGAGGACCTCGAAGATCTAAAGGCAGACCTTGCGGCGGGATTTGAACGCTACCGCAAAAGCCTGGGCACGTGACCGCGACGCAGCCAGCGCAATAGCGGCCCGAATCCCGCCAGCAAACGGAACCGCACGCGGCCGTTCTCGATTCGCATGCCGAATCCGTGCGTGGCGAACCAGTCACGAACCATTATCGCGCCGACCGTACCCCAGGCCATTCCCACCAGCACGTCCGAGAGGAAGTGTTGCTGGCCCACAATCCGGCTCAGGCCAATGGCAACGCCGATAACAATAAGGGTCTTGCGAAACCGGCCGTTGAGCAGTGTGATCATTACGACTGTGAAGGCCAGGGCGGTCGTCGAGTGGCCTGATGGGAAGGCCTGCATCGTCCAGTCGATCAGGGAGAACGGCTCGAAATGCAGCGTTCCGTATTCCTCGAGATAAAAGGGACGCGCCCTGCCGATAACCCGTTTGAGGATGGCGGAGACAAGTCCCGGGAGACCGACGCCGACAAAGATGAACGCCGAGTTGCCGCCGAGCGCCTTCGCCGCCCAGGCCCAGCTATAGGTCAGCCGGAGGTGGGTGGCGCCGAAGCCAAGGAGCATCCCGAGGAGGGACGGAACCAGAATCCAGTCTGACTTGCCGAAATCGGTCAAAAACTCAAAAAAGGCTCGCTCGTGATCCGGCCAGGCGATCAGTGCGGTGGTGACGGGCGCATCGAGGGCAAGCGCTACAAAGACGAATAGAGCCAAAGCCGCAGCCGGCCACCAGAAAAGCACTCGGCGGCGCTCGTGCAGGATCGCGAGATGGCGCAGGAAACGTGCGGTAATGGTGTCTTCGGCAAACACGCTAGCTCTTTCCCTCGCAATAGTTGCGGCCAATCAGGTGGCACCGGGTATCATGCCTTGCTCTGCCGGAAAAGAATGTGTATCGGATCGGCGTGGCATGTCGGGGTATAGCTCAGCCTGGTAGAGCACCGGTTTTGGGAACCGGGGGTCGCAAGTTCGAATCTTGCTGCCCCGACCAGTCATAACAAGAGGATGGACGGGAATGGTTGCACGCATTTATCGCCCCGCACCAAACGCGATGCAGTCCGGCAAGGGCAAGAGCCGCAACTGGGTGCTGGAATTCGAGCCGGAGGTGCCCCGTTCCATCGACCCGCTCATGGGCTACACGTCGTCGGCCGACATGAAGCAGCAGGTCAAGCTACGCTTCGATACCGTTGAAGAAGCTGAATCCTATGCCCGCCGCAACGGCATTCCCTATCGCATTGAGCCTGCGCACGAAGCGACGGTGAAAAAGGCCAGCTACCCGGACAATTTCCGGTACGACCGCAAGTTTCCCTGGACGCATTAGTCCAAGTACCTTGCCCTACTGAAACTGTCTCTCCGAGGCCTGCCAAGGCCGCCTGCGTCAGAGCAGTTCGGTGGGTGGGCAAGCTTCGACATCGGTGTAGTCGACATTGTCGCCAGCCATGGCCCAGATAAAGGTATAGCTGGCTGTCCCGACGCCGGAGTGAATGGACCAGGGCGGCGAGATAACGGCCTGCTCGTTGGCGACGATGAGATGGCGGGTCTGCTTGGGCTCGCCCATCAGGTGGATGACCCGCTGGTCCTCGGCGAGATCGAAATAGAGATAGGCTTCCATGCGCCGGTCGTGGACGTGAGCGGGCATGGTGTTCCAGATCGAACCCGGTGCAAGCGTCGTCATGCCGACCACGAGTTGGCAGGTATCGATGCCGGCAGTGAACTGGAAGATGGACCGTTCATTGCTGGTTTCGGCAGCGCCAAGGTCCAGCCGCTTCGCGTCGTTTACCCCTATGTGTCTCGTAGGGTAAGCACGGTGCGCGGGGGCACTGACGAGATAGAACTTTGCTGGCGTGTCCGACGAGGCCGATGCAAATTGAACGTCTGCAGCACCCACGCCGATATAGATCATGTCACGCGTCCCGAGGGTATAACCAGTCCCATTGACGCTGACGGTACCCTGCCCCCCGATATTGACCGCGATCAGTTCGCGGCGATCAAGAAAGTTTGCCGTGCCGGTGGGCTTGATCGCTTCCAGCTTCAGCGGACGACTTGCCGGTATGGCGCCGCCAATGATCATGCGGTCGTAGTGGGTATAGGTCAGCGATACGGTATCGGCCGCAAAGAGGTCCTCGATCAGAAAATTCGCTCGCAGCCCCTCCGTATCGAAGCTGGCGCCAGTGTCGGGGTCGATGGCAAACCGGATCGTGTGCTGCGTTGTCATTTGCTTGCTTTCTACTGTTATTCTGATCAGGCGGTGCGCGCGACAGCCGGGCTGGATCCAGCTTCGGCGCGTTTGCGTTCGGCGACCGCCATCATTAGCGGGCCAACACCTTTGACATCGTCGGGAGCCTGCCGCTCGGCCACGTAATAGGCTGGAGTGCCGTCGCGGTAATTTCCTTCGAAGCCCCCGAGACCGGCCACGTGACAAACATCGTGCAACGCGAGACGACCTCTCCTGTCAGGGCGTAGTGAATGCTTGAGCAGACCATCCAAGGCCCGGTGACCCGTTTCTGCATCGCATTGCGGAATGCCGAGACGCGCACCCGCAAGATAAAAATAGGCCAGCATGGCCGTTGCGGATGCTTCCGGATAGTTGCCTGCGAGGTTTGGCATGTCGGTGACCTGGTACCAGCGGCCATCCGGACGCTGGTGAGTGCGCATCCGTGTGGCGAAGTCCGATGCGGCTGATATCAGTCCGGACCTTTCCGCATTCCCCCGCCCGACCAAGGAGATGGTGTCCACGATCGCCATTGCCATCCAGCCCAGCGCCCGCGACCAGATAGCCAGTGAGCGTCCCGTTACCGGATCGGCCCAGCGCTGTTCGCGGGAATCGTCATAGCCGTGGGCATAAAGACCGCTGTCGGGATCGCGAGTAAACTTCAGCGCCGACACGAACTGGCCGACGGCGTCCTCAACCAGTTCGGCTGCGCCCGTGCGCTGTCCGTACTCGATCTGGAACGGTAGCCCCATGTAAAGACCATCGAGCCAGACCTGGTGGGGATAGCGCAGTTTGTGCCAGTAGTTTCCGGCGGGGATGCGCGGATGCCGCGCGAGCTGCCCCGCCAACCTCCCGGCTGCCGTCATGTATCGCGGGTCGCCAGTTCTGTCCGCGAGCCCGAACAGAAGGCGGCCAGAAAGGATGTTGTCGATGTTGAATTCATCGGCGTCGTAGCCGGTCAACTCGCCGTCCGGCGAAACCTGTTGCTCGATCAGGCGCAGAAGATGGGAAAACCATGGACCGTCCGGCTCGACTGCATCCAGCGCTTCAAGACCACGGTAGACGCATCCGTCCTCATAACACCAGGCGCCCTGCTTATAGGCGGTATAGCGCTCAACATACTCCAGGAAATACTGGGTTAGCATCAGGCGGTCTCCGGCTGCCTTTGCGGTGCAGTCGGCAAAGCGACCCGCTCCACTCTCGGATCGGTGGTGTTTTCGACAATGACGCCGGCGTGGCGCAGTGCGGGAAGATGAAGGGCCATGTCGGGCTCTGCAGGCACAGCATCCGGAGCAAAACTCGCACTGACGTCACAAATCTCGAGTCCAGTCACGGGTGCTTCTGCGAGTCCGAGAATGTAGGCGACAGAATTATGGACGTTCCAAAGTGTCACCCGCTGAAAGCTGACGTCGCTGATCTGACGCGTTCCCGGTCCCACAGGCGCCGGAGAACGATTCTGGACCGCATCGGACTTTCCGTCGGGATCGCAGAAGTAATGGGCGTTGACGACCAGCGCGGTTCCCACGCCGTCCATTTCGCAGTTGCGCATTGAAATGCGGGCGACATGACCGCCGCGGCCACGGCGGGTTTTGATCCTGAGCCCCCGGTCGGTGTTGGTCATACGACAGTTCTCAATGGTCACGTCGGTGACGGATCCGCTCATTTCCGAACCGATAACCACTCCGCCGTGTCCCCTTTCCATCAAGCAGTGGCGCACGGCGACGTTTCGGGTGGGCCCCGGGGATCCGGCCATCTGGCCAAGGCTTCCCTGCCTTGATGGCAATGCAGTCGTCGCCGACCGAAATGCGGAGGCCGACAATCTCGACGTTTGCCGAGCTCTCCGGGTTAAGCCCATCGGTGTTGGGTGAATCAGGCGGATTCCAGATATCGAGATCAGCGAATACTGCCTTGTGGCAATCGAGCGGGTGCACCGTCCAACTTGGCGAATTGCGGACGGTCACTCCTGCCATCGAAAAATTGCGGCAGCGATTGGCGAAGATGGTACGCGCACGCCTGG
>CAYSBF010000038.1:20690-23531 GCA_964429025.1 uncultured Pelagibacterium sp.
CCTGCCATCGAAAAATTGCGGCAGCGATTGGCGAAGATGGTACGCGCACGCCTGGCACCTTCGCGCGTTTCCTTCGGCCATGTCCACCAGTCACCTTCGTTGCCGGCTCCGTCGATGATCCCCTTGCCGGCGATGGTGACATTGTCAGCGTCCGCAACAGAGATGAGTGATGCGTAGCAGTCCGCTGGAACGCCTTCCCAACTCGCCTGCTGGCGTCCTTCGCTATCGAACGCCGACAGGATGGGATAAGCAGCGCGATCCGCAACGCCCCTCAGACTCGCTCCCGAGGGGAGGAAGAGCGTCAGCGCGGACTTGAGGAATATGGGACCAGACCGCCATTCCCCCGGTGGGATGTAGAGCGTCGCTCCTTCTGGCGCATCTGCTATTGCCGCAGCAATTGCGCCCGCATTGTTGTTGTCTTCGCCCTCGCGCGCGCCATAATCTCGAATGTCGATCAGAGCGGGCTCTTGTGGGGCCATGAAATCGAGTGCGCCGAAACCGGCGACCTTGAGCGTATAGGGCGTTCCCGGAACAAGGTCTTCCACCGTCAGCACAGGTCGATCAAAATCGCCCTCCTGAACCACTGCGCCTTCGCTTTGAAGTTCGAAACGCAACGGCTCGGGAAGACGGTCCAGCGCGTCGCACCCGGTGAGTTCAACCGTCATGGTACGCGGCGTTGCGACAAGAACGGAAATGGAGCGTTTGGTGGGCATTGTGGAACCCGAGTTGCCGGGGAAGGTGCCGGGCGGCCGGGCGATGGCCGGCCGCCCGATCAAGGAAGTCAGTTGACGCGCTGAAGCGCCTGATTGGTGCCGCGGATAATTTCCGCAGCCGCCTCGTCAGCCGTCAGCAGGCCGTAGGCGAACTCCTCAAGTACGCCTTCATAGGCCGAACGAACCGCCGGATCCTCGAAATAGGGCGAGGGCTCGGGCGCTTCCGCGTCCAGCACAAGCTGGTTAGCTTCCAGCGAGATATCGTCCAGCAGGCCTTCGCGCTCGAGGATGGCCACAGCGGCCTGCGAAGCCGGGATAGCGCGCTGGGTACCCATCGGGATCACGCCGTCCTCTTCGACCAGCAGGCAGTTGAGAATTTCCGCCGCCGCTTCCTGGTTCGGAGAGTTAGCCGAGATCGCGAACGTCATAGAGGGCTTGCGGAAGATGCCACTGTTGACCGCACCTTCGATGGTGGGAGGCATGAACGGCTTGAGCGGCGACTCACCTTCGAAAGGTCCCGAGATCTGTGAGAAGGTCGAATTCCATTCATAGGAGGAAGCGACTTCGCCAGCAGCCCAATCGCCGCGCTCCTGCAGGTTCGGGTTGCCCATGGCAGCGACAGCCTCCCAAGGCTTGACGACCCCCGCATCCACCAGCGACTGGTAGAACTCAATCGCTTCGGTCAGTGTCGCCTGGTCCCAGGCGACCTCGTTGGTGGCAGGGTCAATAAAACCGACGCCGGTCTTCTGGCTCGCATAGAGCGCAGTCAGCAGCATCGCGTTGTAGGTCGCTGCATCGAACGGATAGTAGTTGTCGCCGAGCTTTTCCTTAAAGGCCGCCGCCGCTTCGATCATGCCGTCCCACGTCGTGGGCACGTCGACACCGGCCGCCTCGAAGGTGTCGACATTGGCGAACAGGACGCGCCGGTGATCGACACAGGGAGCCCGTTGAGCTTGCCATTGCGCGTACCGGTGGCAAGCAGGCCTTCGCTCCACTGGCTGAGATCGATGATGTGATCGAGCTCATAGAGATCGGCCAGACCGGTTCCGTCAGGCGAGAACAGCGGCAGCCATGGCCAGTTGACCTGCATGAGATCCGGTTCGGTGCGGCCGGCCAATTGGGTCGTCAGGCGTTCCAGATGGCCATCAAACCCAGTGAATTCCGGGCTGATATTGTGGCCGTATTTCTCGCCGCAGATTTCCAGCGCCTCCTGCGTCGCGGCGTGGCGGGCGTCGCCGCCCCACCAGGACACGCGCAGATCGGCAGCACTGGCCGAACTGATGGCGGTGGTGAGCATAAGGCCGAGCGTGGCGGCCATTGTGACTGAACGTTTCATCGTTTTCCTCCCTTCGATGTGGTGCAGTCGGGGCAGTACGGGATGATCCCCGCGTTGACATCAGGACAGCGAAACATTGCCGCCGCTCTGAGGGTCGAACAGGTGAATTCGGGATTCCTGGGGCGCGAGCCGGACGGCGCCGTCGGAGAGCATGGACGGGTTGTAGTGATCGCCTGGAATGACGACCGTGAACTTGTGGCCTTCTATGTCGACATAGAGGTTGACCTCGTGGCCCATGAACTCGACATGGCTGACGGTACCGCTGAAGGCGTTGTCGGCGTCCTTCGCCACGACCTCGATATGTTGCGGGCGGACACCGAGTGTCATCGCGTCACCGGCGGAAGCCTGCAGCCTCGCTGCCAACTGGTTGCCGAAACGGACGGTCTGGCTGCCAAGGGTCACCGCGGGAGAGCCGCTGGCTTGCAGATGCACAGGCACGAGATTCATCTCGGGCGAGCCGATGAAGCCGGCCACGAACTCGTTCTCAGGTCGGTTATAGAGCGTAACCGGATCGGCGACCTGCATGATGCGGCCGTCCTTCATCACGCAGATGCGGTCGCCCATGGTCATGGCTTCGGTCTGGTCGTGCGTGACATAGACGACGGTCGAAGATTTTGCGGTCTGCTTTAGCTGCTTGTGCAGATCGGTGATGCGCACGCGCATCGAAGCGCGCAGCTTGGCGTCGAGATTGGAGAGCGGTTCGTCGAACAGGAACACTTCGGGCTGCTTGATGAGCGCTCTGCCTACGGCCACGCGCTGGGCCTGCCCGCCCGAAAGCTGCTTGGGCAGGCG
>CAYSBF010000039.1:0-22718 GCA_964429025.1 uncultured Pelagibacterium sp.
GACGTCCTGAAAGCTGCCGGCATCAAGTCGCCCGACATATCGATCTTGTCCGAGGCTTTTCTAGCTGAGGTTCAAACAATGGAGCGCAAGAACCTTGCGCTCGAAGCCCTCAAAAAGCTGATCAATGGCGAAATCATAAGCCGGTCGAAATCCAACGTCGTCGAAGCCAGGACGTTCTTTGCGCGACTTGAGGAAGCAGTCGCCCGCTACCACGCAAACGCCATTTCCACGGTCGAGATGATCCAGTTCATGATCGACATGGCCAAGGACATCCGGGCGTCGGTGGCGCGCGGAGACGAGTTAGGACTATCCCAGGAAGAACTCGCCTTCTATGACGCACTCGCCGCCAATGACAGCGCGGTGGAAGCGATGGGAAATGAGCAGTTGCGGGTAATTGCCCACGAACTGGTTGAAAGCATGCGTGCGTCAGTGACAATCGACTGGCACAAAAAGGTCAGCGCCCGCGCAAAAATGCGAACGCTCGTCCGCCGCATACTTAAGAAATATGGCTACCCGCCCGACCTTGAAGCCTTCTTCCCCATTCGCTTTCCTCGATGGGTGGATGCGCGCAGAATGGCGCTTAATTTCATGTCGTGTACGCCAGCGACGTATTGGATTATGGCGTTGCCACTCCGAACGTACATCTCGCGACCTATGCTGGCCCGTGCCGCGTAGGCTGGGTGCACAGCGATCAAGGAACGGGCAGGTTGATCCTGACCTGAACGGGCGGTCGCCAGATAATTGACTGGTACAGCAAATTGGTACAGCATCGACCTATGAAGCTGTGTCGGCACGCACGAAGCGTAGGAAAACCGGCCTTTTTGAAAATGGCGTTCTTCTCCCTCTCTCTCCGCCATTTTCCTGACAGCCTTTGCTAAGCGCTATCTGGTCAAAACCCTTGAGACGCAATACAAAAGCGCACAGCAAGGGAGGCTCAGCTGAAAAGACCGGACGCCCAAGGTTGGAGCAAGGTATCGGCCATACCGGTGATGCTTGCGCTCCTCTTCCTGTTCCTTGCCAGTTTTGCGGGGATTTTCGGTTATTTTCTCGCGCAGGGCGTGCGTCAGACGGCTGCCACGATGGAGGCGCGTTCGGTTGCGGCGGCACAGGTCGTGGCCACCAATGCGGCATGGATTTCCGAGGTTGCGCGCCAGACGCTCAGACGAGTGGATTCTGCTCTAGGGCCGGAGATTTCCGGTCCGAGTTCGGAACTGCAGCTGGTCGTCGAGGACCTGCCGGCAATGACGGAAGTCTATGTGGTCGACGAGAACGCCACCACACTCTTTGCGACGGTACCCGGCGCCGGCGACGTTTCCATCGCCGACCGGGCCTATTTTACCTCCGTCCGGGCCGGAGAACCCTTCTACGTCTCGTCGCTGCTCACGAGCCGGCTCACCAACGACCCGATCTTCGTTTTCAGTAAGCGTCTGGAACGCGATGGCGAGTTTGCCGGTGCGGCGATGGTTGCCTTCCCCATCTCGATCCTCAGCGCCTTCTGGGCCAGTCTCGATCTCCCTGACCAGTCGACGATCAGCCTCTTCAGGACCGACGGGATGCTGATTGCGCGCTTTCCGCCGACGGATGGCCCGCTCAATCTCATCGATCACCCGCTTTTCACCCAATACCTGCCAGCTTCGCCGAACGGCACCTATTATTCGGAAGCCTCGCCGGTTGACGGCGTCGCGCGGGTGGTCAGCTACCGCCTTGTGCCGGGTGCCGATATCGTCGCGCTTGCGTCGGTCGCCACCGAAGAAAACTGGGACCGCTTCCGCGGCGCCGTTGTCGCCGTGTTCCTTATCGTTGCTCCGATCATTATCGCGCTGGTCGCCGGGTCCGCCTGGATCATCCTGCTGCTCTTCAGGGATGCCAGGCGCAAGGAGGAACTCGAGGCGGCGCTTGAGGCCAACAAGCTGCTGTTCCGCGAGATCCATCATCGCGTGAAGAACAACCTGCAATCGGTGCAGAGCCTTGTTGCCCTGCAGGAGATACCGGCGGAGGCCAAGCGTGACCTGAGCGCAAGGCTCGCCGCGATGGCGACCATGCATGAGCACATTTACCAGGCCGACCGCTTCACCGATATCGACGCGCACGAATATGTGCCGGTGATCATGAACGAAGTCGTCCAGGCCTATGGCGGCAAATGCAAACTCGTTTGCGATATCGACCATGCGCGGATCGACCGCGATCATGCAACGCCGCTTGCGCTGCTCTTAAGCGAATTGGCGACCAACGCCTGCAAATACGCCTTTGCCGACGAGCAAGGCGGCGAATTGCGCGTATCGCTCAAGACGAAAGGCACCGGCCGCGCGGACCTTCACGTCTCGGACAACGGCGTGGGGCTGGCCGAAAACAACAGGTCGGGCATGGGAATGCGCCTGCTCAGGGGCCTCGTGAGCCAGATGGGTGGCACCTACACGCTGACTTCTGACGGCGGCACGCATTTCAAGGCCGAGATCGCACTCGAAACCTCGGGACATGCCCGCCCAGCGGGCGAGTAAACTCCTGGGCCGCCGGCTCTTCGAAGCCTTCTGCTACCGGCGATGGGGCAGGTCGAGGGGCGCACGATCGGGATTTGGCACCTCATCCTCATCGACAGCTTCGCCGCGTGCGTCGCGGGCCTCGAAATCTTCCGGAATGGGATCGTTTACCTCGGTTTCGGGGCGCTCATCGCCCCGTTCATATTCCTCGTGCCAGCGCCCACTGGCGTCCTGGTACTGAATCTGCTCGTCAGTCCCGCTCAGGTGCTGGCGCTGAGCGGCTTCCTCGGCTGCCTGGTGTGCAGCCTGGTGGGTGGCAAAGGTTTCCGAAAAGACGTCGCCGACCTTGTAGGCAAAGCCGCCATTGTGCTCGACAATCTCATAGGTGATCTTGGTCATGTTCGATCCGTGGTTCTGCTTGTCGCTGAGGAAGAATGCTCACGAGGATGGATCGTTCGACGAGGCGCGGGATTATTTTGCCGCTAAAAGACGAGGCCCGCCTGCTTGCAGTCTTCGAGCGTAATGGCCGCAAGATCAGGGCCGTCACCACCCTGCTGGCCGCTACTGCTATCCTGACCCTGACCGCCGCCCTCACCTGCAGGTTCGGCGCCCTCCCCCGCGCCTTCGCCTTCGGGCTCGGCGCCTTCTCCCGAGGAAGCCACAGCATCAACGCCCAACGACAGCGGCATGCCGCCATCGGCCGTATCTGTGTCCGGTGCCGCCGGAGTGGGGGCTTGGGTGGCAGTGTCCTGATCTGGCGCGGGTGCGGGTTCGAGCGGTGCTGGTGAACCCTGTTGCTGTACTGCTTCACCGTCGGGCGTTGGCGCGGCCAGCGCATGTTGCGTTGTGAAGCGCGTGACCGTGGCCGCATCCTGTGCTTCCTGGGCAAGCTCGGTGCACCGTTCGATGACAGCGGCGACGGCCTGCCTGTCGGCGGTATCGATTTCCTGCGTGCCGAGATAGAGCGGCTGGCCATTTGCCGGCCCTGCGGCGATGCTGGCCATGACGAGACTCGAAAGGATGACTGGCCGGCGCATCAGCGATGGTCCTCCAGATAGGCACGCATATCGGCAACCTCGGAAGCCGAGATCGGCCCTGCACTGCTGCCCCAAGCCTGGCGCAGATAGGTCACGAGGTCCGCGATCTGCTCGTCAGTCAGCTTCCAGGAGAACGGCGGCATGGCGAGCGGACCGGGCATGGTCTCGGTCGGCTCCGCCTGGGCGCCACCCAGGATGATGCGGATCACTGAAGAAGGATCGTCCGCATTGACCTTGTTCGAGCCATCGAGTCTGGCAAAGAGATAGGGTACGCCCGAGCCGTCGGCGGCGTGGCATGCCGCGCAATTGTCGAAATAAAGCCCCTCGCCGACCGCCATCCTGTCCTCGTCCACCGGATCGGCGGCTTCACGCGGCGCATCATCGAGACTCTTTAGATAGACAGCGACGGCTTCGAGATCGTCCTCGCTCAGATATTGAGTGGAAAGCCCGACCACCTCGCCCATCCGCTGCATTGGCGCGGTGTGGGGGGAGCGTCCATCGCCCAGGAAGCTGACGATATCCTCCACGGCCCAGTCGGCGATGCCGCCATTTTCGCCACCGCGGATATTGGGCGCGAACCAGTTTTCCAGCACGCCACCGCGCAGATATTCTCCCTCCTGATCGGCCCCCAGGGGGTTCTTGCCGGTGTGGCAGCCGCCGCAATGAAGCGGGCCATCGACGAGGTATCGGCCCCGGTTCCAAGCTTCGGAGCGGTCGGGATCATAGACGAATTCGCGGTCCTCGAAGAACAGCATTTTCCAGCCGATCAGCGACTGGCGCACGTTGAGCGGGAAGGGCAGCTCGTTTTCCGGTATCTCTACCGCAACAGGTTCCAAGGTGCGCAAATAGTCGTAGATCGCGTCCACATCCTCGCGCGGCATGATGGTGAAATGGGTATAGGGAAAGGCCGGGTAGAGATGCTGGCCGTCCCGGTCCACACCCTCGTTCATTGCGCGGTAGAAATCGTCGCGGGTCCACAGGCCCAGCCCGGTTTCGTCATGCGGGGTCAGGTTCTTGGAATAGATGATGCCGAAAGGCGTCTCCAGGCCCCGGCCACCGGCAAAGGGAGCGCCACCATTCGCGAAATCGGTGTGGCACGCCGCACAATTGCCTGCCGTGACGAGATAGCGTCCGCGGTCGATCTGGCTCTGGTGGAGCTCCTGCGCGGCCACACTGCCCGCACCGATCGCGGCGAGCAGCACGCCCGCAGCAATTCCCGTCAATGTCTTGCCGACCCGTCTCATGCCTGCACCAGCGGGCCCTCGGCCCTCAGATACTGATCGATGATGGCATCAGCCGACCAATAGGCGAGCGCCGCAACGGTCCCGGTGGGATTATATCCGGCGTTTTGCGGGAACAGACCCGCCCCTGTCACAAAGAGGTTCGGGACGTCCCAGCTCTGGCCATAGCGGTTGACGACGCTCTCCTGGGGAGAGGTGCCCATGATCGTCCCGCCCGTATTGTGGGTGGTCTGGTAGGGCATGCTGTCATAGGAGCCGCGCCGGTGATTGATCTTGATCTCGCGGCCGCCCATGCCGCGCGCGATCTCGATGGCAACCGGGGTGATGTGCTCGGTGAGGCGGCGATCGTTGAGCGTGAAATCGTAGGTCATGCGCAGGAGCGGCCTGCCGAAGCGGTCGGTATAGGTCGGGTCGAGATCGAGATAATTGGTGCGGTGGGCCATCGAAGCGCCATGGACGCCCACCGAAGTGGTTTTGAGGAAGTTCTCGCGGACCGCCTTTTTCCATTCGCTGCCCCATGAGGGCGTACCTTCAGGGGTTGGGTGGCTTTCTATCGGCCGGGCATTGGTCGTCCAGCAGGCGATGTAGCCGCCACCGATAAAGCCAAGGTCGGTGTGGTCGAAATTATCGCCATTATAGTCGTCGACGACCATGCCGAGCGCGCCCGCGCCGATGAACTCGTTGGTATACTCCTCCTCAAAAAAGACATCGACGCCAGACATCACCTGGTAGCAATAGTTCTTGCCGACGACGCCTTCCCCGGTTTCGGGGTTGTAAGGTTCGCCAATCTCTGAAAGCAGCAGCAGCCTTGTATTGGAAAGCGGGTAGGCGCAGAGGATCACCATTTCGGCTGGCTGCAAATATGTCTCCCCGTGAGCATCGACATAGGTGACGCCAGTGGCCCTTGCGCCATCCGGTGTGCGCTCGACGCTCAGCACTTCGGCATTGGTCCTCAGCCGGAAATTGTTACGTGCCATGATGACGGGGATGAGCGTCGTCTGGGGCGAGGATTTCGAATAATTGCCGCAGCCATATTTTTCGCAGAACCCGCAATAGGTGCAGGGCGCAAGCTGCATGCCGAGCGGGTTGACATAAGCGCGCGAAAGATTGGCCGCAGGACCAGGAAACGGGTTGAGCCCAAGATTGCGCGCGGCTTCGGAGAACCGGTGCTGGGAGAAGGTCATTTCCAGCGGCGGATTGGGGTAGTGATCCGACCGCTCGCCTTCGAAGGGATTGCCACCCTCGATCGTCTCGCCATTGACGTTGCCGGCTTGGCCGCTGATGCCGCAGATCTTTTCGAAATAGTCGAAATGCGGCTCGAGTTCCTCATAGGTCACGCCGTAGTCCTGCACCGTCATGTCTTCGGGGAGCGGGCCATAGCGTTCCTCGTTGTGGCTGCGGGCCACGAAATCGGAGGGCAGGAAACGGAAGGTCTGGCCGTTCCAGTGGACGCCCGCGCCGCCGACGCCGTTGCCGGGAAGGAAGGAACCCCAGCGCCGCATGGGGAGCGCCGTCTGAGAGCGATTGTTCCTGAAGGTCAGCGTGTCCTGGGACGCTTCCTGAAACATGCCGTGCCGCCAATAATAGCGCAGCTCGTCCTGGGCAAAAGTGGTAGGGAAATGCGTGGGCGTATCGCGCCAGGGCCCGCGCTCGATCGCCAGAACCTCAAGCCCGGCGGCAGTCAGCTTTTCGGCCATGATGGCCCCGGTCCAGCCAAAGCCGACCAGAACCACATCGACGCTTTCAAGCCGCGTTACCATCAATATCTCCAATATCGCGTCATTGACCCGACCATCCGGGCCGTCCAAGAAGGCTCACCGGCGGGAGGTCCACGCGGGCGCCGTTATGGCCTACGAAGTCGCGATAGTCGTAGCGGGTGCCGGGAAAGCCGACATATCGCCAGGCCACCATGTCGCGGTTGCCGCCATAGATCGGGTCGGCGAAAAAGCCTTCGATAGTGTTTTCGAGAATGAGGTCGAAAAAGGTCTTGGCCGAAACGGAATCGAAGGTGATATCCTCGTTCTCCAGCCCCTTCAGGATCTCGTCCTGCTGGGTTTCGGAAAGCGCGCTGAAGACCCCGCCGTGATTGGTTTCGCAATAGGCGTCGAGTTCAGAAAGCGCGAGCCGGTAGAGCCGGGCGGGCGGGTGCTCGGACTGCCAGCCCTGCGTCGGTAATCCCTCCTCGAAAGGGCCCTTCATGTACCAGTTCTGGGCCCGGCCATAAAAACCGCCGAGCTGCCTGTCGATGAAATTGGCGACATCGGCTTCGGTCGCACCCGGGCCGTCCTCGTCGCTGGGGATCAGGCGGGCCGCGATGGCGCGAACTGCGGACAGCTCTTCGCTTGTCAGAAAGCTTTGGTCATTGGTGCCGAAATAGGGGACCTCGCCCGTACCGGCCTCCCAGGGGACGCCCTCGCCGCGGCCAAATTCGCGCGCGAGAAGACCCGGTGGTAAGGCGAATGCTGTCGTCGTCATAAACAGCATCCGCAATGCGGTCCGTCTGGAAATTCCCTCCGCCATGGCGCCCCTGCGTCACAGATTGCCTATGCACAATGAAAAGGGTGCGAGTGGCGTTCCAAGAAATCGGCCTGCCGACCGCGTTGGCGGCCCTGCGGGCCGGGCACCCATCTCGCGCCAGCATGCCGCTATAGCTATTTCTAATGGGGCGGGCATGGGTTGAATTGGGCACGGCGCCGTAGTTTGTATACATTGAGAAACGGCAAAGGCGGCGTCGCGCCGCCATATCTGAGGAGTGATGTTTTATGAGCGGCAACAAGACTGCGCTGATCGTCAGCGCGCATTCAGCCGATTTCGTATGGCGGTGCGGTGGCGCGATCGCGCTGCACGCGTCCAAGGGCTATGACGTGACCGTGGTGTGTCTTTCCTATGGCGAGCGCGGCGAGAGCGCCAAGCTCTGGAAAAAGGAAGACATGACGCTGCAGAAGGTCAAGGATGATCGCCGCCGCGAAGCCGAGAATGCCGCCAAGGCGCTCGATGTGTACGATATCCAGTTTTTCGATCTGGGCGACTATCCGCTGGAAATGACCCGGGAGGCCAAGGACCGGCTGGTCGATGTGATGCGCAAGGTCCAGCCATCCTTCATGATGAGCCATTCGAAATACGATCCCTACAATACCGACCACATGTATGTCTCACAGTGGACGCTGGAATGCCGGGCGATTGCGCAGGCCTGGGGTCACAATCCCGGCCAGAAGATTCTCGGCGCGCCGCAGGTCTATCTCTTCGAGCCGCACCAGACTGAGCAGATGGAATGGAAGCCCGATGTCTTCCTCGACATCACCGATGTGTGGGACAAGAAATGGGCCGCCATCCAGTGCATGGAGGGCCAGGAGCACCTCTGGCACTATTACAAGAACGTTGCCGAAAACCGCGCCAACCATTTCACCCGCAATTCGGGCGGCCAGTCCGGCGGACGTCCTGCCAAATATGCCGAAGGCTTCCAGTCGGTCTATCCGCGCACCGTGGATGAACTCTGATGGGCGTTGTCGTTCAAAATATCGAGCGGGCGGACAAGACGGTCGTCGACCGGCTAGCGGCGTGCGGGGTCGCGACCGTGCACGAGGCGCAGGGCCGGAAGGGACTGCTCGCGAGCTATATGCGCCCGATTTATCAGGGCGCGCGGCTTGCAGCTACGGCAGTCACCATCTCTTCGCCCCCGGGCGACAACTGGATGGTGCATGTGGCGATCGAGCAGCTCAAGGAGGGCGACATCCTCGTCCTCGCCCCCACGAGCCCCTGTGAAGATGGATATTTCGGTGACCTGCTTGCGACTTCGGCTCAGGCGCGCGGGTGCAAGGGGCTGATCATCGACGCCGGCGTGCGTGACGTCGCCGATCTGACGGAGATGAAGTTCCCCGTCTGGTCCAAGGCGATCTTTGCGCAAGGGACTGTCAAGGAAACGCTCGGCTCGATAAACATTCCTATCGTCTGTGCGGGTGCGCTGGTCAATCCGGGCGATGTGATCGTCGCCGATGATGACGGTGTCTGCGTTGTCCGCCGCGAGGAGGCAGAAGCGGTCGCTGGAAAGGCCGAGGCGCGTGTCGCCGCCGAAGAGGACAAGCGCAAGCGCCTGGCAGCGGGCGAACTTGGCCTCGATATCTACAAGATGCGCGAGCGGCTGGCCGAGAAGGGACTGAAATATGTCTGACACGGGCACGCGCGTCATGTGGATGCGGGGCGGAACCTCCAAGGGGGGTTACTTCCTTGCCTCCGATCTTCCCGCCAACACCGCAGAACGCGACGCGCTGCTATTGCGGATCATGGGCTCGCCCGACCCGCGCCAGATCGACGGGATGGGCGGGGCCAATCCGTTGACCTCCAAGGTCGCCGTGGTCAAGAAATCCGAGCGCGAGGGCGTGGATGTCGACTACCTCTTCCTTCAGGTCTTCGTCGACAAACCGATCGTCACCGACGCCCAGAACTGCGGCAACATTCTTGCTGCGGTGGGGCCGTTCGCGATTGAGCGGGGGCTTGTCGAGGCGCAGGACGGGGTGACCGAGGTTTCCATCTATATGGAGAACACCGGCCAGATCGCTATTGCGAGCGTTGCAACACCCGGCGGGGTTGTCGCCTATGATGGTGATGCGCGGATCGACGGCGTACCCGGGACGTCGGCACCGCTGCCCATCGTTTTCAAGGATACCGCAGGCTCGAGTTGCGGCGCACTGCTGCCCACGGGCAATGCCGTTGATCGCGTGGCGGGTGTCGATGTGACGCTGATCGACAATGGCATGCCCTGCGTCATTCTCGACGCCGCCGATTTCGGCATTACGGGCACTGAATCCCCTGCCGAGCTCGATGCCAATGACACGCTCAAGGCGCGGCTCGAGGAGATTCGGCTGATCGTGGGGCCGATGATGAATCTGGGAGATGTCGCCTCGAACTCTGTGCCCAAGATGACGCTGGTGAGCCCGGCGCAAAATGGCGGCACAATCTCGACCCGCAGCTTCATCCCCCATCGCTGCCACGATGCGATCGGCGTCCTTGCGGCGGTGAGCGTTGCAAGCGCCTGCCTGCTGCCCGAGGGGCCGGCTGCCCGCTATGCGAAGATTCCGGAAGGTCAGGAAAAGGCGATGTCGGTCGAACACCCGACGGGCGAATTCACCGTCATCGCCAAGCTGGACGAGAGGGGCGAGCTGCTCACTGCGGGTGTGCTCCGCACTGCCCGCAAGCTCATGGATGGGGTAGTATTCTAGGCCATAGCCACGCCCCGTCAGGTCTGCCGCTCAAGGCCTTCGATCATCTTGAGGCAGGCGGTGAGCTGGTCGAGTTCGATGAATTCGTCGGGCTTGTGGGCCTGTTCGATCGAGCCGGGACCACAGATGACCGTGTCGATGCCGAGCTGCTGAAAAAGCCCCGCCTCGGTTGAAAAGGAGACGCATTCGGCAGGGTCCTCGTTTCCGGTGAGGGCGCGCGCCAGCGCCACGGCTTCCGAGCGGCTCATCGGTTCGAGCCCCGCAACCTCACCGATAGTCTCGGTGAGGACAGCGGCGTCGGGATGAACGGCCTGCATGCGTGGAAGCAGGTCGTTTTCGACGAATGAACGAATCTGCTCGTGGCTGAACTCGAAATCGGCCGCGTTGACGTTACGCAATTCCCATTCCACCGCGCACGAACCGGCAATGACATTGCGCGCGATGCCGCCGGCCATCTTGCCGATCTGGATGGTGGACCAGGGCGGGTCGAAGCGGCTCGTTTCCGGTGCACGCGTCTTGAGCTCCTCACCGATCTCAAGAAGCCGGGTGACGAAGCGCACAGCGTATTCGACGGCATTGACGCCGTGTTCGGGCATCGACCCGTGACCCTCAAGGCCCGTAAAGGTCGTGGTGTATTCGCAGCAGCCCTTATGCCCTTCGATGATCTTCATCATGGTCGGCTCGCCCACGATGCAGAGCGATGGCTTGCGTCCCACCGCCTGCAATTCCTTGAGCATGACCTGGGCCCCAAGGCAGCCCACCTCCTCGTCATAGGTGAAGGCGAGGTGGATGGGGCGTTTCAGGTCCAACTCCTGAAAATAGGGCGCAAAGGCGAGCGTGCAGGCGATAAACCCCTTCATGTCGCACGCGCCGCGCCCGTAAATGCGGCGATTGCGCAATGTTGCGACGAAGGGGTCCGAACTCCACTCCTGTCCCTCGACCGGCACGACGTCAGTGTGGCCCGACAGCACGATGCCGCCATCCTGGTCGGCCGGACCAAGCGTTGCAAAGAGATTGGCCTTGTTCCCCTCGGGACTGAGGGTCAAATAGGTCCGGGTGCCAATCTGATCGAGACGGTGGTTGATATAGGCGATCATCTCGAGATTGCTGTCCTGGGAGACGGTCTCGAAGCCGATGAGGTCGGCAAGGATCTCCAGCGTGTCGCCGAGCAGTCTGTGCGCCATCTTTGATCCTACGATTTGACGTGAAGTTCGCGCGGAACCCTGGCAAGGCACTCGGGCCCGCCCTCTTCGGTTATGCGCATGGTCTCGGTGATCTCAAGTCCCCATTCAGGCGTCCAGATGGCCGGCATGAAGTGGAAGACCATATTGGCGCGAAGCACCGAAGGATCGCCCGGACGCAGGCTCATGGTGTGTTCGCCCCAATCGGGCGGATAGGAAAGACCGACCGAATAGCCGCAGCGCGATGTCTTTTCGACGCCGTATTTCTTGAGGACGCCGAAAAAGGCTTCGGCGATCTCACCACAGGTATAGCCGGGCTTGGCCACAGCCATGCCGGCCTCCATGCCCTCGAGCACGGCCTCCTGCGCCTTAAGCATGTCCTTTGGCGGCTCACCGAGAAAGACGGTGCGCGACACGGGACAGTGATAACGCCGGTAACACCCGGCGATCTCGAAGAAGGTTCCTTCGCCCGAGACGAGTTCGCGGTCATCCCAGGTGAGGTGAGCTGCAGCCGCGTCGCGGCCGGACGGGGTCAAGGGCACGATGGCCGAATAGTCACCCCCATATCCGTCGGCGCCCACAAGCGAGGCGTGGTAGATCTCGGCGACGAGCTCGTTCTTTCTCAGCCCCGGCCGCGTGACCTCGCGGATGCGCGCGTGCATCGCCTCGACGATGCGAGCCGCGCGGCGCATATATTCGATTTCGGCAGGCGACTTTACCGAGCGCTGCCAGGTGACGACGGAGGTCGCATCGACCACGGTCACGCCGGGTATGTCGGCGCGCAGCGTCTCGAGACATCCGGCGGTGAAATAGTAGTTGTCCATCTCGACACCGATGCGGAGCCGGTCCCAGCCCTTGTCCTTGAGGATGCCGCACAGATGCTTATAGGCGTGCTTTTCGGGGTTCTGCACATAGTCGTCGGGATACGAAAAAATGGAATCATCTGCGAGCCATGTGGTCTTCTGCGCCCCGACTGCATCCATCGGCCGACCCCACCACAGCGGCTCGTCAGTCAGCGACACGATGACGGCCTGATGCACATAGAAGGACCAGCCGTCATAGCCGGTGATCCAGTGCATGTTGGACGGGTTGGTGACGATCAGGATATCGATCCCGTTCGTCTGCATCGCGCGCCGTGTCGCTTCGAGCCTCTCGCCATATTCGGCAAGCGAGAAGGGCAGCCTCGTGTTTTCCATTTGCTGGTGGTCTCCGGAGGGTGGGTCAGGTGGTAATGGAGGTGCCGGCATTGGCGGCGCGGGCGCGGGCGCAGGCGAGATCGGCAATGGCCGTGTCCTGGACCCCGGTGCCGGTGAGGTCGGCTATGGTGATCTGATCGTCTGTCTGCCGCCCCGGGAGAGCGCCCGATGTAATGGCGCCCAATTCCGGAAAGCCGGCTTGTGCATCAATCAGACCAGCGGCGATGGCGTGATGGAGTTCACCGAGACGGCGTGTCTGGGCGAGGCTGTCGGCGACATAGAGGTCGGCGCGCAGGATGGCATGAGGATCAACTTCGTTCTTGTGCTCGGCATCCGAGCCCATGGCTGTGAGGTGTTGGCCGGGCTCGAGCCAGTCCGCCAGAACGAGAGGTCTCGCGGCGGGGGTCGTCGTCACAATAATGTCGGCGCCACGCATGGCAGCCTGGGCAGTATCGGCGGGCGCAATCTCGATGCCCAATTCTGCTGAAACGGTCTCGGCGAAGCTGCTCGCCTTGTCCGCATCACGCGCCCACACCCGGGCGTGGCGAATGTTGCGCACGAGCTTGAGCGCCGCCAGTTGCATCCGCGCCTGGACACCAGCGCCAATGATGGCAGCAGTCCGGGCGCCGTGGCGGGCGAGATGCTTGGCGGCAACCGCGCCGGCGGCCGCCGTCCGGACATCCGTGAGATAGCCGTTATCGAGCAGCAGCGCCTCGAGCAGACCTGTTTTCGCGCTCAATACGGCCATCATGCCATTGGTCGAGGGGAGCCCGATCCTGGGATTGTCAAAGAAACCCGGGCTGATCTTGATCGCGAACCGGTCGAGACCCGGCACATAGGCCGTCTTGACGTCGACCTCACCATTGGCCTCCTCGATGTCCAGCCTCAGTATCGGCGGCATCACGACAGATCCGCCGGCAAGGACGGAGAATGCCGCTTCAACGCAGGCAATGGCATCGGCGTCGAGCGTCACGAGACCGCGCAGCTGCGCTTCAGTCAGAATTTGGACGGTGGCCATTACGCGTCTCCGGCAAAAACGGGGTGGCTGCGAGAGACGATCTGCGCGTGAACCACCGGGTCTATGTTACAGCCACTGAGAACGAGAGCCGTGGGACCGGCCGGCTCGAACTTGCCGCTCAGGAGAGCGCCTATACCTACCGCTCCGGCACCTTCGATCACTTCATCGTCGGTTTCGAAGGCAAAGGCGATGGCCTCGGCGATCTCGCGCTCTGATAGTAGGATTACCTCATCCACCAGCTCGCGAACCATGCCATAGGTATATCGGTTTTGTAGGCCAATGCCGCCGCCAAGAGAGTCGGCGAGCGTTTCCAGCTCTTCGACCGCGACAGGGCGGCCCGCTTGCAGAGCCGCGGCCATGGCCGCGCCGCGCTCCATCGAGACGCCGATAACACGAGTGGATGGCGAGAGGGATTTGACGGCAAGCGCGACGCCGGCGATCAGCCCCCCGCCCGAAAGCGGCACCAGAACGGCTTCAAGATCTTCGCGGTCTTCGGCGATTTCGAGGCCCAACGTCCCCTGCCCTGCGATGACTGCCGCGTTATCGAAGGGCGGCACGTCGATGAGACCGGTTTCGACGCAGAGCCGGTCAATTTCCTCCTGCGCCTCGTCCTGGCTCCGCCCCACGATACGCGCCTCGGCACCGAGCGCACGGATCGCCTCGACCTTATTGCCGGGCACGAGCGAAGACATGCAGATGATCGCCCGCAATCCGGCGGCGCTTGCGGCGTGAGCCAGCGCCCTGCCGTGGTTTCCAGTCGATGCAGCGCCCACGCTTGCCGCGCCGCCCTTCTGGACAAGTGAAAGAACGGCATTGGTCGCCCCGCGCAGCTTAAAACTGCCGGTAGGCTGGAGATGATCCTTCTTGAGATAGACGGGCTGGCCCGTGCGGCGGCTGAGTTCTGGGCTGTGCGTCAGCGGTGTATGGGCGACAAACGGCATGATGCGTTGCCGAGCGGCCACAACGTCTTCGATCGTCACGGCGTCTGCCATGCACCACCCCAATTCAGGAAGCCGGCGATCCTGCCTTGGGCGACCCCTGTGAAAGGTCATCGGGCAGGACGGCGACGAAACGACTATGCATTCGGACCTCTTGGGGCGTCCTTCCATTTTGTGCAGCCGCGGCAGATGGTCTTGCTGCTAATCGGGCGGGTATATAGACGCATCATCCCTCGACTTGGCGCCGGAAGTCCGCAACGTTAACGGGCCAAACATCGTCAAGCTGATTGGGCAGTATTGACCCGGATGCAGTGACGGTCTGCCTCGATTAATCCAGAGCAGACCCGAGTTTGCATTTTAGGTATGCGAGGAACTTTATTATCGTTCATCTGCTTCAATACCCTGTCATCAGTGAAAAACAAACGGAAACAGGAGAAGCCATGCGCAAGACAATTTCGGCAGCGATCAAGGGCGCCCTTTTTGCAGGTGTAGCAACGCTCGCAGTCACAACCGCCGCCCAGGCAGCCTCGCTCGAGGAAATCCGCGAGAGCGGCACAATCCGGATCGCGGTAGCCAACGAAATTCCCTATGGCTATATCGACCCCGTCACCGGCGAGGCAAAAGGCGCGGGGCCCGACGTTGCCAAGCACATAGTCGAGGTACTGGGTATCGAAAATATCGAGTGGGTTACCGTGGACTTCTCCTCGCTGATCCCGGGCCTTCAGGCCGACCGTTTCGACATGGTTGCCGCAGAAATGGCGATCATTCCCACCCGGTGCGCCAGCGTCATCTATTCGGAACCCAATACCTCCTATGGTGAGGGGCTTCTCGTTGCCGCAGGCAATCCCAAGGGCATCAGCGCCTATTCCGACTTTGCCGAAAACCCCGACCTGCGGGTCGCCATTATGGCCGGCGCCAACCAGCTCGACATGATGCAGGCGCTCGGCGTCAACGAGAACCAGCTCGTGACGCTGTCGTCGAATGCCGACGCCATCTCGACCGTCGCGACAGCACGCGCAGATGCCTATGCGGCAACCGGCCTTACGGCCAGCGAGCTGGCGGGGCAGAGCAATCAGGTCGAGATCGTCTCGGGCTTTACCGATCCTGTCATTGACGGCGAGCCGCAGCGCTCTTGGGGCGGATTCGTCTTTGCCCAAGACTCCGAGGATCTGCGTGACGCAGTGAATGAGGTTCTGGCTGAATACAAGCAGACAGACGAATGGGAGCAGACGGTCGCCGGCTACGGCTTCACCGATGTCGACATTTCCCGGTCGTTCGACCGGTCGACCGAGGAACTCTGCTCCTAAATCGGGCTTTCCTGTTAATCCGAACGGGCCGGTGGGCGGCGTTGCGCCCACCGGCCCAATCCGGGTGAACCTGCACCAAGGCATTCAGAGACCGACCCGATGGATTGGACCGCCTACATCAATCCCCTGATGCAAGGGGCATGGGTCACCGTCCAGTTGACCTTCTATTCGACGATATTGGGAGCCATCCTGTCCTTTGCGGCAGGGATCGGAAAGACCTCCCGAAACCTCATAATCAAAACGGTTTCGGTCACCTATATCGAGATTTTCCGCGGCACGTCGCTGCTCGTGCAGCTCTTCTGGCTTTACTTTGCGTTGCCCGTCGCGGGGCAGTTGATCGGGGTCGACCTCAGGCTTCCGCCGGTCGTGGCTGGCGTGTTGGCACTCTCGCTCAATATCGGTGCCTATGGTGCCGAGGTCGTGCGCGGCGCGATCGAGGCGGTTTCCAAGGATCAGCACGAGGCAGCCAAGGCGCTCAATTTCACCCCGCGCCAGACATTGTGGCGGGTCGCACTGCCCCAGGCCATCCCCGAGATGATGCCGTCATTCGGCAATCTCGCGATCCAGAACCTCAAGGATACGGCACTGGTTTCCCTGATCAGCCTTTCGGATCTTGCCTTCCGCGCAGAGCAATTGCGCAACTTCACCCAGGACTCGACGACGATCTACACGATGACCCTGTTCATGTATTTCGGGCTTGCGCTCGTGCTCACCGGTCTCATGCGGCTGCTCGAACGCTTTGTTGGGCGCTGGCGCGCGACGATGAGGTGAGCCATGCTGTTCGGAATTGAGTGGGATACATCCAGCAACCTCGCCTTCGCGATCTCGATCCTGCCCATTTTGCTGCTGGGCCTTGTCGTAACGCTCCAGGCAACGGTGGTCGGCTTTTTCATTGCGCTGGTCGTGGGCCTTGTGTGGGCCGCGCTCAAGGCGGCACCAGCCAAGATCATCTCGTGGCCGGCCGCCATCATAACCGAGTTCCTGCGTGACACGCCGCTCCTCATCCAGCTCTTCTTTCTCTATTACGTGCTGCCCGAGTTCGGCATTATTCTGCCGGCCTTCATGACCGGCGCGCTGGCGCTGGGCCTGCAGTATTCCGCCTATACGTCCGAGGTCTATCGCGCGGGTATAGAAGCGGTGCCGCGCGGCCAGCATGAGGCGGCGCGCGCGCTCAACCTGACGGGGATGCGCACATTCACCCACGTCGTTCTGCCGCAGGCGGTTCCGCGGGTGATCCCGGCGATGGGAAATTATCTTGTCTCGATCATGAAGGATGTTCCGCTGCTCTCGGTGGTGACCGTTCTCGAGATGCTCAACGTTGCCCGCATCATCGGCGACAGGACGTTCAACTATCTCATTCCGCTATCCATGGTGGGCGGGATCTATCTCATCCTGACCCTGGTGGCGGCGGCAGGAATTCGCCTGCTCGACACCAACCTGCCCAAGAGGGGGATACCGCTCAAATGACCGAGCCGATCATCAAATTCGACAAGGTGGTCAAACGCTTCGACGATTTCGTCGTTCTCAACGAACTCAATTTCGAGGTCGGGAACGGGGAGAAGGTCACGATCATCGGGCCGTCCGGCTCGGGGAAATCGACCGTGCTGCGCGTGCTGATGACGCTCGAACCGATCTCGGAGGGCGTGGTCTATGTGGACGGGCAAACGCTCTGGCACGAAAAGGGCCCCGACGGCGCGCTAAGGCCTGCGAGCGAAAAGCACCTGCGCGAGATGCGCTCGAAAATGGGCATGGTGTTCCAGCAGTTCAATCTCTTCCCCCATATGTCAGTGCGGCGCAACCTCACCGAGGCACCAACGCAAGTGCTGGGACTGTCAAAGGCCGAGGCGCGCGAGCGCGCGGACGAATTGCTCGAAATGGTGGGCTTGACCGAACATGCCGACAAATATCCCCATCAGCTTTCCGGCGGACAGCAGCAGCGAGTGGGCATCGCCCGTGCGCTGGCGATGCGGCCCAAGGTCATGCTTTTTGACGAGCCGACCTCGGCGCTCGATCCCGAGCTTGTGGGCGAGGTGCTGACGGTCATCCGGCGCCTTGCCGAAGAGCATGACCTCACCATGCTTCTCGTAACCCATGAGATGAACTTCGCGCGGCAGATTTCCGACCGCGTCTGCTTTTTTGATCAGGGGCAGGTGCTCGAAGAGGCGCCGCCCGAGGAACTGTTTACGGACCCCAAGGAAGAACGCACCCGCGCCTTCCTTAAGGCCGTGCTCGAAGGAAACTGATCGCCACATGCGGCGATCAGTCAGTGCACCCCTTTGGGGGCAGCACAGCACAAGCTGCCGGATCAACGGACCGGCGGGACGAAACACTTTGTTTTTCATGCCGTAATCTGGACCTTCAGGGCCGGCGGATGTAGTTTGTCGCCTACTGACCGATCCGGGAAAGAGGGCACACCCATTCGCCAGAGTCTCAAACTCGACGGGCGCGATCTCAAGATCCTGTCGATCCTTCAGCGTGAGGGACGGATACCCAAGGCAACGCTTGCCGAACGGGTCAATCTGACGCCAACCCCCTGCTGGGAGCGGCTAAAGCGGCTCGAGGACGCGGGCATCATCGAAGGCTATGGGGCGCGCATCTCCCTGCGCAGCTTTGGGCCTCTTGCCATCGTTTTCGTCCAGATCGAACTTGACAGCCACCGGGCCGAGGATTTCGCCCGGTTCGAATCCGCGATCGCCGGGATCGACCAGATCGTCGAGTGCTGGGCCGTGGGCGGCGGGATCGACTACATGATCAAGGTGATCACGCGCGATCTCGAGGCCTATCAGAAGCTCATCGAGGAATTGCTGGCAGCAAAGATCGGGGTCAAGCGCTACTACTCCTATGTCGTGACCTCGCCTGTGAAAGATGCGCCCGTCCCGCTGGAGACGCTGGTCGAGCAGGGATGAGCTGCCGCCCGGACAGATGAACCATCTTCCCTGCCATAGGCGCCAAAGGTGTTCCTTCCCCTTTTGGCACCGAGATTGGCAGGCGTCTCTTTCCGATTGCGGCTAGTTTGTGGGCAGCAAACCACTTCTGGAGTGCTGCCCATGTCCAGTCTTTCCGCACATTATGTCGAGCACGGCCTTGCCGGCCGGCTCGCCGACCCCGCGCTGTTCTGCCAGTCCGCCTATATCGGTGGAAATATGGTCGACGCGGCAACGGGAGAGGAAATCGCGGTTCATGATCCTGCGACCGGAGATTTTCTCGGGAGCGTCCCCGCGATTGGCGCTGAACAATCGCGCGCCGCAGTCGATGCTGCCCAAGCGGCCTTTGCCGACTGGTCGTCCCGTCTGCCCCAGGAGCGATCAGCCATTCTGCGCCGCTGGTTTGAACTGATCGTGGCGGCGCGCGAGGATCTGGCGCAAATTCTGACAGGGGAACAGGGCAAGCCGATTTCCGAGGCGCGCGGCGAGATCGACTATGCAGCCTCCTTTGTCGAATTTTACGCCGAGGAAGCCAAGCGTCCCAATATCGAGTCCGTGACGTCCCACCTCCACAATGCCGAGGTGGAGGTCTGGCGCGAACCTTCGGGCGTGGCCGCGCTCATTACGCCCTGGAACTTTCCTTCTGCCATGATCACGCGCAAGGCGGCTGCCGCGCTGGCGGCAGGCTGCCCCTGTCTTGTCCATCCTTCCGCCGAAACGCCCTTTTCGGCAACGGCGCTCGCCGTTCTGGCCGATCGTGCAGGGCTGCCACCCGGGGTGTTCAATGTCGTCACCGGCAAAGCGCCGGTGGTGGTCGAGCCCTGGACGGAAGACCAGCGTGTGCGTGTCCTCTCCTTTACAGGGTCGACCGAAGTGGGGCGGCTGCTCTATCGCCAGTCCGCCGGAACGATCAAGAGGCTTGTGATGGAACTGGGCGGGCATGCGCCATTCATCGTCTTTGCCGATGCCGATATCGATTATGCAGTGGCAGAGGCGGTCAAGGCCAAATTCGCGACTTCGGGACAGGATTGCCTTGGCGCGAACCGCTTCTATATCGAGCGCCGCGTCTACGAGCAGTTCTGTGAGCGCTTCGCTCAAGTTACGGCTGCGCTTTCCGTGGGATCGGGCGCCGAGGACCCAGACATCGGGCCACTCATCAATGAGCGCGCACTCGCCAAGCAGGTCCAGCATGTGGAGGATGCGCTTGCAAAAGGCGCCCGCTGTCTGACCGGTGGCAAGCCCTCGAGTGAGGGCGCGCTCTTTTTTGAACCGACCGTTCTGGTGGACGTCCCCCACGACGCTCTCATCATGTCCGAAGAAACGTTCGGGCCGGTGGCGGCGATCTCCCCGTTCGAGAGCGAAGAAGAGGTGATTGCAAGGGCCAACGCAACCGAATATGGCCTCATTGCCTATGTACACACCAGTGATCCGCGCCGCATCTACCGGGTTTCACGGCAATTGCAGTTCGGCATGCTGGCGGTCAACCGTACCAAGATTACCGGCGCTCCCATACCTTTTGGCGGCTACAAGCAATCCGGGCTCGGCCGAGAAGGCGCGCGTCTCGGGCTCGAGGCGTTCACCGAGGTCAAATATGTCTGCCGCGACTGGGCATGAGCTGCCGATTCCCCATCCAGACCAAGCCGACAAGGACTCCTGATATGCTGACCAATGATCAGCTCGACCGCTGGGACCGCGAAGCCTTTTTCCACCCATCGACCCATCTTGCCCAGCATGCGCGGGGTGAAAGCCCCAGCCGCATCATCACGGGCGGCTCGGGCGTCTATATCGAGGACAGGAACGGCAACCGGCTGCTCGATGCCTTTGCCGGACTTTATTGCGTCAATGTCGGCTATGGGCGCCAGGAAATCGCCGATGCGATCGCCGAACAGGCCCGTTCGCTGGCCTATTATCATGCCTATGTCGGGCACGGCACCGAGGCCTCAATTACGCTTGCCAAGATGATCATCGACCGCGCTCCGGAGGGGATGAGCAAGGTCTATTTCGGGCTCAGCGGGTCCGATGCCAACGAGACGAACATCAAGCTCGTCTGGTACTACAACAACATTCTCGGCCGGCCGGAGAAAAAGAAGATCCTCTCGCGCTGGCGCGGTTATCACGGCTCGGGGCTGATGACGGGCTCGTTGACGGGGCTGGCGGCATTCCACAACAAGTTCGATTTGCCCCTCGCCCCGGTGCTTCACACCGAGGCTCCCTATTACCTCCGCCGACCGCAGATCGACATGAGCGAAGCCGATTTCGTTGCCCATTGCGTCGCCGAGCTCGAAGCGCTGATCGCCCGCGAAGGTGCCGATACCATAGCGGCCTTCATCGGCGAGCCGGTGCTGGGCACAGGCGGGATCGTGCCGCCCCCGTCCGGCTATTGGGAGGCCATCCAGGCGGTCCTCGAGAAAAATGATATCCTGCTCATTGCCGATGAGGTCGTGACCGGCTTCGGCCGACTGGGTACCATGATGGGTTCGGATCATTACGGGCTCCGCCCCGACATCATCACCATCGCCAAAGGCCTGACCTCCGCCTACGCGCCGCTATCGGGTTCGATCATCGGGGACAAAATCTGGAAGGTCCTCGAGCAGGGCACCGACGAGAACGGCCCCATCGGCCATGGCTGGACCTACTCCGCCCACCCAATCGGCGCGGCTGCGGGGATTGCCAATCTCAACCTGGTCGACCAGCTGGGTCTTGTGGAAAACGCCGGGAAAACCGGTGGATATCTCAATACGCAGATGAAGGCCGCCCTTGGTGGTCATCCTCACGTGGGCGAGGTGCGCGGCGAAGGGATGCTTTGCGCCGTCGAATTGGTCAGGGACCGCGAAACCGTCAGCTTTTTCGGCGCCGACGAGAGGGTCGCGATCCGCATCGTGGCCGAGATGGCGAGACTCGGCGTCGTCGCCCGCGCCATGCCGCAGGGCGACATCATCGGTTTCGCGCCGCCCCTGTGCCTCACTCAGGCCGAGGCCGACATCATTGTGGAAAAGACGGTCGAGGCTGTGAGGAACGTCCTCGGCGGCTGAAGCTGTCGTAAGTGATCGAAAGCATGGATTCGAGCGTCAGGTAGGAACGGAACAACCTGAACAGCAGATAGTGCGGCAGGCCCAGCAAATCCTGAAAGCGCAGCATGACGAGGGTCGCAAAGACCACCATGATGAGCGGCGCCCCCAGAATGAAGGCCAGCACTGCTTCCATGGCAATCGCACTGCGCGGATCGGGCGCTATGAACAGGAATGCGAAGCCAAAGAGCAGGAAGGGCAGAGCCACGGCGCGGCGCGCGGTGTTGAGCAGCATATAGGGCATCATCAGCTTGCTGCGCACGGTGAAATCGCTGAACCTGAAGTAGTCGTGGTTCCGGGCGCTGACGTGGAAGATGGAGCGGAACCAGCGGTGCCGCTGTTCGCGCATATGAGCTATGGTGCGGGGCACTTCCGAGACAAAGGTGGCGGTGGGGTCTATCACCAGCCGGTAGCCGGATTCCCCGATGCGGACGGCGACGTCGGTATCTTCCCCGTTCATGCCATGGGCAAAGCCGCCTACACCCCTGATCGCCTTTGTCCGATAGGCCGCGAACATGCCGGGGATGCCGAATATGCAATCGGCGGCCCCGTAGGCGACCTGGTCGAGCCCGACTTTGAGGATCACCTCGAGCTGGCGGGCCTTGTCGAACATGCCCCCACCCGGCGATAGCGCAAATCCGCCAGCCGCACCCACATGCTCGTCGCGGAAATGGCGCATGATCCGCCAAACGGCATCGGGAGAGATCTGGGTGTCGGCATCGATACGGATGACGTAATCGGTTTCGGTCTCGGCCACTCCCCGGCTCAACGCATGGGCCTTGCCGCGTGTCGTCTCCACGATCAAGCGGCCGACAAGCTTTCTGGTCTCCGCCAGAGCGGCTGCGATCACCTCTCTGGTGTTGTCGGTGGAGTTATTGTCGATCACCAGAAGGTGCAATTGACCGGGATAGCGCTCTGCTGCCGCCTCCACCGAGCGGATGGTGTGGGCGATGATATGGCTTCGTTGAAGGCCGGTATGATGATGGTGACGGGTGGGCTGAAGCGGCGCGGGGGATGGAGCAGCCATTTCAGCGCCGCGACCCAGTTCAGCAGGATGAACAGCAGCGGCAGAAACAGGAAGACGCCCGGGCCCATGCCGCCGAGAAGCGCGACCC
>CAYSBF010000040.1:0-19900 GCA_964429025.1 uncultured Pelagibacterium sp.
CTGCACGGCCGGAGATCGAACAAGGACACGTGCATCATGCATGTGCACAAGTCCCAGAGATTCTCCGGGAGCCTAAGCCGTTGAAAACACAGAATTCAGGGAAGATGGCGGAGAGGGAGGGATTCGAACCCTCGGAACGCTTGCGCGCTCAACGGTTTTCGAGACCGCCCCGTTCGACCACTCCGGCACCTCTCCGTCCTCGCGTCACGGCAGCGCGGCATCCGCCATTGCCGTGTCCGGTCGCTTGGGTGCGCGCTATATGGCATAGGCGCCCGGAGCCCGCAACACCTTGTTTGACTGGGGATGAACTTGGGCTAGAGTTTGCCTATGCCGACCCCCGAGATGAACCCGCTCTTTGTCTATGGCACGTTGCGCGACAGGGAAATCCTCGCCGCGGTGCTGGGCCGGACAGTCGATACTGCCGTGCTGAGACCGGCCCAGGCGCCGGGCTGGCGCGCGGTTTATTATCCCGGAGAAAGCTATCCCGCCCTTGTTGTGGCCGAACGCGATGCGGCTCCCGGCCTCTTGATCGACCGCCTGACTGTCACCGATTTCGAGCGGCTCGATCTCTATGAGGGGAACCAATATAGGCGCTGTGTCATCTCGACCCTTTGCGGGGCTGAAACGGTCATGGCCGACGCCTATTTACCGCTCATCGCGATCGCGCCGGACGCTCCGGCGTGGAACCTCGATGAGTGGAAGGAGACCCGGATACAAAACGCGGCCGAAACGGGAGGTTTTGCAAATGTTTGAACGCGACGAGATCGAGACACCCCAGGGCCCGCTCGTCATCATTCCCATCCACCATGCAACGCTGGTGATGGAATGGAATGGTGAGGTGATCTATTGCGATCCCGTCGGCGGCGCAAAGCGTTATCAATCCCTCGCGCGCCCGACCCTCATTATCCTCACCCACCATCATGGCGACCATCTCGATATCGCAACGCTCGATGCGCTGGTGACCGAAGGGGTGAAGCTCGTGGCGCCAAAGATCGTCCTCGACCAGTTGCCTTCCGATATCGCGGCCAGGACAACGCTCATGGCCAATGGGGACAAGACGGAAATCAACGGCATCGGGCTCAAGGCGATCGCGATGTACAACACCACGCCCGAGCGCCTCAAATATCACGAAAAGGGCGTCGGCAATGGCTATCTCTTCGACTTTGCCGGCATCCGCGTTTATCTCGCCTCGGACACGGAACCGACGCCGGAAATGGATAGGCTCGGCCCGCTCGACGTCGCCTTCTTCCCCATGAACCTACCCTATACGATGACGCCCGATCAGGTCGTTGCCTGTATCGAGAAGACCCAGCCCCGGATCGCCTACCCCTTCCACTACCGTTTCCCCTTCGACAAGATCGGTACCGAGCCTCAGGACCTGCTAAAGCTCGTGCCCTCGGGCAGCCACACCGAGGTGCGGGTGCGAAACTGGTATCCCGAGCTCTGAAACAGCGGCGCAACGCTTGACTCCCGGGGCGTTTGCACCGATAAGCACCTCCACAAACGCGCGAGGGGGCAACCCGTCGCGCCTGTTTTGTTTGTCCAACACGCTGCCACAGGCCGCCCGGGCCCGCCGCCGACAGGCGGAGGCCCTCATGACGAAGACCGCGGAGACCATCGGGCAAGACCGCGGCGCCGAAGGACGCAAAAACAAGGGACCGGGCGGCATGCCCGGACAACAGACAATGACGTTTGCAGTCATCAAGACCGGAGGCAAGCAGTATAAGGTTGCTGCCAATGACCTCGTCCGGGTCGAAAAGCTCGCCGGCCAGGCCGGCGATACCGTTACGTTTGAAAACGTGCTGATGGTGGGCGACACGATTGGCGCTCCGCTTGTCGATGGCGCGCTCGTAGCCGGCGAGGTTGTCGAGCAGTTCCGCGACAAGAAGGTCATCATCTTCAAGAAAAAGCGCCGCCAGCACTATCGCCGCAAGAACGGCCACCGTCAGGAACTGACGCTTGTGCGCATTACGGAAATCCTGACCGGCGGGGCAAAGCCCTCGGCCAAGAAGGCTGCAGCGCCCAAAAAGGCTGAGAAGGCTGAAAAGACAGAGGCAGCGCCCGCAACCGAGGAAAAGCCTGCAAAGAAGGCCCCGGCCAAGAAGGCCGAGCCCAAGGCGGAAGCAGCCGGCACGAGCGAAACCAAGGCGAAGGCACCCGCAAAAAAGCCCGCCGCCAAGAAGACTCCGGCCAAGTCGGCCGACAAGGAATAAGGACGGACCCAGATGGCACATAAGAAAGCAGGCGGTTCATCCCGCAACGGACGCGATACCATTGGCCGCCGTCTCGGCGTCAAGAAGTTCGGCGGCGAAGCCGTTGTCGCAGGCAACATCATCGTGCGCCAGCGCGGCACCAAGTGGCACCCGGGCACCAATGTGGGGCTGGGCAAGGACCACACCATCTTCGCGCTGGTGGACGGCACGGTGAAGTTCGCCACCAAGTCGGGCGGCAAGAGCTTCGTTTCCGTCGAGCCAATGAAGGCTGCCGAATAACGGCGGACGGTTCCCGTTGCGCCGGAGACCTTCTCCCCGGCGTTGCGGTCAGCTAGAGATAAGGGGAGCCGGTCGACGGCTCCCCTTTTTGCGTTTGGGTCAGATGATGGATACCCTCTTTTCGACCGATTGGCTGGCTCCGCGGATCGCGACCGCCCGGCTCGTGCTACGCGCGCCGGATCGGGCGGACGTGCCCGCCATCGCGCGCCTCGCCAACAATGAAAAAATCCACCGCATGACCTCGCGCATCCCCTTCCCCTATGGCGAGTCAGACGCGATCGCCTTTGTCGAGGAGTTTGCAAAACGGCCCGAAGAGCACCCCTTCGTCATCGAAATCGCGCCAGGCGAGGTGGCCGGCGTCATCGGGTTGACCTTTAAGCCGGACGAGGCGCCGCCTGAGCTTGGCTACTGGCTGGGCGAGCCCTATTGGGGAAGAGGCATTGCAACCGAAGCGGGAGGGGCCCTGGTCAAGGCGGCTCTGGCAAGCGGGGCCTGCCCGGCACTGATCGCGCGCGCGATTTCTCAAAATACCGCGTCGCGCGCCGTGCTCGAAAAGCTCGGCTTTGCGCTCCAAAGCGAGGCAATTGCCGCCTGCGGGCCGCATCAGGGGGTTTTGATCGCCCGCTACCGGATCGAGGCGGGGCCGCAATGACCGCCGCCCAGCCCGAGATCGAGACCGAAAGGCTTCTATTGCGCCGCCCGCGCCTGCGCGACGCGCCGCGGATCGCGGCGCTTCTCAATGATTATGAGGTGACGAAAAACCTCGCCCGGGTGCCCTATCCCTATACAATGCAGATGGCGTTCGACTGGCTGATGCGGCAAAAGCGAGACTGGAGCCCGGATTCCATCACCTTTGCTATTTGCGAAAAGCGCGAAGGGCTGATCGGGTTCTGCGGTACGCATCGCGAGGGGCGGTCGCCCGAGATCGGCTATTGGCTGGGACGCCCCTATTGGGGCAAGGGCTACATGACCGAGGCCGTGCGCGCGGTCATCGACTGGTATTTTTCCAATTCGGGCGCCGACCGGATTGTCTCGGGCGTATTCCACTTCAACACCGCCTCTCTCGCCATCCAGAAAAAGCTCGGCTTTACCCAAACCGGGCTCGGCAAGCGCATCTGCCTTGCCCAGAAGGCCGAGATCGACCATATCGAAACCGAACTCAGCCGCGACGCCTTCTACAAGGCGCTGGAGACACTATGAAATTTCTCGACCAGGCCAAGGTCTTCATCCGTTCCGGCAATGGTGGCGCCGGTGCCGTGGCGTTCCGGCGCGAGAAATTCGTCGAGTTCGGCGGCCCCAATGGCGGCAATGGCGGGCGCGGCGGCGACGTGATCGCCGAATGCGTCGACGGGCTCAACACCCTCATCGACTACCGCTACCAGCAGCATTTCAAGGCCGGCACCGGCACCCATGGCATGGGCCAGAACCGCACAGGAGCCGATGGCGAGGATGTGATCCTCAAGGTGCCCGTTGGCACGCAGGTCTTTGAGGAGGACGGTGAAACGTTGATCGCCGATTTCACCCAAATTGGTCAGCGCGAAGTGCTGCTCAAGGGCGGCAATGGCGGGTTCGGCAATGCGCACTTCAAATCCTCGACCAATCAGGCGCCACGCCGGGCCAATCCCGGCCTTCCCGGTGAAGAGAAATGGATCTGGCTCCGGCTCAAGCTCATCGCCGATGCCGGGCTCGTGGGCCTGCCCAATGCCGGCAAGTCGACCTTTCTTTCCGCCGTCACCGCGGCCAAGCCCAAGATCGCCGACTATCCCTTTACGACTCTTCATCCCGGACTGGGTGTGGTGCGTGCCGGTGCGCGTGAATTCGTGCTGGCCGATATTCCAGGCCTTATCGAAGGGGCCTCCGAAGGTGCCGGGCTTGGCGACCGTTTTCTTGGACATGTCGAGCGTTGCGCGGTGCTTATCCACCTAGTCGACGGCACCCAAGAGGACGTTGTGGGCGCCTGGCGCACCATCCGCAACGAGCTGTCCGCCTATGGGGAGGGATTGGCTGAAAAGGAAGAAATTCTCTGCCTCAACAAGATCGACGCGCTCGAGCCTGAGGCGCTCAATGAGCGCAGAAAAGAGCTCGAAGACGCATCGGGAGGCAATATCCTTACCATCTCCGGGGCGACCGGCAGGAACGTCGAAGCCGTGCTCTATGCCGTCCTCGATGCACTCGACCACGACAGGGACAACCAGGCCCGCTCCTCAAAGGCCGAACCCACCGAAAAATGGACGCCCTGATGGCTGCGGTCGAACCCCGGACAAACGCGCTAGCACCCTATAGGCGGCTGGTCATCAAGATCGGTTCGGCGCTGCTTGTCGATGCGAAATCGGGCAGGCTCCGGGAGGACTGGCTCTCAACCCTCGCCGCCGGCATCGCGCAGTTGCGCGGTGAGGGCAAGGATGTCGTGATCGTATCCTCAGGCGCCATCGCGCTCGGGCGCCGCATCCTTGGCCTTGCATCGAAATCGCTTTCGCTCGAACAGAGTCAGGCTGCCGCCAGCGCCGGGCAGATTGCGCTTTCCCAGGCCTGGGCGGGGCATCTGGGCCGGCACGACATCGTCACCGGCCAGATTCTTTTGACGCCGAACATCACCGAAGAGCGGCGCTACTTCCTGAATGCGCGCACAACGGTCAACACGCTTCTGGGCCTGGGCGCGGTCCCGATCATCAACGAGAATGATTCCGTTGCGACCTTCGAAATCCGCTATGGCGACAATGACAGGCTCTCGGCGCGCGTTGCCTCCATGATCGAGGCCGACCTTCTGGTGCTGCTCTCGGATGTCGACGGTCTTTACACCGCCCCGCCCGCTCGCGACGCCAACGCTGCCCATATCCCCTTTGTCGCCGAGATCACCCCGGAAATAGAAGCCATGGCCGGCGGGGCGGCCAGCCACCTCTCGCGCGGCGGCATGACCACTAAGATCGAGGCCGGCAAGATTGCCACCAATGCGGGGACGGCCATGATCATAGCCTCCGGCACCGGCCCCGATCCGCTGGGCGCGCTGATGGCGGGCGGCACGCACACGCTTTTTGCGCCGACCGCCACCGCAAAGGCGGCGCGCAAGCGCTGGATCATGGGCACGCTCGAAGTTGCCGGCCATATTACCATCGATGACGGCGCCGTGCATGCGCTCAACTCGGGGCGCTCACTATTGCCCATCGGTGTCGTTAAAATCCGCGGCGACTTTAATCCCGGCGATACGGTCGCCATTCTCGATCCCCAGGGCCGCGAGGTCGCCCGCGGGCTTGCCGGCATGGATCGTGAGGCCGCCGAACTGGTCATGGGCAAGAAAAGCGAAACCATCAAGGATATGTTCGGCCCCAACACCCGCACCGAGCTTGTCCATCGCGACAATCTCGTGCTCCTGAAGGCCTGAGGAGATTAGCCCATGTCCGCCGTCACCCAAGATCGCGATATTGCCGCCGTCATGGCTGAAATGGGGCGCAAGGCCCGTGCTGCCGCACGCGTCCTTGCCACCACGCCGCGCGCGCAAAAGGACGAGGCGCTTGAAGCCGCCGCCGACGCCCTGATCGCGCAAACGCCAGCCATTCTTGCCGCCAATCGCCAGGACGTCGAAACGGCAAGGGGAAACGGCGCCGCACCGGCCTTTATCGACCGGCTGGCGCTCGATGAGGATCGGGCCGCGGGCATTGCTGCGGCGTTGCGCGAAGTCGCGCAACTTCCCGATCCCGTCGGCACCGAAATCGCCCGCTGGCAGCGCCCCAACGGGCTCGACATTGCCCGCGTGCGGACACCCTTGGGTGTTATCGGAGTGATCTTTGAAAGCCGGCCCAATGTCACCGCCGATGCCGGGGCGCTGTGCCTCAAGGCAGGCAATGCGGTAATCCTGCGCGGCGGCTCGGACAGCTTCTATTCCTCCCGCGCCATTCATGCCGCGCTTACCGAAGGGCTCAAGGCGGCAGGCCTCCCCGAGGCTGCCATCCAGATCGTGCCCACAACCGATCGGCAGGCGGTGGGCGAGATGCTGGCCGGGCTTGACGGCAACATCGACGTCATCGTGCCCCGCGGCGGAAAGGCGCTGGTTGCGCGCGTTCAAAAGGAGGCGCGCGTGCCGGTTTTCGCCCATCTCGAAGGGCTGGTGCATATCTATCTCGACAAGAGCGCCGATACTGCGATGGCGGTCGATGTCATCGCCAACGCCAAGATGCGCCGCACCGGCATTTGCGGCGCGGCCGAAACGCTGCTGGTGGATCGCGCCGCAATCGGCACTCACCTCAGGCCCGTGCTCAAGGCTCTTGCGGCACGGGGCTGCGAGATCAGGGGCGACAGCGAGGTTCTGTCGGTTCTGCCCCAGGCACGGCCGGCGACCGAGGAGGATTGGTCCACCGAATATCTCGACGCCATCATTTCCGTGAGAGTCGTCGACGGCATCGATGGGGCTATCGGGCACATCCAGACCTATTCCTCCAATCACACCGAGGCGGTGATTGCCGAGGACCCCGCGGTCGTTGAAGCCTTTTTCAACCGGCTCGACTCGGCGATCCTTTTGCACAATGCTTCGACCCAGTTCGCCGATGGCGGCGAATTCGGGTTCGGCGGCGAGATCGGCATTGCCACCGGCAAGATGCATGCGCGCGGGCCAGTGGGCGTCGAGCAGTTGACGAGCTTTAAATATCTCGTGCGCGGCAAGGGGCAGACCCGCCCTTGAACGCCACGCTCTACCCCCGCGATGTCATCGCCCTGCCCCCTTCGGCGCCGGGCATGCGCATCGGCCTGTTCGGCGGCAGTTTCAACCCGCCCCATGACGGCCATCGGCTCGTCTCGCGCGAATGCTTGAAGCGCCTGCAACTGGATGCCGTCTGGTGGCTGGTGACCCCCGGCAACCCACTCAAGGATCATTCCGATCTGGCCCCGCTCGAAACACGTGTCCGCGCCGCCCGGCAACTGGTCTCGGGCCCGCGCGAGCGCGTCACCGGCTTTGAGGCCGCTCATGGCTTCACCTATACCTTCCAGACGCTTTCGCATCTCAAGAACCGCCTGCCCGACCGGAAATTCGTATGGATCATGGGCGCCGACAGCCTGGCGAGCTTTCACCACTGGGAGCGCTGGGAGCAGCTCTTCTCGCTCATGCCGGTCGCCGTCTATGTCCGCCCCGGCTCGACACGCAAGGCTACCGCTTCGCGTGCCGCCTCCCGCTTCGACCTTGGCCGGATCGAGGAATCCGACGCGCCCCTGCTCGCAAGCCTTGACCCGCCTGCATGGGTTCTCCTTCACGGGCTGATGAGTCCGCTTTCCTCGAGCCAGTTGCGCACTGGCGGATAGCCGGTGCCCGCCGCCTTTTGGTTACCGTCTCATTAACGACATTAAGTCATGCTGGACTGACCGGCATGGGCGCCCTTGGCAAAGCATGTTGCCGCGCGCATATTGAAGGGAACCGCGCCGCCCTGCGCCGGTTCTAAAAGGAGAAAGGAGCAAGTTCTATCCTGATGACCCATGGACAAAACCTCCGGGCGGAGGTCAGTGCTTAATGGCCGTAACGCCCATCAAGACCGCATCCAGTGATGCAAGCCCCAAGGCCTCACCCCAGCCACCCCTGCTGGATCTGATCCTCGCAAGTCTCGAGGATGCCAAGGCCGAAGACACCCTCGCCATCGACGTTACCGGAAAATCGAGCCTGGCCGACCACATGGTCGTGACATCGGGCCGGTCGAACCGCCACGTTGCCGCCATTGCCGACCAGCTCGTCAAGGCGCTGCGCGAGAACGGCTATGGCAAGCCCCAGATCGAGGGCCTGCCGGCCGCAGATTGGGTACTGGTCGATGCCAATGATGTGATTGTGCACATCTTCCGGCCCGAGGTCCGCGAGTTCTACAACATCGAAAAGATGTGGGCAGCGGACTTTAAGGCCGACACGCATTAACAGCGGCACAAGCCGCCGATGCGATTGATGATCCTTGCCGTCGGGCGCATGAAGGATGGGCCCGAAAGAGAGCTGACGGCGCGCTATATCGAGCGCACCCAGCAAAGCGGCAAGCCGCTTGGCCTTGCCGGCCCGTCCGTAACCGAGTTGCCCGAATCGCGTGAGCGCAATGCCCAGGCACGCAAGCGCGAAGAAGGCAGGTCCATTCTCGCCCAGCTCCCCGACAGAGCCGTTCTCGTCGCGCTCGATGAACGCGGACAGAGCCTTTCGAGTGAGAGCTTCGCCCGCAAAATCGGCCAATGGCGCGCCGACAACCGCCCGGCGCTCGCCCTCGTCATCGGGGGTGCCGACGGGCTCGATGATGAGGTCCGCTCCTGCGCCGATCTTGTCCTTTCCTTTTCGCCGATGACCTGGCCCCACCAGATCGTGCGCATCATGGCCGCCGAACAACTCTACCGCGCCACCACAATTTTATCCGGCCACCCCTATCACCGGGGCGATTGAGCTCTCTTTAGCTGGTAAAGTCCCTGCCGTGATTCGGACCATTGCTGCATTTGCGCGTCCCCTCTCTGTCCTGCCGGCCATCATGCTGGCGGGCCTGTTGGGCTTGGCCCCATCGACGGCACAGGAGGACGAGCCCGCACCCATCGATCTTGAGACGCTGCCCCATTCCGAGCTCGAACCGGCGGCAGAGGAGATCGGCAGCACGCTCGAATCGGTGACCGGCGAAATCCGTCTCTCCCAGGAGCGCATTGCCGAAATCCGTGCCGAGATCGAGGCGCTTGACGGGGACACGACGCGGCTTGCCGCCGAACTTCTTGCCATCAGCCAGCGCATCGACCTGGCCGGAGAGGATGTCCGGGTCATAGAGGAACGCCTCGAAGAGCTTTTCGCTTCCGAACGCGCCATCCGCAGCCGGCTCGATGGACACGACCGCTCGATCGCCAACCTGCTCGCCTCGCTCCAGCGGATATCGGCCAATCCTCCTCCCGCGCTCATTGTCGATCCCACCGATGCGCTCGGCTCGGCGCGCGCGGCCATGCTGCTCGGCGCGGTCCTGCCCCAGCTTCAGCAGCAGGCCCAGACGGTGACCGAGGATCTCAATGCGCTGGTCGAGCTCAAGGATGCCGCACTGGCCGAGGCCGAACGCCTCAACAACAATCTCCAGACGCTCCATGCCGAACGCCTGCGCATCGCAACTGTCATCGAGGCCCGCAACCGCGGACGCGAATGGCTGAGCGAGGACCTGTTGGTCGAGGAAGCCGAGGCCCGCGCGCTTGCAGACCGCGCGACATCGCTTGAACAGCTGATCTCGGGGCTGGAAACCCGCATCGCGGCCGTGACTGCGGCGGGAAGCGCGCGTGAGGCCGCCATCAATGGCAGCGACGTACCGGTACTCGACGCCGAAACCCTCGCCATCGCCTTTTCCGATAGGACCCGCACCGAGCCCGCCGTGCCCATTGAAGCCGCGCGCGGCTTTCTCACCCCGCCTGCCAACGGGGTGACCGTCCAGAGCTTTGGCGCTTCCGACGGCTTTGGTGGCACCGCGCAGGGCATCATGCTCGCAACCCGCGCCGATGCACCGGTCCTTGCCCCTGCCGATGGCTGGGTCGTCTATACCGGCGTCTTCCTCAATTACGGCCGAATCGTCGTGCTCAATGCCGGCAATGGCTATATGATCGTCTTGGCCGGGCTTGAGAGGGTCGACGTCAGCATGGGTGATTTCGTCCAGATGGGCGCCCCGCTCGGCACGATGGGGCAAGGTCCATCCGGCATGCGGCTGGCCGGCAATTCAGGCGTGACCGGACCGACCCTTTATATAGAATTGCGCGAAGGCGGCATCCCCATTGACCCGCAAGGCTGGTGGACCGCCCGCACCCAGGAACAGGAAAGTGGAACAGGCTGATGACGGCATTCGCGATTGCAGGTTCGGGATGGTTGAGGGGATTGATGTCCCGGACGGGGCGCTTCGCGCTTGGCGGGCTGGCCGTATTGGCCCTTAGCCTTCCGATTGCAGCGCCAGCGCAATCTGGCAGCCAGCAATCCAACAGCGAAGAAGAGCTCTATCGCCAGCTCGAGCTTTTCGGTCTCGTCTTTGACCGCATTCGCGAGGAATATGTCGAGGCGCCGGACGAGACCGAACTCATCCGTGCCGCCATCCAGGGCATGCTGACCTCGCTCGATCCGCACTCGGCCTATCTCTCGCCCGAAAGCTTTGCCGATGTGCGCGAGGACACGTCAGGCACCTTTGGGGGCTTGGGCATCGAAGTCACCATGGAGGAGGGTCTCGTCAAGGTCGTCACCCCCTATGATGACAGCCCCGCCTCACGTGCCGGCATTCTCGCCAATGATTTCATCGTCGAGATCGACGGGCAGCAGGTCATGGGCATGACGCTCGACGAGGCGGTGGACCTGATGCGCGGTGAAGTGGGCACCGACGTCGATATCGTCGTTTCGCGCGAAGGGGCCGGGCAGCTGATCGAGTTGACCCTCACCCGCGACATCATAGCCGTAGCCGCCGTGCGCTGGAACTATGAGCGCGACGTGCCGGTGATCCGCCTCTCCCGCTTCTCGGGTCAGGCCTATTCGGGCCTCGAGCGCGCCATCCGCGAGATCATGGAAGCGGAGAACGCCCCGCCCCCGGGCATTGTGCTCGATCTGCGCAACAACCCGGGCGGTCTGGTCGACCAGGCCCAGTTCGTGGCCGATGCCTTCCTATCGCAAGGTTCGATCGTTCTCACCCGTGGCCGCATGGCCAATCAGAGTGCGCGCTATGATGCCGCCGCCGATGACATTGACGCACTGATCGCCGATATTCCGGTCATCGTGCTCATCAATGGTGGCACGGCATCGGCGGCTGAAATCGTCGCTGGTGCTCTGCAGGACCATGGACGGGCAACGCTGGTGGGAACGCGCTCTTTCGGCAAGGGCTCGGTGCAGTCGATCATTCCGCTCGGTTTTGACGGCGCAATGCGCCTCACCACCGCACGCTATTACACCCCTGCCAACCGCTCCATCCAGGCGCTGGGCATCAATCCTGACATCCAGATCCTCCAAGATGTCCCCGAAGAGTTCCAGGGCCGCGATGAGATCATTGGCGAGGCCGGACTGGCCGGGCACATCTCGGGCGAAGAGGAAGAAGAAGCGACCGCCGGGTCTTCCGTCTACGTCCCGGCGGACCGCGAGGAGGACAACCAGCTCCAGCACGCCATCGACCTCATCCTGGGCGAAGCGACAAACGAGGCCTTCCCGCCTGACCCGGCCAAGATCGTTGCAAGCATGCGCGCGGAAATCGAGTCCGAAAACGAAAGCCAGTGAGGGGGGTGGATTCCCCGCTCCGGCGAAATCAACTAGCCTGGTCTTGAGCTTCCCGGGCGTGATTCGGCCTCTGCCGCCCGGCGGACGCAATGCGGCAGACGCAGGGGCCGGACCGGATCGGCATGACCGACGAGTTAGGCGCACCTCTGGGCAGGAAGCGGCGCAAGCGCAGCGCCGTGGGGGGCCGGATCGCTTGGAGTCAGCTTCCCTGGGCGCGGGGCGGCGCTGCAGCCCTGGCGGTGGTTGCTATCGGCATTATCGCCTGGGTTGCCCTTGTCGATGACCCGGCCGGCGGCCGGCCGTCCGCTCAAGCTCCGGTCACCATGACGAGCGAACCCAATAGAGTCGCGATCGAGCTTGGCGAGCAGATCCCCGCCGACGAGGTGGATATATCCGCAACCGGCCCCGGTCCGTCCTTTATCACGCTGGGTGAAGAGGTGACGGCGCTTGAGCGCGACATCGCTGAAATCGAAACTCATGGCGTTCTTCCCCAGCTTGTCGAGGATACCGAACACGGGCCGCTGCCGCGCGTGGGTGCAGACGGGCTCAAACCGCACCAGGCTTACGCCCGCCCCGCCATTACGCCCGAGGCGGCTGGCGGCAGAAAGCTGATCGCCATTGTCGTCACCGGGCTCGGTCTCAATGAGACGACGACCAGGGAGGCCATTTCGACGCTACCCGGCGCCATCACACTGGCCTTCGCGCCCTATGGCACCAATCTTGCCGAAGCCGCGCGCTCGGCGCGCGGCGCGGGGCACGAGATCATGCTCGAATTGCCGCTCGAACCCTTCGACTACCCCCAGAACGATCCTGGCCCGCACACCCTGCTCGCCGACCAGCCGGCGCGGGACAATCTGGAAAAGCTCTATTGGCTCCTTACACGCATGGGTGGTTATGTGGGCGTTCTCAACCACATGGGCGCGCGCTTTACCGCATCTGCCGGCGATTTCTCCCCCATCATGGAGGAACTGGGCCTGCGCGGTCTCGCCTATCTCGACGACGGCACGTCCAACCGCTCGGTCGCCCCGCAACTGGCCCGCGCGAACAATGTGCCATTTGCCCGCGCCGACACCCAGATCGACACCAATCCCGCCCGCAGCGCGATCCTTGAGGCGCTGGCCGCACTTGAAACGCAGGCGGCCGAGCGCGGCTGGGCGATCGGCACCGTCTCTGCCCTTCCCGTCTCGATCCGCACCATCGCAGAGTGGTCCGCCAGCCTTGATGAAGACGCCTTTCTGCTCGTTCCGGTCAGCGCCCTCTTGACCGACCGGCTCGCGGCAGCGCAGTAAATCCACATCGCACCTCCCAGACCGGCCCGGCCATGAGCGACGACACCCAAACCCTGCGCAATGCCCTGCCCTATCGCGATTGTGTGGGCATCGCGCTCTTTAATCCAAAAGGCAAGGTGTTCATCGCCCGCCGTATCTTCACCCCCGGCCCCGATACATCCGAGGTTGCCCAGCCCTGGCAAATGCCGCAAGGGGGGATCGATCCCGGCGAGGACCCGCTCGCTGCCGCGCATCGCGAGCTTTTTGAGGAAACCTCGGTGCGTTCGGTCTCGCTGCTTGATGCGATCGAGGACTGGATCTATTACGACCTGCCCGACGAGGTCCTGGGAATCGCACTCAAGGGCAAATATCGCGGCCAGCGCCAGAAATGGTTTGCCTTTGCCCTGACGGGGGATGAAAGCGAGATAGATCTCGACGCCCCGGGCTCAGGTGCTCTGGATCCCGAATTCGATGCATGGCGCTGGGAAGATTTCTCCCGGGTGCACGAGGTGATCGTTCCCTTCAAGCGACCCGCCTATCTCAGGGTGCAGGAGGCGTTCGCCCATATTCCGGCGCAACTCGCCACCTCACAAGGCCGATGAGGACCATCGGCATCATAGGCGGGATGAGCTGGGAATCGACAGCGCACTACTATGCCGCGATCAACCGCGAGACGGCGCGCCGCCTCGGCGGGCTCCATTCGGCGCCGATCCTGCTCCATTCACTCGACTTTGCACCGATTGCACGGATGCAGTCGACCGGTGAATGGGAAAGGGCCGGGGCGGAACTGGCGCAAAGCGCGCAGATGCTGGATCAGGCGGGCGCGGATATTCTCATCCTTGCGACCAACACCATGCATGCCGCCGCCGGTGCGGTGAAAGCGGCAACGCAGGCCCGGTTCATCCACATCGCCGAACCGACCGCCGATGCGCTGATTGCAGACGGCGCCAGAAGTGTCGGTCTGCTGGGAACGCGCTTTACAATGGAGATGGATTTTTACAAGGACGCGCTCAAGGCGCGCGGGCTCAATCCGATCATTCCTGAAGTCGGCAGGACCGATCTCAACGCCATCATCTATGAAGAGCTCTGCCGCGGCATTGTCTCCGACGCTTCCCGCCGCACCTATATCGGTGCCATCGAACGCCTGGCCGCCAATGGCGCCGAGGCCGTGATCCTGGGCTGCACCGAGCTTGCCATGCTGATCGACGACGATGTCAGCCCGCTGCCGGTTTACGACACGACTGACCTCCACGCCAGGGCGGCCGTCGCCGAAGCGCTGCGGCCATGAAAAAGGGCGCCAGCGGCGCCATTTTCGAGAGAGGAACCTCGCGAAGGTTGAACCGCTAGAACTCGTTCCAGTCCGCATCGATTGCGGCACCGCCTTGTGAAATGTAGCGGGCCGCAGCGGTCTTTGCGCCTTGCGCCTGCGGGCGGGCCGTCACAGCCGCCAAGGCAGGCTTAGGCGCTGCTGCCCCGCCGACCTTGAAGATTTCAACGATCGCGTCGAGCCGGTTGGCTTCCGCTTCGGTCTGCTCGATCGCTGCATTGGTCTCCTCGACCAGCGCTGCATTGTGCTGGGTCATCTCGTCCATCTGCCTTACGGCAATGTTGACCTCTTCGATCGCTGCCGCCTGCTCGCGGCTCTCGCGGGCAATGCCTTCCATCAGGCTCATATTGGTCCGCGCCGCCTCGAGCATGGAGGTGAGTTTTTCGGCGGCCTGGGCCACCAACCGCGAACCGCCGTCGACCTCTGTGACGCTTTGTTCGATCAGCGCCTTGACCTCCGCGGAGGCCTCGGCCGCCGACTGGGCAAGGCGCCGCACCTCGACTGCGACCACGGCAAAGCCCTTGCCCGCTTCCCCGGCCCGCGCTGCTTCCACCGAAGCATTGAGCGCTAAAAGATTGGTCTGGAAGGCAATGTCGTCGATCAGCTTGATGATATCTGACACCTTGGCCGAGGACGAGGTTATCCGCTCCATGGCGGCATTCGCCTGGCTCATCACCTGCCCGCCTTCTTCGGCAGCATTGGTGACCGTGAGCGCTGTCTGGCTCGCCTCCTGGGCCCGCTTGGCGTTTTCCATGACGGTTGAAGCCAACTGTTCCATGGCCGCGGAGGTTTCTTCGATCGTTGCCGCCTGCTTGGTCGTGCGTTCGGAGAGATCATTGGCCCCGGCAAGAATTTCGCTGGTCGCAGTCTTGAGGCCGCGTGAGGTCGACTGCAATTTGTGGACGACCTCGCTCAATCGCTCGGCTACGAGATTGGTGTCGTCACGCAGCGAAGCAAAGGCTCCACGATATTCGCCTTGCATGCGGCAGGTCAGATCGGTCTGCGCCAGTGCCGCCAGCACCTCTCCTGCCTCCCCGAGACCCCTATTGACCGAATCGAGCATGGAATTGAAATTCGTCACCACCCGATCGATATCGGCATCGCCGAATTCCTCGGTGATCCTGCGGGTGAAGTCGCCCGCAACGCACGCCTCGACGACATCGCCGAAGGCAGCCTGAAAGCGCGTCATCATGCGGGCGCGCTGGGCGTCCTTCTCGGCAGTGATGAGACGCTCGGCTTCCGCCGCTTCCATGGCCTGACCGTTGGAGCGAAAAACCTGAAGCGCCTTGGCCATCTGGCCAAGCTCGTGATCGCGGTCTACGCCGCCAATTTCGAGATCGAATTCTCCCGAAGCCAGGCGCCGCATCATGGCAGTCATGCCAGAGATCGCCCCTGAGAGCCACCGCCCCATCACGAGAGCGAGTACCGCGCCGATAACCACTGCAACCAAGGCGATGGTGATAACCGTCAGCGTGCCGGCTCGCGCATCCGCTGCAGCTGCCGGGCCAATGCTGTTCTGGGTGGATTTGGCGCGGTCCATCAACCCGTCATAGATGGACTGGAGCTCGTCGTCGACGGCATCCATCTCGTCACCCAGCTCTGCTCTCCTGGCGGCGTCGCCAGCTTGCGTCGCGGCGATCAGTTGCTGGGCGAGATCGAGATAGTGAAGCGATACCGTCTTGGCGCGTTCGAGCCCTTCGAGCGAGGCCGGATCGGTCTCGAACATCGCGAGCCCATCGGCATCATAGGTGGCGACATCCTCGATCATCACGATCATCTGCTCGCCGATATCGACTGCCGCCTCGAGCTGGTATTCGAGAGCGAGCCGCTGGGCGGCGGCAAGGTCGCGATTATAGTCGTTGATTTCAAGCGACTGCCTGGCCGCTGCCCGATATTCAGTGAACAGCCCGGCAAGGTGCTGCACGCCATAGGCACCGGCCATACCGGCGAGGCACAAGAGGACGATCAGTCCGCCAAAGGCCCCATAGACCCTGGCGGCAACGCTCATTTTTGCAAACATGGCAGGGGATTCCATCAACCCGTTTTTGGTCCAGTACAGACCCGGCAAGCCCTGATCGGTCATGGCAATGGGAATTCTGCCCCCACAGAAATTCCCAATTGCCCCGGTCAGCGCACCGCCGTCCCCTGCGGATTCCGAGTTAGGATTTAATTTAACGCCTAAACACTTAGCATTTCGTCAACGATACGGCCGATATGCGCAATGGCCTTGCCGGCGTCACCAAGGAATCGAGCAATGGCAACCCAGACATGTAAAAGGCCGCCCCTGGGGCGGCCTTTCCGGATCCGAATTTGCGATTCCCGCCTAGAACTCGTTCCAGTCGGCATCGATGGCGGCATTGCCTTGACTGAGATAGGCAGTCTGGGCCTGCTTGACCTTTGCCCTTGCCGCAGGCGCAGGTTCGGCCGGACGATGGGCCGGCGCAAGCGGGGCGGCGGATGCGCTGGCCGCGCCTTCGATGCGGAAGATCTCGACGATCCGGTCGAGCGCGGTCGCCTGCTCTTCGGTCTGCGCGATCGCGGCGTTGGTCTCCTCGACCAGCGCCGCATTGTGCTGGGTCATCTCGTCCATCTGCCGCACGGCGGTGTTGACCTCCTCGATCGAGGAAGCCTGTTCGCGGCTCTGCCGGGCAATCTCTTCCATCTGGGCTGTGTTGGCGCGTGCCGCTTCGAGCATGGCTGTTAGCTTTTCCGCCGCCTTGGCAACGAGCTTTGAGCCGCCGTCAACCTCGTTGGAGGACTGCTCGATCAGCGCCTTGACCTCCGAAGAGGCCTCCGCCGCCGACTGGGCGAGCCGGCGCACTTCGACCGCGACCACGGCAAAGCCCTTGCCCGCTTCGCCCGCACGCGCCGCCTCGACCGAAGCATTGAGCGCGAGAAGGTTGGTCTGGAAGGCGATGTCGTCGATCATCTTGATGATGTCGGAAACCTTGGCCGAGGACGTCGTGATGCGTCCCATGGCCGACGTGGCCTCGCTCATCACCTGCCCGCCTTCCTCGGCCGCATCGGTAACGGTGCGGGCGGTCTGGCTGGCTTCCTGGGCGCGTTTGGCATTCTCCATAACGGTGGTTGCAAGCTGCTCCATGGCGGCCGAAGTCTCTTCGATAGTTGCCGCCTGGCGCGTCGTGCGCTCGGAGAGGTCGTTGGCGCCGGAGAGGATTTCGCCCGTCGCCGTCTTGAGCGTGCGCGAGGTGCTGCGCAGCTCCATGACGATGTCGGAGAGCTTTTCGGCGACAGCATTGGTATCATGCTTGAGCCGCGCGAAAGCACCTTCGTAATGGCCCTCGACCCGCCGTGTAAGATCGGTCTGTGCAAGGGCACTCAGCACATTGCCGGTTTCGCCAAGGCCGCGGTCGACGGTCTCGACCAGCTCGTTGACCGAGCCGGCCAGCGCATTGAGCTCGGCATCTGCAAAGCTCGCTTCGACCCGCTTGGTGAAGTCCCCTGCGACCGCAGCATTGACCACATTGCCGAAGGCTTCCTGCAGTTCGGCCATCATCTTGCGGCGGGCTTCCTCGTCGGCAATGATCTTGGCCGCTTCAGCCTCGGTCATTTCGGCAACCTTGAGCCCGTTCTGGCGGAAGATTTCGACCGCACGCGCCATGTCCCCGACCTCGTTGGTATAGGCCGTGTAGGGCACTTCGACGTCAAACTCGTTTTCCGCGATCCTGCCCATGACCCCGGAAAGAACCGGAATGGGACGGGAAATGGCGCGCGATGCGAGGATCGCAATGGCGCCAATAGCAACCACGGCAATGCCGCCCACCATCATCAAGAGGTTCATCGTGTCCGTGACGACGGCCGTGATCGCATCCTGGCTCACACCGACATAGAGCAGGCCGAGAACGTCAGTGCCCGAAAGATAGCTGATGGGCTGGTAGACAGAATAGTATTGCTGGCCGTTGAACGTGTTTGTGGTGTAGACGGCGCCCTGGGTCTTGATCTGCTCAACGAGTTCGCTGTCGGCCGGGATCGGATCGAGCAGCAGCCTGTTGCCCTCGGCGTCGACCATCGAACCGGTCACCTGCTCGAAAACGCCCGCTTCCGCGTTCCAGGCAAAGACCGCAGCCATCTGGCCGGTGACGCGCGCAATCGAATCGGTCAGGTCGTGATTGTAAAAGCGCGGCATGACCCAGGTGCCGACCGAGGCCACATCGCCCTCTTCGGTCCATTCCACCTGGATACCACCCATGCCCCCGAGAACGGTGGCAGCCGTGCGGATATTGGACCGCTGGGTCTCGACCGCGACATTGGCCGAATTCGCCGAAAGGTTCATGTAGACGGCAATAACGACCGCCCCCACGGAAAGAATGACGCCTGCGACCACCGTCGCGGCGATCATGGCCGTCATTCGGATACGACCAAAAAATGTGCTGCCCAGCGCTTGCATCTGCATAGCTCCTTATCGACGAATTGCCGTGCCCCTCCCAAGGAGATCGCGCATCACCCTAAGCAAATATGTTTAAGTGAAGGTTGCCGTTTTTTTCATCGGCGGCACCGCGGCCAAAGAAAAAGGGCGCCGCAGGGCGCCCTTGTCTCAGCATGATATGCGGCTCCCGAACGCTAGTGCGCAACCGCACCCAGCGTACCCAGCTCGAGCAGCAGGTTCTTCCAATTGTCGAGCGCAGTCTGGGCCGAGGCCTTCTCTTCAGGTGTTGCGGCAGCATCGAATGCGGCCTGCGCAGCTGTTATCCGCGCTTCGATCTCGCTGCGGCCAAAGGCCGAAGCCGGCTTTGCCTCTTCGGCAAGAATGGCAACCCCATCATCCGAAATGTCGGCGAACCCGCCGGCCACGAAAAAGCTCTGGCTCTCGCCCGAACCATCCGTCACCGTCACAAAGCCGGGTTTCAGAACCGTCATCACCGGTGCGTGGTCGCCCAGGACGGTCATATAGCCGTCCGCCCCCGGCACGGTGACCGAGCGCGCCTCGGCGCTCAGAACGAGCGCCTCGGGCGACACGATTTCGACTTTGACGCCATCGGCCATCGGTCAGTTCCTTCTTAAGCGGCCTGGGCGGCCAGCTTCTGGGCCTTCTTGACCGCGTCCTCGATGGTGCCGACCATATAGAAGGCTTGCTCGGGCAGATGGTCATATTCGCCGGCGACGAGGCCCTTGAAGCCCTTGATGGTGTCTTCGAGCGGCACAAAGATGCCAGGTGCACCGGTAAAGGCCTCGGCCACGTGGAAGGGTTGGCTCATGAAGCGCTCGATCTTGCGCGCCCGCGCCACGGTCAGCTTGTCTTCTTCGCTGAGCTCGTCCATGCCCAGGATCGCGATGATGTCCTGGAGCGACTTGTAGCGCTGCAGGACTTCCTGCACCGAACGGGCCACCTCGTAATGCTCTTCGCCCACGATCTGGGGGTCGAGCATGCGCGAAGTGGAATCCAGCGGATCGACCGCCGGGTAGATGCCCTTTTCCGAAATCGCGCGGTTGAGCACGGTGGTCGCATCAAGGTGCGCGAAGGAGGTTGCGGGCGCCGGGTCGGTCAAGTCGTCCGCAGGCACGTAGATGGCCTGCACCGAGGTGATCGAGCCCTTGTTGGTGGTGGTGATGCGTTCCTGGAGCGCGCCCATGTCGGTAGCGAGCGTGGGCT